>JBCDFY010000070.1:0-29150 GCA_039176995.1 Bacteroidota bacterium
ACCCCTCTTTTGAGGAATTTAAAAATGCTTTAAAGCTCTATTTGGACAATCTTCATCATATGAAAAATAAGTTACTCTCTCTTTTATCTTGGAATTTTCAATCTTTTGAAAATGTTCAAATCTTAGCCTGTTAAAGTATAACTCTATCATTAGTGATGAAATTATCATCAACTCTGACTTTGTGGAGGATAAAATATGCCGTTGGATAGATATTGGAATTAGCTACGAAAGCGATATTGATTTAGCGAAAGAAATCATGCGCGAAGAAGTCGGAAATCACCCTTTATATTTTGATCCACGCACTGCAGAACAAATAGAAAATGATGCACCAAGAGTGACCGTTCGTGTTCTTTCCTTAGGGGAATATTCCGTCAATATTCGCGCTTGGGCTTGGGCAAAGGGAGCGGCTGATGCTTTCGTGTTAAGTTGTGACTTATACGAAAGTATCAAAAAACGCTTTGATGCGGCAGGCGTTGAAATTCCTTACCCACATCGAACTTTGGTGCATAAAAATACTTCTACCAATCAAAGCGAAGAAAATGTGAAATAATAATTCTTCATTTGTAGTGGGTTAAATCGGTGGATTGAGACTTGCTAAGTTTCGTAAACTTGGCAAGTCTATAATTGTAGATCAAAAGGTTTGACTCATTACCTCTTCATTTTTGTCAGAAACCGAGCGTACTAATAAATAGCGAATTTCTGATAAAAATAGAAAATTAAAGTGTGAATTTATTGTTAAAAATCAGATAAATATATATGATTCATTTACTTTCTTCCAAGAAAAAAGTTGGACTTCCTCCAGGTTCTGTGGTCTTCACAGGTGATCGAAAAGTGGAGAAAATTCACTTGCATTATTTGCAGTACAATGAGCAAGAAATAGAAGAACAAACCGTTGATAGTGAAACGATCACCAGTTTTCATCAACCCGTGGAAGATTATATTCAATGGTATGATATTCGCGGCTTACACGATACGGCAATTATAGAGGAAATTGGGAAAGTGTTCAAAGTTCATCCTCTGGCATTGGAAGACATTGCTGATACTTATCAGCGACCCAAATTGGATGAATATGAAGAAGGTGTATTTATTACTTTAAAGGCGTTTACTTTTGATAAAATCCAACGAAAAGTAAAACTGGAACAAGTTGCTTTTTATTTGGGAGAAGGTTATTTACTAACTTTTCAAGAAGACGCGACTGATTTATTCGAAGCCATCCGAGCAAGGCTGAAAAATGGACGTGGCAGAATCCGAAAGCGCGGTGCAGATTATTTGCTTTATGCTTTGATTGATACTGTTATAGATCAATATTATATCGCTTTGGAAGAGGTAGAACAGGTTGTGGAAGAGATTGAGCGTGATATTATTGAAAGGCAATCCAGAGAAAACCGAACGAAGATTTATGATCTCAAACAAGAAATGTTGCTCATTAGGAAAACGACCATTCCATTACGAGAATTGAGTAGCCAATTGATGGATACTGAAAATGAACTCATTCACGAAAATACTGAACCTTACCTTCGAGATTTACGCGACCACATTATCCAAACCCTTGACTTGATTGAAACCTATCGCGAAAACCTCAATAGTTTGCAAGACCTGCATCTTTCTGAATTGAGTTTTCAAATGAATACGGTGATGCAAGTACTCGCTATTGTTTCTACTATTTTTATTCCGTTGACTTTCCTAGCAGGTATCTACGGCATGAACTTTGAACATATGCCAGAACTGCAATGGAAGTATAGCTATTTTGTATTGTTAGGTACAATGGCGGTTTTATTGGTAGCGATGATTTGGATTTTTAAACGGAAGAAGTGGTTATAAATAATTCATCTTTATCTCATATCGAATAAACATGGCTATATTACCTAAAAAACTTAGAATTTTAGACTAAAAATGTTTGCCAGACGTGAAAAATAAAATCTTTTTAATCAATATTCTAGCCATTATCCTCCTCTTCGCTTCCTGTTCAAAAGAAGAAGAAGAAATCATCTTACCGAAACAAGAGCTCAGTGCATTTGAAATGCAGGTCATTAATTATTTCATAGAAGTCGCGCTAGGTTTTGAAGATGGTAGTGTGCCTGAAATTACGCGCAAATGGTGGAATCCGATGAAAATATTTGTAGGAGGAAATCCCTCTACTGAAAATATGGAAAAAGTAGAACAAACGCTTGCTGATATTAACGAATTAGCGACGGACGGTTTTTCCGTAGAAATGGTAAGCGATTCTAGCTCCTCCAACTGTTACCTCTTCTTTGGTAGCAATGCGGAATTCAGAAGAACTTCGCCAAATATAAATGTAGGTTCGACGAATTTTGGTTACTTCTACGTTTGGTGGCAAGGCAACAATATCAATAGAGCAAGAATTTTTGTAGATACACAAAGAGCCAATTTGCAACAGCAGCAGAGTTTAATTTTAGAAGAAATAACGCAAGCCTTGGGTTTGGGAAAAGATTCTCCGAGATATCCAGGAAGCATATTCTATGAAACAGCTAATGATGGAGGATTTGCCACGGAGTATTCAGATCTGGATAGAGAAGTCGTTCGTCTGTTGTATCATCCTAATATGCGTGTTGGGTTGAATGCACCGCAAGTAAATGCGTTATTGACGAATATCTTGAAAGATGAGTAGGAAACAGTAATTATTTATACGAACCACAAAGAAATAAAAGAACACAAAGAGAAGAGTAATACAAGAGCTGATAATCAAGGATTTATAGTTTACAGCAATGTGAAAACGTTCTCAGAGTACTCTAATGTCTAATGGGCAGGGTCCTATTGTCCGTGATCAAGCATTAGCCGCCATCATAGACTTTTTCTCCTTCCTTCAACCAAAATCCCCACATTCGATCATAAGCGTGCACTTTTTCGGTAGTTCCTTTGGTATCCACCACTTCTTGATCTTGATTTTTCCATTCAAAAATGCCGCCGTATAAATTAGACACATCTTTGAAGCCTGCTTCCAGTAGTTTTTCAGAGATTTTTTCACTTCGATAACCTACTGAGCAGTAAACAATGATTTTCTTATCCTTTGGAATATCTTTGACATTAGCTAGACTAAAATGCTCATAACCAATAAATTTTGCACCATCAATATGGCTTACTTTGTATTCTGCTGGTTCTCTTGCGTCCAGGAAAACAGCATCTTCTTTCAAGGCTGCTGCTTCTTGAACGCTTACTTCATCCACACTGTGGTCGAGTAGGGTTTTGAGCATTTTGTCGTAGCCCTTTTTTTCGATGCGTGGTGCGTCTGCACTTTGTGCTATTAGACTGGGTGTGCTTGTTCCTAAAAGAAAAAGTAGGAAGAAGGAGACGATATATTTTTGCTTCATAATGCTTTCTTTTTGAAAAATGGAGAATTCAATAAAAGAGGAAAGACTTATTTTAAATCATTAAGATCCTTTAAAAGATAACAGAATTCATGTTGTGCCATACCAATTTTAGGGTAATAAGAAACTGCTGCTGGTGCTGCTAATAAAATCAAATTTGCTCGAGGACTTTCTAGTTTGGTGCGTCTAATCAGTTCTTTACCAATACCTTGCCTTTGATAATCTTGATCGATGGCAAGATCAGACAAGTAAGTACAATAGCAAAAATCGGTGAGAGAACGCGCAACGCCAACCAAACGTTCACCATCTCTTGCAGTGATGATTAAGTTGGCGTGTTTCAGCATAGTGCTTAACCGTTCTGGTTCGTCTATTGGTCTTCTTTCTCCTAAAGTTGACTGAATCAAAACAGACTTAAATTCTTTTACCGAAAGGTCATTTTCTATTTGATAACTTATCATTGATTTGCTTTAGTACACTGTAAACCTAAGTTTGAGTAGTCTGTATTCCGCTGCTTCACAGCGAAAAATCACTTTGGGGAGAGCGAGGTTTTGGGCGTTATGCCCAAAATCTCGCTCTCCCTACAAAAATCTCTGCGCGCCGAAAGGCGCGCCAAGTAACAAAGGGAAAATCCCTTACTTGGTTTATACGGTACTTTATTCAAAAAGAAGTTGATATTCTTCAACTACGAATGCGTCAACTCCTCATTTGCAGGTGCACTCGCATGAAAATCGCGATAGACCACCGGAATATACTGATCGAGCAATTCAATAACACGCGCTCTACTCTCAGAACGTACAATCATACCGACATGGTACTCTTTATTGATCTTCCAGACGACTTCTGGCTCATTAAAAACAGACATATCGGGATGTTGGAAACGGGAAAGCGAAACTAAAATACCCGCATATTTATTGCGCACTGCTGGCAACTGATAATCAATTTCTTTTGCCATTGCATCTTCTACTTTTGCCCATTCTGCCCAAAGATTAATGTCCGAAGACATTTCTACCATTTCTGCGATGTGTGCGCCACCAACTCGACTGGAAGTTTCCAAAAAATAGAACTTTCCATCTTCGTCTGCTCGAATAAACTCGGTATGCGAAGCACTAAATTGCATTCCAAATGCCTTCAAGACTTGCTCGTGAATTTCTTTTATTCCTTCATCTTCTTCTCCACCAAATTCTAGTGTGTGTGTTCTAAATATTCCGCCACCATGAGCTACCTCAAAAGGCGTATTCATATATTTAGAAGTGCGCACAAATTTCACATCGCCATCCACAGTCAGTGCATCTGCATGGTAAACGCTACCTGGTGTGAATCGCTCTAATAAATAGCGATGGCGATCTTCTCCAATTTCATCTAGCAATTGCCAAAGTTGTTCTTTGGAATGGATTTTGCGCATACCCGAAGCGGAGGCTTCCGAGCGAGGTTTGATGATCCAAGGAGTTGGTACACTATCGGCGTAGGCATTGATGTCATCGTCGTTGAAAAGTGCGGTGAAGGCAGGAACATTGATGCCTGCTTCGGCAGCTTTCATACGCATTGCCAACTTATCTCTAAAGTAGCGAACCGTTGTTTGTCCCATGCCCGGAACGCGGAACTGCTCTCTCAAATACGCTGCTTTTTCTACATCATAATCGTCCAAAGCAACAATGCGATCAATTTTACGAGAGCGCATTAGCCAAGCCAGACCTTTTCCCAAATTCCCGAAATTTTCAGGCGAATTGGCATCCGAATCCATGTAGAAAAACTCATCAATAGAATCTCTGACCCAAGCTTCGTGTTCTAGACTTTTGAGGGTTAATAAGTAAACGGTATTTCCTTGTTCTTTAAGTGCTTTCAGGAAAGCATTACCCTTGAAATAACAAGAAATGCAGAGGAATGTCATATGTTTCGATTTTTCTACAAAGTTAGGATGTTTTGAGGAGATCGGCTTCTTAATTCAGAAAATATTGTCGTTCCATTAAAAAGAACGGTTTTGACCTTGAAACAGAAGGATGACTACCGATTATTCCTAATAATCAACCGATCGTCGGATATTTACCGTTTTCTCACTAAAAATGTAACAATGAATGTAGCTTTGCGTCCGAATCATAAACGAATTTAATTAATAAAGAAACCATCATGTTTAAAAAATTAAGTATTCCAAACCTTCTATTTTTTATCCTTATTCTGATTTCCTCACAAATTAAAGCTCAAGAAGAACAGACGCTCATAGGAAGTATTAACAATCAACTGATTAAAATCAATACAGAAAATGCTACTACTGCGGAAGTTGCACTGATGGATGATGATTTTGGTGATTTGATTTTGAAAGATATTGCCTTTTCTAAGGAAGATTGTGTATTCTATGGAATTGTGGGGGATGGAAATAGACCTCCTTTTTCATTAGCAAAGATCAATTTGGATGGAAAGGTGGAAAGAATTGGAGAACTCACTTTGTCTGGAGAAACTTTTCCTCTTGTTGAGGCGCTCGCCTACAACGAAGATGATGGAGCTTTGTATATGTCCGCAAGCGTGGATGCAGGAGTGGACGACAACGATTTTTATTCAGAGACCATCGTGAAAGTAAGTCCAACAGATGCGAGCTGTGAGTACATTACAGAAGTAGATTATAATCATGGTTCTCCATCAGACATTGACCAAATGGTTTTTGCAGGTAGCGACTTGTACTTGCACGATGGTCTCTCCAACAGATCTTCCAGTTTCTATAAGCTAGATTTTTCTTCTGTGAGTTCTTCTACATTTCCACCACTCTTTTTAAGAACCAGTTATTATGGGGCAGGAGATATAGCACACAACGATGGCAAATTATATTTTCCAACCGTTGAGGATGAGCTATATGAATTAGATTTAGAAACTAAAATGGTCTCTTATATTGGACAGACACACGATGAGACACAATATGATGGAGGTCGGATTTTAGGAGTAGATTTTGTGCCTAGTAGTAAATTGCAGCCTAAGGAAGGCACCGCTCATGTTCAACTCATTCACAATATCCATGATCAAAGAGCTAGTCTTACCGTAAATGGGCGATTAGTAGTTTCTAGAGCTAAGTATCGTTCTGCCTCTAAATTTATAAAAGTGGAGGCTGGAACTTATGATTTAGAATTGAATCCAGTTGGAGAAGGTTAC
This sequence comes from Bacteroidota bacterium, assembly GCA_039176995.1. Classification (GTDB taxonomy): domain Bacteria; phylum Bacteroidota; class Bacteroidia; order Chitinophagales; family Saprospiraceae; genus JAAUTG01. Next base: position 6,462 of record JBCDFY010000070.1, read on the forward strand.
GAAAATTTAGTTCAAAAAATAACGATTCGACCTGACCAATCTTATATTCTTGTAGCACATGGGACTTTTGACGCTACTGATGATGTCCCTGTTGAAATCAGTGTTTTGGAGGGTGCTGAAATTGACGCAAATGAAGGAGAAGTTGCGTTGCAATTTTTTCATGGAGGTTTTGATGCTCCAGGAGTAGATTTATTATTGGAAAATATTCTATTTGATGATGTAACCTATGGAAACTTTGGAGCAGCATATCAATATTTGCCTGCTGACCATTATCCATTTGTATTGACTCCAGCGGATGATAATGAAACTGTATTAGGAACTTATGGAGCAAAGTTGCGATTTAGAGGTGGACAGTCTGGTTTGATATTTGCTAGTGGAAGTCTTGAAGAAGGCTCTTTTGGTCTATGGATGGCATTGAGTAGTGGACGTACATTTCCGCTAATTCCATTGTCTAATTCATTAGAGAACAGAGAAAATTTTATTTTTTTGACCGAACCAGTTATTCAAACCAAAGCAGTCGTCTCGCCTAATCCAGCGAGCGTAAATCATAATCTTCAATTGGAATTATTGGAGGCAAAAAATGTGAGTATCTATTTACTGAATGCGAGAGGACAAATGGTAGAGACTGTTTTTGAGGGTTATCAAGATGCTGGATATTATAATTTTGAGCGTCAATTGAATGATTTGCCCAAAGGACTCTATTTCTATGAAATCGTACTGAATGGAGAAAAGATGGTGAAGCGATTTGTAGTAAAATAAGAAACGCATTTCCGTTTATTTTAACAATGAAGTGGCTAGTCAGCTTTATGCTAACTAGCCGTTTCATTTGCTTATGGGGTATCACTAAAGGTAAGGAATCTTATCGGCCTAAAAAGTATTGTCGTTCTGCTAGAAACTCTTCATGACAAATATTCTTCAATTCCTTCGCCCTTAGAAAACGGACAAAATTAAAATTTGCTTGGTATTGGGCTTCGGTCATCATATTCTTATGTGTCGTCAGGAATTGCTCAAAATCAGCTAATAAGGCTGAACTTTTTGCTTTTCTCAACACTTCTCTTTCTTCTGCCAGCTGTATGCCAACCCCTCTAGGCAACTGCAGCTCTAAAACTTTCAACAGCCATTCCTTTTCTGGAATGTGCTTGCTTTCGTCATACAAATCGGCTTCTAAATTGCTGATGGCTTTAAGTTGAGCTTCAATGGAACTACTTGTATTCAATTTTGCAATTTTCGTACAAATGTTGTTGAAATTACGGAAGCGTTGAACAACGTATTGATGGTTCTTAGGCAATTTGCTCTTCAAGCGATGCAAAAAGGTTTTGAAACTATTCGCGATAGCTTCTATATCGCGATTAGTCTCATAAAAGAGCTTGATTTTCAAGGGATAAATAAAGGCTTTCTCTACTTCATTGGCTTTGCTTTCTGCCTCCCAAATGTAGGTTTCTGAGGTTTCGTATTGTTGCCGATTGAAATGAATACGTGCTTGAGTCAATTCATATAAACCATTGTCGAAGGCTAAAATTTGTTGCTCAAAACGCACGATCAATTGTTCTAGCCAATCTAACTCTCCCAAATTAACAGCAACCGAAGCTACATTGCGAAATAACTCCGCATTGAAGTTAAAATCATCAAATACGCCGCGTTCCAACTGAAATTGATAGAGTGCAAATAGTTGTAAATAGCATTCGTATTTATTACTAAAAAGTGTGATGGCGTGATTTTGTAGATAGCTACAAAAGTTATGTAAATCATTAGTAGAGAACAAATCGGGATGTTCAAAAAGAAGCGATTTCAAGTGATTGAAATGAGGTAGTTTCTCTTCACTTGAAAGCAAGGAAAGTGCTTCTTGCCAGGCTGCAAAACTAACTTGTTCTTGTCCTTCAAAAATGGCTTGAGGAGAAAGCGTAAAAGCAAATGGTTTCGCATGAATATTGGCGTAATTTTTAGCATTTGTGAGGTATGCAATTTTCTCCATGCAATAGTAGCGATCCAAATCAGCAATCACGCTATAATCAAATTGCTGAAAACGTCCCGCTCGAAAACGATCTTCTTCTTTTGCTAACAAAAACTGTTTGTAAAAATACTCCGTTGTTTTTGTTTTTTCCTTTTCCAACTTTTTCTTACTATTTTTAATTTGGCTTTCAAAATCTACAAGGAGTATACGCGCTTCGTAAAATCTCAACAAATAAAGAGTAGACGTGAATGCTTCTTGCTCCAAGGTCTCAATTGAGATGAATCGCTCTGTTAACTGTAAAAGTACAGCGCGTAATTTATTCAAACCCTTGTAATTGAATACTTTATCAGGATAGATAAAAGCATAAGCTGCCTCATGACTCATAGATTCTTCTCTAAAATCAGGGACAAACTGCAGCAAATAATGGTACAATTTTAGGACACTCTCGTTAGTATTGAAATAAGGAGATTGTAAGAACTTCTCAAAAGATTTGAGCTCTTCTTGTGTGAATTGGCGAATTAGACGAACGATTTTCGTCCCTTTCATAGAAGTGTGGTTTGAAGTTTGTTTGATAATAAAATACTTGAAACTGGACTTTGGAAAACTTGTGAGGAGTCGGACGCTTCAAAAGCGTCCGACTCCTTTTTTTATAACTAGAAGAAACAATTCCCAAAAAGTGTAATTGCCTTCTTTTTGACTTGCCTGTATCTTTGCAATGTACTTTTAAAGAAAAGGACAAACAAATAACGAATCGTTAGAAGCATATTAAAACTAATACGTTATGAAAACACACTTTATTTATTCAGGAGCTATTTTATTGTTGCTGCTCTTTTCCCAATGCGATGATACAAAATCGGAGGAAAAAGTAGTAGAAGAGAAACCAAAAATTGAAATAACGAATATTGGAGTTGCTGCATTTGAATCCGTCAATTTAGAAGAAGGACGACATAAAAGTGGAATCAATCGAACGCAGAATGAGCGTGAGATGACTTACACTTGGTCAAAAGCGGAGCAAGCAAATGTTTATCTTTTTCAACTCTTAAAAAATGGAGAAGAAATCAAAAGTATGCGCACTCAAGAAACCAAAGTAAGGCTGAAAATGAATGAGTTCCGAGGCTTTCGGCGAGGAGATCAATTGGAAGTTAGAGTCTCTAATATCTACGGACGTGGAAAACCTGTTTTCACTCGAACCTATCGCGCTACCTCTTTAGCGACGGGCGGAACACGCATGAGGGAACAAGAAATGTCCGATCAAAATCAAAAGAGAATTCGTTATGAATGGAAGGCAGTAGAAGGTGCAAGTCAATATCGCTTTACTTTAGCGATCAAGGCTTTTCAAGAAGCGGATACCATTAAATTTGTAGATACGATCATCAATACAATGAGCATCAGTTTTAACCTCGATCATTTGACGAAGGGCGATCAAATTCAAAGTTCCGTAGAGCCTTTACAAGGTACTACTTCGCTTAAAGTACCCGAAACTACAACAGCACTTTATGCCAATGGCATTGCTCGACACGACATTGTTCTGCTGGCAAAATCTGGTTCGACGATTACTACTGATGCACTGGATGGAATGCTTGCTGGCGCGTCTTGCGAATCGCCTACTAAGATCGCTTTTGAAGAAGGAACTTATATTACCGATCAAGGAGAAATAACTTTGGAAGGCAAGCAGCATGCTAATCAATTCTACGATATATCAACGCTGAAAACTTGCTTGGAGAGTATTGATAATTTCATGAATTGCTTGCAAAATACTATCCCAGAATTGCCTGATGGTCTTTCGCCCAATTGTACTCATAATCCTGCTGAATGAACTGATCTTAGAAATAACAAACTGAATACGTAATTGAACTAAAGTTATCCAGTGACGGGAAGTCACTGGATAACAGAAAGACCACAAATACCAAATGAAGACAAAATAACCCTTTGAAAACCATTCCCATAGCCATCGTGGATTGCACACATTACACTTACCAAACAGAGTTTTACCTAGCCTTTGCTAGAGGTCAGATCGTCCGTCTAAGATGGCCTGACAGAAGACAGATTACTTCGTTGACAGAAAACGTGTTTTTCTGACTTCTGACAGTGAAATGTTCTCGCTTTTGGCTTCTGGAATCAATCAAATTTTTTAATCAAAAATCTATTTTAACCATGAGAACTCTTGTTTTTAAGTGGACGGGCATCGCTATGTCCTTAATCATCTTTAATCTATTTACTGCTTGCGATTCGCAAGACGATTTATTAGAACTCAAAAATGTAAAAGACAATACTGAACGTCCCGTTGCCAATGCAGGACAAATCAATCCGGATTCCTTACTCGAAAATCAGCGGATTGTAAAATATCAGATGCCAGGTCACGAAGAGGCCGTCGAGATGATTGTCGAAATTGATGAAGATGGTCATTTGGTGGCAGAAGGCGATATGATTCTAGGGCACGAAGAGGATTTGGGAGAGATTGAAAGTCGTGGAATTGCACACGCCAGTCTGTTTAGACGATGGCCAAATGCGACGATTCCTTACAAAATTCAAGCAGGTCATCCAAAGTACGGCAGCATCGTGTCAGCGATCAAAGAAATGAACGAGCGCACGCCGCTGAAATTAGTACCAAGAAATGGGCACGCCAATTATGTAGAATTCATCAATGGCAACAAATGTCAATCTTGGGTCGGTATGAAAGGTGGTCGCCAAACTATCATCATTGGCTCTTGCTCCAGAGGAACAATCATGCACGAAATTGGTCACGCCGCAGGACTTTGGCACGAGCAATCTCGTTGCGACCGAAACGAGTACGTTGTCATCAATTGGCAAAATATCGAACAAGGAAAAGCAGGTAATTTCCATAGACATTGCTCGGATGGTATTGATCTAGGTTCGTACGATTACAATTCTATCATGCACTATTCTGAAAAAGCATTTTCCAAGAATGGGTTGCCGACTATCGTCGTAAAAAATGGAAAAGATGTTGGTCAAAGAGAGAAATTGAGCGAAGGAGATGTGAATGCGCTAGTTGCGATTTATCCTTACTCCGCCAATTCCGCTTTCTCTGGTAGATTCACAGGTCTATTCCGCAAAAATACTAACGATGACTTTCTTTGGATTGGTGCAAATTGGGCAAATTTCAATGCAAAGCGCAAAGAAATGGCAAATAAAGGTTATCGTTTATTTGATATGGAAACTTATGTGAAAGGTGGCAAGCGTTTGTACGATGGAGTTTTTGAAAAAGCGGGCGGCGGTGCTCATGCATTCTATCAATACAACAGTTGGTCTGCCTTTACGAACAAATGGAAAGAGCTGAGCGAAGATGGTTATCGCTTGGTGGACATCGAAACTTTCAAAAGTGGCAGCAAGCGTTATTATTCTGGTGTCTTCCATAAAATGAGTGGAAAATACGCACTTTATCAGTACAGTTCTTGGAGCAGCTTCACGAACAAATGGAAAGAATTGAGCGAAGATGGCTATCGTTTAGTAGACATTGAAACCTTCCGAAGTGGAGACCGACAATACTACGTTGGTGTCTATTTAGCAGGCACGGATGGCTACGCGCTTTATAACTACAACAGTTGGTCTGCCTTCACGAATAAGTGGAAAGAACTTGCAAGAGATGGTATTCATTTAATTGATTTTGAACGAGTTAGAGTTGGTTCTTCTTACAAATATCTAGGCGTTTATCGCAAGAAGAGCAACGGCACTTATCTATGGCACAACGTCAATTGGAATTCTTTCAAGAACAAATGGAAAGAGTTAGGTGAGCAAGGGTACAATATTGTGGATTTTGAGCATTATTAGGAGAGAAATTGAACCGATGAAAGAGTGAGATAGTCGAATCATCAAGTTCTAATTAACCACAAAGGAACAAAGGACACAAAAGGTTTACATTCTATCCTCTTTGTTTTCTTTATCCTTTGTGGTTCGAAGTCAAGTCTATTTTGTAACAGATTTAAAGGAATCGATAGCTTTTTCATTTTCTGTTCATCAATAAAAAATAACGTAGCTAGTTTTAATAGCGATTGGAGATGTCTTCTAAAGGAAGGCATCTCTTTTTAATTAACCGAATAACTTTCCAAAAAAACAACCAATTCTTTAAAGCGATTGAGGTGCTTCGGAATCGTATATCTTCTATCCAAATCATCCAAATAGTACTGTGCCAACAACTCAAAATCAGGATGGAAAGCAAGTCGAGCAGCAATTAAGGCACGCACCGCTCGATTGTAGGGGTTGGCGCACCATTTGAGTTCTTTTTGAGTCAAATCATTGAGCAAAGCATTCAAATTGTTCAGATTTTGTAGTTTTTCTAATACTGCAAAACCGTGTTGTTGAAGAAAGTCAATGCTCTGATTAACAACAACTTGCGCATCTTTCGGCGAATAAACCTTGAAACGATTGGGAGATTCAGGCAGGAAGTGGCGAATGGAAGTTACAATGGTATTTAGATCATTGATATGACGATTTGCGCCTTGCAAAAAAGGAATCGCCAACTGTTCAATTGCATCATTTCTTAGACCAACGAATACATCTACGATGCTCAAATCATCATAATCCGTTACGTTGTATATCATATTCTGAAAGCCATTCAAATGCGTTTTCCTAAACTGGCTTCGTTCTGGAAGATGCTCGAAATTACGTTCCAATAACTGATCTTCGAATCGTTCAATTAGCCAATTCGTGCGTTGTTTTTTCATGTGAGCCTAACAAGTTTTAATGGCAAAGGTTATGACATTATTTTTTGAGAAATTAGGCTTGAAATTTAAACATATGCTTACTTTCACCTCGAATTTCTAATGCTAGGCTGATTAATTTATTCCACGCAGAAATTTCAGCTATAATTGTCTACCTCTGCGTACTCTGCCAACTCTGTGTGCAATAATCAACCTACCAACTTTTAATCAAAAAGCAGAACATTCCCTATGTCTAAAATAATGATAATTGGAGCAGGTGGAGTAGGGCGCGTAGTCACCTTCAAATGCGCGCAGCAACCTGAAATTTTTTCTGAAATTATGCTGGCGAGTCGCACCAAATCCAAATGTGATCAAATTGCAAAAGATGCAATGGAAGCAACTGGACATCAGCAGATTACAACAGCACAAGTAGATGCTGAGAATATTCCTGAATTGACTGCTTTGCTGCGTTCGTTTCAACCGAAATTGGTCATTCATGTTGCCTTGCCTTATCAAGATTTGACGATTATGGAAGCCTGTTTAGCAGCAGGTGTTCATTATTTGGATACTGCTAATTATGAACCGAAAGAAGAGGCTAAATTTGAGTATAGTTGGCAGTGGGCGTATCAAGATCGTTTCAAGGAAAAAGGCTTATTAGCAATTTTAGGTTGCGGTTTTGATCCTGGCGTAACGAGTATTTTCACTGCTCATGCTGCTAAACATCATTTTGATGAAATGCACTATTTAGACATCGTGGATTGCAATGCTGGCGATCATGGAAAAGCCTTCGCTACCAACTTCAATCCTGAAATCAACATTCGTGAAATCACCCAAAAAGGACGCTACTACGAAAATGGAAAATGGATAGAAACCGAGCCGCACGAGTTTTGTGAAACACTTACCTATCCTGATATCGGACCTAAAAGATCCTATCTAATTTACCATGAAGAACTAGAATCTTTAGTCAAAAATTATCCAACCATCAAACGCGCCCGTTTTTGGATGACTTTTGGTGATGAATATTTGACTCATTTGCGCGTCATTCAAAATATTGGAATGGCAAGTATTGAGCCAATTATGTACAAAGGCGTAGAAATTGTACCGCTGAAATTTCTAAAAGCTGTACTGCCCGATCCAGGTGAACTGGGAACCAATTATACAGGACAAACTTCCATTGGTTGCCGAATTCGAGGCATTAAAGATGGAAAAGAAAAGACCTATTACATTTGGAATAATTGCAGCCACGAAGCTGCCTACGAAGAAACTGGAACACAAGGCGTTTCCTATACCACGGGTGTTCCGGCGATGTTGGGCGCAAAAATGATGCTGACTGGAAAATGGGGTGGAGTAGGCGTGAAAAATGTGGAAGAATTTGATCCTGATCCGTTTTTAGCGGAGTTAGGAGAGAGAGGTTTGATTTGGCAAGAGCAGGAGAATGTGGATTTGGAGTTGTGACACGAAAAGGTCTCCCGAACTTTTTTAAATCAAAAAACATTTTTAGATAAAAGTATAAGATGACAACAGTTGATATCAAAACAGACCTACACCAATTTATTGATGATTTAGATGAGCATTTCTTGAGGGCAGTTCATGCTATGGTTACTACCTATCTTGCTAAGGACGAAGTCATTGGCTATAAAATGACTGGCGAGCCAATTACCCAGAGAGATCTAGAACAGCAGATTGAGCAAAGTGAACAACAGATAAAAGAAGGAAAATATCTGTCAACAGAAGAGCTAAGAAAAAAGATGAATCTATGAGTCAATATCATGTTGTCACTACCTTCAAAGCCTTAGAACAATTGACAGAAATCGAAGACTATCTGATTGACAATCAATCAGTAGAAACTGCCAGTTATGTTGTAGAAGGACTCATTGAAGCGATTGAAGCATTACAAAATACGCCTACTCGTCATCCTCTACTTAGATTAATCGAAAAGAAAGAATTTACTTACCGTTATGCTCCTAAATGGGCATACAAAATCATATTTAGAGTAGAAGAAAATCCTCCAACTGTATATGTTATTACGATTATTCATAGCAAACAAGATCAGACTTGGCTGGATGATATTCTTCGGTAACAATTGACAATCCAATGAAACCTCAGCTGATATAAATTGCTATCTTCGCGCAAATTTTCAATAGACGATGAGTGAAGCAGCAAAAAAGACCTTAAAAATTGGAACAAGAGGTAGTAAATTAGCGCTTTGGCAAGCCTATTTTACGCAAGACCAATTGAAGCAAATTGGTGTAGATTCTGAGTTAGTAATTATCAAAACCAAAGGTGATCAAATTCAGCATTTGGGCTTTGATAAAATGGAAGGAAAAGGCTTTTTTACCAAAGAGATTGAAGATCATTTGCTGCGTGGAGATATTGATGTGGCGGTACATTCGATGAAAGATTTGCCGACTACGATGCCCGAAGGTTTGGCAATATCAGCAGTTTCCTATCGCGAAAATCCTTCGGATTGGTTGATTATGCGTAAAGAAGGGGTAGGTCCTGCTAAACTGTTGAAAATCAAAGAGAACGCAGTTGTTGGAACCTCTTCTGCTCGCCGAAAAGCGCAACTGCTAGATTTCCGTTCAGATATAGAATTAAAAGATATTAGAGGCAACGTGCCAACGCGTCTACGCAAGTTAGATGAAGGGCAATTTGACGCCATTATGTTGGCTGGAGCGGGCGTAACGCGCCTAGAAATTGATCTCTCAAAATACGAAGTTATACAATTCGATCCAAGAGAATTTGTGCCTGCACCTGCGCAAGGTGTTTTGGCGTATCAAGTGAATGAATCAGATATTCCGACGCGCCGTATTTTGCAGAAAATTCATAATTACGAAGTAGCAAGAGCCGTCAAAGTGGAGCGTAAAATATTGCAATTGATGGATGGTGGCTGTCAAATGCCTTTAGGTGTTTATTGTCAAGTTGACCAAATGGATAACTATCACGTTTGGGCGGCAAAAGCAGATAGTTGGAATGGAAAAGTCAAATACGTACAGTTGTCCTATTCTACTTCCTCTGGTCTAGCAGAAGATGTAGTGGCGCAGCTGAATCCAGTAAAAGAGGAGGTTTGAAAAAGAGCGTTTTCATTACAAGAAATGTAGAAGAGGATAGCGAATTTCGACAAATTTTAGAAACGGAGGGATTCGTAGTAGAGGGTCGTTCTTTAATTGATTTTCGAGCAATTACCTTTAATGAAATTCCTGAAACGGACTGGATATTCTTTTACAGCAGAAAAGCAATTCGTTACTTTTTTGAAGGGCTCTCCAAGGAGATGAATCTCTCCAAAACTCAATTGGCGTGCATGGGAAAAGGCACAACCACAGCACTTGAAAAACTAGGAAAGAAAGCCAATTTTGAAGGAAATGGAACACCCGAAGAAATTGCGGCGGATTTTTTGCAACTTGCCAAAAATCGGAGCGTATTATTTCCTAGAGCCAGAAATTCCAGACAATCAATACAAAAAATATTAGGCAATCACATAATATCTCACGATTTGGTCGTTTATATAAACGAACAAAAAACTGATTGCCATATGTCAAATAAAAACCTACTCGTCTTCACGAGTCCACTCAACGTTGAAGCCTATTTTCATCAAAATACACTTCAACCACACCAACGTATCGTCGCTATCGGCGAGACTACCGCAAAAGCATTAAAAAAGTTGGGTTATTGCGAAATTATGATTGCAGGGCAGCCAAATGAGCGTTCCATGGCGGAGTCTGTTTTGCGGTTGGCGAGGGCTTGAATACAATTCATTACTTTATTCAAAGAGTACATCCATAGTTAAATCATGTTGAACTAGGGATTGAGCATGAGCATTTTGAAGTAGTCCATAAGTGGTGATTAAAGTCAGATGAATTGCTTTTTTAGTTTCTGTCTCTGATCGGAACAACGCAATTTTGTTCATCAATTGGCTGGCATAAGATTTGGTGATGGCATAAGTTTCACCAGAAAATTTCATTTCACAAAGATTAATCACTTGATCTCTTCGATCAATAATAAGGTCTACTTTTGCGCCGTTTTTTACGGCTCTACTTTTCCATGCAAAACTATTACTGATGACGCCGTTGATACCCAATGCCGCTTTAATTTGTTGAATGTGGTATAAACAAACTTGCTCAAAGGCATAGCCACTCCAAGCCTTATAACTGGGCAAATCTGTCGCATTTTGCCAATTATTTTGATCCGCAGGATCAGAAGATTCGATGAAGCGCAAGTAAAAAAGTGTGTAGAAATCAACTAATTGATAAAGACTATTTTGCTTTTTTTTAAGGAATGGATTGTAGCGACGAATAAATCCACTTTTTTCCAATTCATCCAATATATTGGTCAGTGTACCGCTATTGGGAATTTTTGAATATTGAATGATTTCTTTTCGAGTTAGTCCTTTTGATTTTTGAGCGATAGCTCGTACCACTGCGATGTGTCGTTCTGCTTTTGAAAACAAAGCTTGAAAGAGATTATCAAATTCAAAGCGAAGCAATCCATCAGTGGCAAAGCAAATTTGTTCAATGTTTTGCATCGCACTTCTATCTGAGCGTACTTGGTCTAAATAGAACGGAATACCACCCATTACCATGTAAAGTTGCACGATCTGGTAGCGAGTGATAGCCGCATTCTTAGTTCTGAGGAAAGTTTCAGTTTCTTTTAGATTGAAAGGTTCTAATTTAATGCGTTCAGTGACTCGATTATGAAGACCTCCACGATGATTCAATAGCTTATTAATAATCCAAGAAGCCGCTGAACCACAGACAATTAGCAGAACATCACTTCTGGCAGAAGCCCAACTGTTCCAAAAATGTTCTAGCGAAGGAATAAAGTCCGATTTCTGATTGTCTAACCAAGGTAATTCATCTAAGAAAACAAATTTTTTTTCGTCCTGTGATTGCTCCAAATAGGTAATCAGTTGTTGGAAAGCTAAAAACCAGTTCTTAGGAATAGGAAGTGATTTTTTGGACTGATATTTCTGTAATTGACTGTGGAAATTGAGTAATTGCTGTGCCTTGGTTACATTAGCAATACCTGTCAATTGGAAGGTAAATTGATTATCAAAAACCGTTCTCACTAAGAAAGTTTTTCCAACTCTTCGCCGTCCATATACCGCCACAAATTCGGAACGGTTCTTCGCCCGAATATGCTCCAATTTTTGAATTTCTCTATGTCTCCCTATTAATTGATTCATTTATTTTCAGCTTTAACTAAGGCGAAAATAGTAATAAAAGCTGGAAATAATTTATTTTTAGCTTTTTATGTATAAAAAGTTGTAGTAAAAGCTAATAATATTGACTTATTCTATTTTTGACTGCTTTATCTTTTAAATCATCTTGAAATTCTAAGAAATACACGCTAAATATATCTGTTCTTTTTAGACAGTGAAAAATCTTTTCTTTTTTCATTCTTGCTATTACTTTTTCAATAGATCGGATAAATCCGTTATGAAAATGTTCAGTCAACTCGACTATTTCTATATCCACTAAATTGTCGTCAAATTGTATGTTTTCGTAATAGCTGAATACAGAGGCTATGATTGGTTTCATCTTCAAATTCCAAATATTTTCAATAAGTGGATAACTGGAATTGTTGAATGATTGATACTTCCAGTCTCCTGTATTAAATACTATTTCATACTCCTTGTCAGAGAAACTTCCTTTGACATATTTCTCTTTAGATATCTCCAGAGTATCGACACTGTTCAAGCATAAACCAAAATGCTCTTGTTCAATTTCTATATCAAATGCAAACGCGTAGAATGTCTGCATTTGAATTTCAGGCAAAGCACAAAATTCTGAAATTACCAATTTAGTCTGCTGAAATAGTTTTTCCTCAAAATCTAAATCGGACTGTATTTGATTCCATGTTTTTCCCATTGTCTCTAGTTACGTTCTTTTACTCGAAGAACCATATTACGTTAAAAGAAAAATTCACTCTAAAAATACAAGTATTCTTGCTGAAATTACTCTTGCTGCTTCAAAATAAAATATTCTACTGCCTTCGGACTAAAATGAATGCGCTGTGCGGCGACTGGTTGTTTAGTAATATTGATTGGAATGTTATTAGAGCCTTCTACGGCTTTGGCGAGATCAATTTCTGCTTCAAAATCTTTTGCGGAGATACTGTCATAAGCGCTCACACCTACGGTGATGCTTAGCTGGATTTGCTTAGGAAAAATTTTAATGCTGTCCTTTGCATTTTTGATGACAACAGGAACGAAGAATTTCTTTTCGGTATACTTTTCTACTGCAATGCTTGCTGTAACTTTCTTCGGTTCAATATCCAATTGCCGATTTTCTGGAATTCTGAGCAATAGCGGAATGTCAATATTTTCATTTAGATTTTTGAAATTGAGCGTAGTAGTTTTCCAATGATCGAATTGATTGACGACTGATTCTGGACCAGAAATCAATGCACTATCTTGCGATAATCGAATGCTGTCGGTAAGGAAATGTTGATCGGCAACGGTTGAGCTATCCACCAAAATTATAGGAACTTTTTTGAAGGTTTTTTTATCTAGGTTGACCATGATGAAATTAGGAGATAGCTGCTGAACTTCTAGATCATTATTGTCCAAAAAACGATTAATAGTATTTTTTAATTCATTGATATCAAGATAGTTACGGTCTTCTACGATTTCTAACATAACCTCTCTATCTGCGTTATGACGGTATTCATTGAACAGATTCCAGCCATTTCCTTTGATGGTAGCAACGATTTTTCTAGGTGGTGTTTCGCGCAGTACTTTATCTTTAGGTAAGTCATAATCCAATAAAATTTCACACTCGCTGGTGTAGACTTGCGAGAGCTTCACGAGCACCCAAAAAACGAAGGCTATACCGATGCAAGTCATCAATATAGCCCGATCTTTTTTCGTTTCGGTCAATCTAAATCGTTGTGCAAATTCTTTAATTTTCTTCATGCACCACATTCTCCGTTAATTCTTTAGAAATTGAATTCTTCAAAACACGAATCGTCGTTTTCGTGCCTGCTCCAACCTCTAAAGTAATGGTATTTTTCTCGATGCGGGAGATTTTTCCTAAGATACCGCTGTTCGTTACAACCTTGTCGCCTTCCTTCATGTCTTGAACGAAATTGTTCTGCTCTTTTTGCTTCTTTGACTGCGGACGAATAATGAAAAAATAAAGCACGACTAGCATACCACCGATGAATAGCATATTCATCGTGCCTGGATCTATCTGTAATAATAAAGTCTCAAATTGCATATCTAATTGTTGTTAATTTGTTTAATTGTTGATCTGATAGAAATTTTAGCCCTCTTTTTTCTCCCTCACAAAACCGCTCAAGTAAACCTTAGTTTCCGAAGGATAGGTATTGGCAACTACCGTCACTGGTTTCTTTTGCATCCGTAGCATATTTTTAGTATTGAATTTAACTTTGATTTGTCCTTTCTCGCCTGGATGAATCAATTCTTCTGGCCAGTCAGGCACCGTGCAGCCACAAGTCGAGCGCGCATCACTAATCAAGAGCGGCACTTTGCCTGTATTCCTGAAATCGAAGGTATGCGTGACTATTTCCCCAGCTTCCACTTCTCCAAATTCAAAGATCGGTTCTTCAAATTCCATCTTTGCCACATTCACAGTGTCTGTCACCTCATCCGCAGAAACTGGATTGCGAATAATCGCGGCATTACCTACCAGATCTGAATTGCGAATCTCTTCAATAGATTTTTCGGAACTCTTCTCTGGCTGACAAGCGGTAATCAGAATTATAATCGAAAATAGAAATAAATTTATACTGCGTTTCATCTAAAATTGTAGTTTCACTTTTCTCTTTACCACATGGTTTGTAAGGTATTTGGTAAAGCACACAAAAGTATTAAATTTTCTATCACTCTATTCGTTTATGTGTGTATAATAAGTTGTGCTTCTTTAGAATGTAAAAGATGATAAAAGCTCTGATATCTGCTTTTTTCAACTCATGGCGGCATTGAATCGCAATGAGTTGAACAAGGTTTCCTAAGGATAAAAAATGACAGACAGCTATTTTTTATCCTTAGGAAACCTTGATGGATGTAGATGGAATTGATGTCCATCTACATCCAAAACAAGTCGCTTTCAGCAAGCATTATATTAGTATCTGTACAGCTATACAAGCTATACACACTTCGTCAATTCGATTAACAGCGATGCTATACTATATCATTAGACCGCTTACTCATTTTGGCTTGTTGGCATTTTGTAAAAATATCTATTTGTCCAACACCGAATGCCTACCAAAAGATCGTCCTGTCATTTTGGCGTGCAACCATCCTAGCGCCTTCCTCGAACCTTGCGTAATCGCGAGTTTTATGAAGCGACCATTACATTTTCTCGTCAGAGGCGATTTCTTTCGCCATCCTTTCTATCGAAAATTGATGTACAGCTTGCATCTGATTCCAATCTACAGAAGCACCAACGCCGATTATAAGGATTTGAAAAAAAATGTGGGCTTGATGGATATCATTGGGCAAAAGCTGAATGAGAACATCACCCTGATGATTCTAGTGGAAGGCAGTGCTAGTGTTAAAAAAGGATTGCGTCCAATACAGAAAGGCATTGCTCGCTTGGCTTTTGATGTCTATGAAAAATATGGACGTGAAGATTTAGAAATCATTCCTGTTGGTGCGAATTTTGATTACCCAACGCAGTTTCGCTTGACGCCCATGATAAATTTGGGAGAACGCATCCTAATAAAAGAGTATTTGACTGATTATCAAGAAAATAAGAGCAAGGCAGTCCGACAATTAATGCTAGATGTTCAGGCAGGAATGCGGCAAAACATCATCCACGTTGAGCAAGAAGAAGATGAAGAATTGATCGAACAGCAGTTGTTATTGTATCGAAATGAAGAGCGATTTACTCGTTTTCCCATTGTGAAAAGAGATGCTGAACGTCTGAAAAAAGAAATCCAAATAGCCGAGCAAATCAATCAATTACCAGCGGAGAATAAATCAACTCTAAAGCAATTCACAACAGATTATTTTGACCAGCTTCAACAGCAAGACCTATCAGACAAAGCATTTTTTATTTCAAAAAGATGGTGGCGATTGCCATTTCTCATTTTCGGATTACCACTTTTCATCATTGGAACGCTTTTCAACTTTCCACCAATAAAAATGGCAGACCAAATTGCCAAAAAGAACGTCAAGAAAATCCAATACTATATTCCAGTCGTTTGGGCAATTAGTAACTTTGGCTACTTTCTCTACTGGCAACTTCTGCTATTGCTTACCTATTTTTTCCTCCCTCAAATATGGATTTGGCTTACTCTTTCCCTTCCTTTATTAGGTTACTTTAGCATCATTTACAAAGAACAATTAGAGCAATGGAAAGAGCTGCAAAAATTTAAGCAGTTGGAAATATCCGAACGGCAAGAATTGAAGCAAAAGAGAAGGGATTGCTATTTGACAGTGAAATAACCATAGCTTACGAAACAATTGCCATCTTTTCGAGGTTCTTAAAGCATTGAATTGCTGCGTGTAACGAATTCACTTTTACAGAAAACTTGATGGATTCAACGTCTATCTAAATCTAAAATAAGTCGCTTTCGCAAGTATTTTCAAACAACCCGTACGATATTTTATTATACACACATTGAATTGAAACCATGTAGATAAAAGACTATGTTTGCTATGTGAAAAAACTATGCAACTATGTGGTAAACCTACTTTTTATGAAAGACAAAAAACGCAGCTTCCAAATTTGGCTTCCTACTATCTTCGCTTTCCTTTTCATTGGTGGCATTTTTGTGGGAACGGAGTTGGATAATAATGCTCCCTTTATTTCCACACAGTCAGGAAGAGCCAACGGTGGCGCGGTAGGTATTGGCAATGGAAAAGTAGAAGAAATTCTACGCTACGTCGAAGCACGTTATGTGGATGATGTAGAAGAGGATGAATTAATGGAAGATGCGATCAACCGGGTTATTCAAGAACTAGACCCGCATTCTAATTATATTCCTGCTAAGCAATTGAAAGCAATCAATGAGCAATTGGAAGGTAATTTCGATGGTATTGGAGTAGAATTTATGACTTTGGAAGATACGATCGTGATCGTTGCACCCTTGGCTGGTGGACCTTCGGAAGCGGTGGGCATCATGGCTGGTGACAAAATCATTGCAGTAGAGGATAGTATAGTTGCGGGAGTTGGAAAAGACACTGAAGAAGTGATTAGCCAATTGAGGGGAGAGAAAGGTTCTGAAGTAGAGGTAAGTATTTTAAGGGGCAATGAACGAAGACTGAGAGATTTTACTATTGTTCGAGATGAAATTCCGATCAATAGCGTGGACGTTGCTCATATGTTGAACGAAAACACAGGCTACATCAAAATCAATCGTTTTAGTGCGAAAACCTACGAAGAATTTATGATGGGTTTGGAGCGTATGATTGAAAAAGAGGGCATGGAGAACTTGGTGATTGATGTGCGCCACAATCCAGGTGGTTATTTGCAGCAAGCGACTAATATTCTGAGTCAGTTGTTTAATGATCGCGGAAAGTTGTTGGTTTACACGGAAGGACGCACCGTCAAAAGGACTGATTATAAAACCTCGGGTAGAAATTTCTTTGACATTAATAATATCGCAGTTTTGATAGATGAAGGCTCTGCTTCGGCGAGTGAAATTGTAGCAGGTGCCATTCAAGATCTAGATAGAGGCGTGGTGATTGGTCGACGTTCCTTCGGCAAAGGTTTGGTACAAGAACAATATGGCTTACAAGATGGTTCTGCACTGCGCTTGACGGTAGCTAGGTACTACACTGCTTCGGGACGTTCTATTCAACGTGATTATGAGGATTTGGAGGCTTACGATAGCGACATTATTGAGCGTTTCAATCGTGGAGAATTGAGCAATATTGACAGTACTCAAGTGGCAGATAGCTTAAAATATTACACCCGAAAAGGGCGCATTGTATATGGTGGCGGCGGCATTATCCCTGATATTTTTGTTCCAATAGATACGACCTATTTAAATGAAATTTATGGTAAGTTGAGTCAGCATATTCCAGTCTTTATCTATCGTTATTTAGAACAGCATCCTGATGAATTTGAGGACGTTGAAGTGAAAGATATGGAACTTCCTGACGCGCTTTTTAATGATTTTTTGCAATATGTAGAATCGGAAGGAACAAACATCAATACTGATGACCTAGTTGAGGTTCAAGCATTAGTCAAGCGTTCTATTGCTGCAAGAATTGCAAAGCATTATCATGGTGAAGAAGGTTTCTATTCCATTTGGAATCAGCAAGACGAAGCAGTACAAGTGGCATTGGAAAGTTTGAAACAGAAGAATCCGTTGAAGTGGCAGGCGCAGCAGTAAATTGTAGACTTGCCATTCAGTATTCTACAATTAAATATTTAGGCTTCTTTATTATTTAGCCATTCAGCAGTCATTTCTAAAAAGTCTTTTGCTTTGTTGTAAGCCTCTTCGGCATCTTCTATATCCGCGAAAGAAAATGCATCATAATCTGTGGCTTGTCTTAATTCATAAAGTTCGTTGAGCATTCTTCAAAATTTCTTGGGTATCAAATTAGTTCTTATAAATACCTCATTGAATTTATGGTGATTTCCAGAATGGGTTTTTGACTGTAATATTTTCTAAGAAAAGCATCAGTTGTGAACAAGTAAATACAGCATAGTAAGCGCGATTAAGGACTGTCCCATAATGCTCTCCATTGAGGTTGAATTTTGCAGCAGCAAGAAATTCTTGAGCTTTTTCGTACATTAATTTTTGTTCTTCCGTCATACTATTCTTCCATCTTTTCGGATATTTACATAAAAGGGAGTTTGAAAGGATTCATATCTATTTAAAGTGGTAGGCAGAAAAGAAATGAGCTTGCCTGAATCCAAAGTTAAATCGTAAATTTTTTCATTCATCTTAAGAATCTCCTTGAAGGGGTTGATCTGTTTTTTGTTTAAAACTACTAGAAAATCAACATCTGAATCTTCCTGAAAATCACCTCTAGCATAAGAGCCGAAAAGTATGACTTTTGATAGGTCTTCTCCATAAATGCTGAGTACGGCTTGCTTGAATTGATCTACCAGTTGTTGTATTTGCATAATTTTTAGATTCAGAATTTATAAGACGTTCTACTTACATTCTGCAGCTTGCCTCCTATTGTAACAGAAAATACCTTTACTTAGTTGCTCATAATTCTCGTCATCTTATCCAACCTCTCCACAAATCCTCTAACTTCTTCCCACTGAATTCCCAAAGGAGGCAACAGCCGCATTACATTCGAATTGGAGGAAGAGCCCACAAAAATATGTTCTTCAAACAGCATTTTTTTGCGCAGTTCCTTGATTGGAAAATCAAATTCTAAACCAATCATCAAACCACTTCCACGCACTTCTTTGATTGCAGAAATGTCCATTAAAGCTGCCATCAATTGACAACCCAAATGTCCTGCATGATTAATCAGATCTTCTTTTTCTAGTACTTCCAAAACTGCTAATCCAGCAGCGCAAGCTAAGTGGTTTCCACCAAAAGTAGTGCCTAGCAAACCGTATTTTGCTTCAAATTTTGGATGCAAAAGCAAGCCACCAATTGGAAAACCGTTGCCCATTCCTTTAGCAATCGTAATCAAATCAGGCTCAATATTGGCGTACTGGTAAGCAAAGAATTTTCCACTCCTTCCATAGCCCGATTGTATTTCATCGAGGATGAAAACGGTATTGTATTGATGGCAGAGTTGCTGTAATTCTTCTAAGAAAGTTGGATTGGGCAAATGTATACCACCAATGCCTTGAATGCCTTCAACAATAACTGCGGCAACGTCTTCTTTCGCTAAACTTTTAGCAACACTTTCTAAATCGTTGAGTGGATGAAATTCGACTTCAAAAAGCTTGTTGATGGGGGCTTTAATTCTTTCGTTAGCTGTTACATTGACAGCAGCAGAGGTTCGTCCATGAAAGGCTTGATGAAAAGCTATGACTTTGGATCGTCCATTGTGGAAAGACGCCATTTTTAGTGCATTTTCATTGGCTTCTGCTCCCGAATTGCAGAGGAATAATTGATAGTCATCGCAGCCGCTCAGTTTTCCCAATTTTTCTGCCAATTCTTGCTGCAAAGGATTTATAATAGAGTTAGAGTAGAATGCAAGTTGGTGCAGTTGGTCTTCTACGCGCTTAACGAAGTATGGATGGCTATGCCCAATGGAAATGACCGCATGACCACCGTACAAATCCAAATATTGGTTGCCTTTTTCATCATACACATAGCAACCTTCCCCTTTCACGGGTTGCATTTCATAGACGGGATAGACGTTGAATAGATTCATGTTTTTGTTTGTTCGTTTTGTGGTTTGAAAGTGTCTTTATGGTTGTAGTGTTGGATGGTTATATGGTTTTGAACAACTTAACCATGAAACTACCCCAAATCCACCAAAGTCACGCCATCACCTCCGAATTCTGCAGCAGGATGACTCACTTGCTGTACGGCATCGTATTCGCGTAATTTTTCTTTCACTACTTTACGTAAGACCCCCGTACCCTTACCGTGTAAAATACGCAAATTGTTGGCATTAGACATCAATGCACGATCGACAAAATCTTCCACTAATTTGACTGCTTCTTCCATTCGCATTCCTCTAATATCCAGTTTGTTGTGGAATTTGGCGGTGTCATTAGTTGTATCCGTTTGTATACTTTTAGTAGTACGAATATCCAATGGTTCTTTCGCCAATTCCAAGTCGCGTAACTTGATATTCATGCGCATCATACCCATTTGGACGATTGCTTCTTTTTTCTTCACCTCTTGTACATAGCCCGTCGCGCTACCCATTTTCATACGCACAAAATCACCTTTTTGGATAGGCTTTTGATTGCCATTGGCTTTGGGCGCGTAGTAAACTTCTTCCTGAAGTTGCTGTACCTCTTGTGCTTTACGTTCGCGTTCTTTTTTGACTTTTTCTGCCAATCTCTTTGCACGTTCAAGGTTCTTTTCCTCCTTGATTTCGCGCATCAAACGTTCCATTTCCTTGTTCTCCCGTGCAGTTTGCTGTAGGGCTTGTTCTTTGGCTTCCAGTTTGACTTTCTTGCGGCGATATTCCAAGTCTTGGTGAAGCGTTTCGTAGTTTTTGATGAGCCGCTCTAGCTTTTTGGAGCGTTCTTCTGCCACTCGTACTCGCTCCTCTAGCTCTTGCTTTTCGCGCTGCAAATCCACCAATAATTGGTCTACAGCTTTCTCATTTTTGCCTGTTCGGTGTTTCGCGTAGTTTAAAATTTGCTTACTTAAACCACTTTTTTGAGCAATTTCAAAAGCGTAAGAACTACCTGGTCGTCCAACCTTTAGTTGGTAAGTAGGAGACAGGGTGTCTTTGTCAAAGAGCATCGAACCATTGACAATTCCTTTGGTTTTGAACGCGTAGATTTTAAGGTTAGAATAGTGTGTTGTGATGACGCCAAAGACTTTGCGCTCGTGCATTTCATGCAAAATAGCTTCAGCAATTGCCCCTCCAATTTTTGGGTCAGTACCCGAACCAAATTCATCAATCAGTACGAGCGTTTTGTCATCTGCACCATTCAGAAAAGTATTCATGTTCTTCAAGCGCGAGCTATACGTACTCAAATCATCTTCCAAGGACTGCTGATCGCCAATATCAGCGAAGATTTTATTGAACACACCAAATTCTGAAATTTCATCACAAGGCACGAGCATCCCTGCTTGTATCATCAACTGGATCAAGCCAACCGCTTTCATGGTGATAGACTTTCCACCTGCGTTTGGTCCACTCAACATCAGCATTCGATTTTTGCCATGTAGTGTCAAATCAAAAGGAATCGTTTCTCTACCTAAGTCGTTGTTTTTCAGCAGCAAAAGCGGATGCTTTGCCATTTGAATGCCTAGCGTTGGATGAGGTACTATTTTCGGCATCACTGCACCAAGTTGATTGGCAAGGCGTGCTTTGGCTTGAACGACATCGTATTCAGCAATTAATTGTAAATAATCTTCCAATTGAGGAACGTAAGGACGCAAGGTTTCACTCAAATCGCGGAGAATACGATAGATTTCTTTCTTTTCTTCGGTTACCAAATCAAAAATATCATTATTGATATCAATGACTCTTTCGGGTTCGATAAATGCCGTTTTTCCAGTAGTTGATTCATCGTGGATGATACCGCGAATCTTACGCTTATGCTCGGCGGGCACACTCAAAACGCGGCGTCCATTTCGGAAACTTTCTACATTATCACTCAACCAGCCTTGCTTGCGATATTCATTGATGACCCCACGGAAAGCCTTATCCAATTCACGCTCTTTTGAACCCATCATTCGACGAATCTTCTGCAAAGCAGGCGAGGCATCTGGACGAATATTGCCTTCTTCGTCAATCACTTTTTCGATACCTTCCATCAGGCTCTCATCAAAACTATAATCTCGGATAATGCGATAAAGGAAAGGATAAGTATTTTGGCGCGACAAGTAGAAGAACATAAAAATATCGTGCATTTGGCGCAGCACTACATTAATACGTTTGAGTCCTTCTTCTGGAAGCACGTAGCCTTCTACTGCTAACATCCGTAAGTCTTCTGAAATATCTTCGTATGTTCGGACTGGAAAACGATCATCATTTTCGATCGTTAAGGTATATTCGTGAACGCGCTTGAGTTGGCGTCGGATTTCTTTTAAATCTGTACTTACTGTTAGTCGTTGTATCTTCTCTTTCCCCAAAATCCCTAAGCAATCTTCCTCCAGTAATTTCAGTACTTTATCGAATTCTAATTTCTCGTATAAATCTCTCGGTTCGAGTTGCATTTTCTTGCTTCTTTTTTCAATACGGAAAGTAAACGCTTTTGAGCGTAGAGAGTTCCGAGAAGCCAAAATTTCTTTTTCTACTTTCACTGGGGCACATAGATTGAAAGCATAGGTTTTTGTTTCCAAAATTCGCAAAAAGACTTTTCTCCCTCAAACTTCTATTGGAGCAGTCAAAAAATCTTCCCTACTTAAAGTCCGTCTGGAAAAGATTTTTTGCCTGCGATTAAACGGACTTCAAAAATGTGTAACCTTCTGAATTTCTACTCCACAAAATTCAAATCGCGCGTGTAGAAACCACTGAATAAAGAGTCTAAAGAAGCAGGTGTTAACTTGATA
>JBCDFY010000071.1:0-28970 GCA_039176995.1 Bacteroidota bacterium
AGTACTCATGGTGTGGGAGAATTTTATGAGCTAAAATCTAAGCTCATTGAATATTTGTATACAAAATTAGATTTCAACCTTATCATTTTTGAAAGTGGATTTGCAGATATCAATCTTGCTTGGGATGAAGTAGTGCAATTCTCTCCACAATCATTAAGAGACACTACCTTATTTGGGAATTTTCAATGCCAAGAAATTGCGCCTTTATTTGAATTAATAAAAGAGAAATCAAAGCAACCAGATCCACTTTACTATTCTGGGGTGGATGTACAATCAACAAATGGAGTATTTAAGAGCAAAATTAAAAATATATGCAGCGTACTAAGCATACAAGCTGATGTAGAGAATGATTTAGGTTTGTATTTTAAGATGTACAGAGAAGCCTACAATACAGATTCGACGAAATTTATCCAGTATAGGGATTCGTATATGAATTTGATGTCGCAAATGTTAGATGAGATTGTTCAGAATAAAAACACCTTAGTACCAAATATAATACCAAATGATTTTCAATTTCAAGTGATAAAAAGGCATGTTGAATCTCAAATCAGCTTAGTGAACTTTGATTATTCGGATAGATTTACAGATGATAATTCTTACTTGGGATTTGTAATCAGGGACAGTCTAATGTTTGAGAATTTCAAGTGGATTCAAACAAAACTCTATCCAGATGAGAAAATAATTCTGTGGGGACACAATTCACATATAGAAAAAGGGTATGTGAACAACCGAACATCTAAATGGCTTGGAAATTATATTAGCCAACACTATGGCGATGAGTATTATTCTCTTGGCATGTTTGTTTATGAAGGTGATACTCGCTTGCATTGGAATAACGAGATCAAGTCGTTCAAGAATGCAGGTGAAAGTAATCTTGAATCTCTGATGCTTAACAATGAAATGAAATTTTCTTTCGTATCGACAAGCGCAAAAGAAATCCCGTGGCTAAATTCCGAAGTGATCGCAAATGAGTTTGAGAATGGAGAGGTTACATTCGTCCCTCACCTGCGATTTGACGGTTTGTTAACCATCCCAAAAGGAAGTGTTCCTGAGTATGAATGAAAGCGATTGAGTTGCCAATAAACAACTGAACACTCGTCTAAAAATACAATTTAAGAAATACGTGAAATGGACTATTTTGAGAATAGAAATTTCAATATCGGATTGATTCTAGTATTTCTAGCAGCAGGAATACTGTTTTTGTTTGATGCAAATCGAATCCTGAATATTGTCGCTGCTTTGGTCGCTACCATTGGATTAGTGATGATGTTTAGGGGTGTGAAACGATCAAATGGGAATCATAAAGTCTAGGACAAAATTGAATACCTCTAGACATAAGTAGATACTATACAAACAAAATTCTTGACTATCATTTACAAAGACAGAAAAGAAAACGTTAATCTATTTGGAGCTTCAAATCCACTAAGCCTGGAAGAATTTGGCTGGGTGGAAGGAAATAGAGTAAAGAATAAGAGTACGACAACTTTTTGGATAAAGCATTCAAAAATAGAAGATGATAGGTTTCATCTTCATATTGGAGATGATAGTTATATTGCTCATACACACAAGCACAACATTGATGATACGCCAAAAAAAACAAGAAAGTTCATGGTAAAGTGTGTATCAGAATCTCGTCAATAATCACAACTAAAGATGAAATTTACTAAGAATCAAGTTAAATTAACCTTCATTTCTAGCTATTCTTAGCTCAAAAAATGTTGTAGCGCAGCATCATGAGGATTACAAGAAGAATTCTATTCACGCAGCTTACGGGAATATCATTTTTTCAAATCAAGTATCAGTTTCGTACGAAAGACTGTTCTTGAAGAAAGGAAAGTATGAAACTAGAGCAAAGCTAACTTATGGCAATTATCTAAGTAACAATTCACACCTATACACTTTTTAAAAAGTGTATAGGTGTGAATTGTTACTTACGATTTTAAGCCCATTCTTTTCCGATAAGCCGCAGGAGAGACATTTTGTTTTCGCTTAAACAAGCGTGTAAAATAAGAGAGACTATTGAAGCCACATTCTTCACAAACTTCTTTTACCTTTTTCTTGGAATATCGCAATAAGGAGGTGGCTCTTTTCATCCGTTCCTCATTGATGAACTCAATTGGAGAAGTACCTAACTCATTCTTGAATACTCGATGAAAATTAGATTCACTCATATACGCTTTCTGACTCAATTCAGCTACAGTAAGGGATTCACTTAGGTTTTTACGAATGTAATCCACTACAAAAGCAATTGGATTAGAAGTGCTCAATTGCTTCGCATTTTTTTGGTAACCAATCTTGGTCTCTGTTTGCAACATACGAATGATGAGTTCTTTTAAGGTAAATTCAACAAATAAATCCCTGGAAGGATGATTTTCTGTAAAGTAGAAGAGCAAGCGGTGTACGATTTGATGTAATACTGCATCATCTGTGAATTTAAAGGAGTTGTCCGCGAATGTCCATTCTTCAAAGCTTGCCTTTTGCATGGTTTCATTCATCAATTGTACGACGCGATCAATTTTTTCTTCCGAAATAGTCATCGCTAAGCAGCGAGTTGGATTATCGATGCGCGCTTCTGGAAAATCTATACACATCAATTCATTCGCAGGTAAAATTAGAGATTCACCAGGTAAAAAATCAAAGGAAGATTGATTTTCCAAGTGCATCACTTTCTTGCCCGTCAGCATACTTGCCAAGACCGGCTTATCAAACTTCAGCAATACTTTTTCCGCTTGTTGATGGGTTTCGAAGACGTGCATTTCTGCATTGGTCAAGTTGTAGGTCGTCTGATTTTCTACTAATGTCTGCAATTTCCTTTGCTGAAAAAAAGCATCATTCAACTTCATAAT
The DNA here is from genome assembly GCA_039176995.1 of Bacteroidota bacterium. Lineage (GTDB taxonomy): Bacteria > Bacteroidota > Bacteroidia > Chitinophagales > Saprospiraceae > JAAUTG01. Next base: position 2,847 of record JBCDFY010000071.1, read on the forward strand.
CCAAATATTTTTAAAAAATAATAGTAGAATTCACATTATTTATATCACTGTATCCGCAATATACCAAATATATAACCAAAAGTTGAGATAAATAAGTATATGATTTAAGAGGATTGTTCATTTTATTAAGAGGATACTGCAAACAAAACTACGATTCAGTATATAATTTTGTATTTGTCAAATATTATAAAACTAAGACAATTTTTTTCTAACAAAAAACATAGATTAAAATGAGTACAACAGTCGCAACGGCTAAAGATGCTTTACTAAAGCCGAAATTTAAAGATCAGTACGAAAATTATATTGGTGGAAAATGGGTAGCTCCTACTCAAGGACAATACTTCGATAATGTCTCTCCCGTAGATGGAAATAGTTTCACCCGCATTCCTCGTTCCACTAAAGAGGACATCGACAAAGCCATCGACGCCGCTTGGGCAGCCGCACCAGAATGGAACAATTCTTCTGCTACGATGCGAAGTAACCTCTTGCTGAAAATCGCGGATGTGATGGAGCAAAACTTGGATGCTTTAGCAAGAGCAGAGACTTGGGACAACGGAAAAGCATTGCGCGAAACCACCGCTGCTGACCTTCCATTGGCGATTGACCACTTCCGCTATTTTGCAGGAGTAATCCGAGCAGAAGAAGGAACAGTGAGTGAATTGGATGCCAATACCGTTTCCATGAATGTACTAGAGCCACTAGGCGTAGTTGGACAAATCATTCCTTGGAATTTCCCAATTTTGATGGCAGCTTGGAAAGTAGCACCCGCTTTAGCAGCAGGAAACTGCGTCGTGCTAAAACCAGCAGAGCAAACTCCTGTCGGTATTTTGATTTTGATGGAATTAATCGAAGGTATTTTACCAGCAGGTGTCCTGAACATTGTGAATGGATTTGGGGTAGAAGCAGGAAAACCGCTGGCTTCTAGCTCTCGAATCAATAAAGTAGCCTTCACAGGGGAGACCACTACGGGACAATTGATTATGCAGTATGCTTCTAAGAATATCATTCCTGTCACTTTGGAATTGGGTGGAAAATCACCAAACGTCTTCTTTTCCAACATTATGGATAAGGATGATGAGTTCTTGGATAAATGTATTGAAGGTGCAGTAATGTTTGCCTTGAATCAAGGGGAAGTATGTACTTGCCCATCTAGAATGCTGGTGCAAGAGGATATTTTTGAGGAGTTCATGGCGCGTGTAATTGAGCGTACAAAAGCCATTAAATTAGGACATCCATTGGATGCAACGACGATGATGGGTGCGCAGGCTTCCAACGATCAGTACGAGAAGATTCTACGCTACATCGAAATCGGAAAAGAGGAAGGCTGTGAAGTCTTGACTGGTGGTAAAGCCGCTTACAATGAAGGTTTAGAAGGTGGCTATTACATAGAACCGACGATCTTGAAAGGAAACAATAAAATGCGTGTTTTCCAAGAAGAGATTTTTGGACCCGTAGTTTGCGTTACGACTTTCAAAGACGAAGCAGAAGCATTAGAAATTGCGAATGATACCCTTTATGGATTGGGTGCAGGTGTTTGGACAAGAGATACGCATCAAGCATATCAAATATCTAGAGGCATCAAAGCAGGACGGGTTTGGGTGAATTGCTATCACCTCTATCCAGCGCACGCTCCATTTGGAGGATACAAGAAGTCAGGAATTGGTAGAGAAACGCACAAAATGACGTTGAATCACTATCGCCAGACGAAGAATATGCTAATTTCTTACGATAAGAACGCAATGGGCTTCTTTTAGTAAGTGTTAAGTATTGAGTATTAAGTAGTAGGTATTAAGTGTTTCTTGCTTATCTACTACTTATTACCTAATACCTACTCTATTAGCCTCCCACAATTCAAAATCCTTAATTTTAAAGCCTCGTAGAGGCGAACTATAGGTAGAACTATCTAAATTCCCCTGATCTAAGCGCCGTAGGTGCGAACTGTAACACAATCATAGTACGTACCTACGGCACTTCATAACATTTTCAGCATTTTTTCTACCAATAGTACATCCCTAGCGGGATTTTTGGGTGCGTAAAAATATGTGGAAGGTTGATAGACTACCTATGACTTACGACTTAATACTTTAAAAAATGACAAAGAGAGTTTTAGTAACCGAGGAGGCAAAAAAAGTAATCGACCAATTGAGAAATCAGCATGGTGAATTGATGTTTCATCAAAGCGGCGGTTGCTGCGATGGTTCTGCACCGATGTGTTTTCCCGAAGGAGAATTGATGATTAATGAAACAGATGTAGTCTTAGGAGCAATTCACGGCTGCCAGTTCTATATGTCCAAAGACCAATTCGAATATTGGCAGCATACTCAACTCATGGTGGATATTACCGAAGGACGCGGAGCGAGCTTTTCTCTGGAAATTCCAATGGGCATTCGGTTCATTATTCGTTCTCGTCTGTTTACGGAGGCAGAAAGTGAGCAACTCACACCTATTGAGATTGTACAGTAAAAAGTTACTACTTTTTTCTACTTACCCATGCCCCCCAAATCGCCATTTGAAAAAAGCGAGTGGGCCGCTCAAAACCCGCCTCTTCAAATAATTCAATCAATCTAGCTTCTGGAATGTACTGAATTTGGTCGCGAATACGCTCTAGGCGTTCCTCCAAATCTTCTGGCATGAAGTCAGGTGGAAATAGCGTTTTGAGGATTTCCAAATTGACAATCAACTCTTCTTTACTACCAAAAATGCCTGCTATCACAAAAGGTGCGCCGCTTTTCAGACGATTGGCGATGTCCCTCAAAAGTGCTAATTTATTTCCATCATCAGGTAGAAAATGCAGCACTAGAAGCAAGGTAGCTGCTCGAAAATGAATCCCTTCAGGCAAGTCTTTTACATATGCTTCTTGTATCTCTACATTTGGAAGATCAGCTAATTTTTCTTGTGCCTGCACATTCATCTCAGGCGATGGATCAATACCTAAAAATTGCCATTCTTTTTTAGCGTTTGCTAAGATTTCTAACTCATTTCCAGTACCACTACCGACCACTAAAACCTTATTTTTCATCGTCTGCATTCTGCTAGAAAGCAACTCTGGTAAACAGTGCAATAAGCTATCATAATTGGGCATCCAATTTTGGATGAACTGATCATAATTTTTGGCGCGGTCACCCTCGAATTTGCTGATGTCTTTCATTTGTCGAAATTTATTAGAATTGCCTCAAATAGGTCATCTTCGCAATCAGTTCTTCCGAAGAAAAGCGGCTTTGTGGTACGAAGTCATCGCGTTGATTGCTATTGAAAACCAAATAGATAAAGGAAAGTGGACGGTATTCCCAAGCAAAACGGACATTCCAAATGTCGGTTTGATTGGCACTGTTCCATTGATAAGAGCCAATGAGTTGTACTCTAGGATTGAGGGCGAGTCGAGTTCTCGCCACGATCAAATCTGTGTTGAAATACGTTTTTTGTTCCCCCAATCCACGAAAACGATTGTGGATGTAAAAACCTGTAAATTCTACGTAGGGTGTAGGAGACAGACGAACTTCCGCGAGCCATCTGTCTTGCTGACCATTGTAGTACCCCCCCGTTTCGTATCGAATACCACCAGCTATTTTCTTAGAAAAATCAGAAGAAAGACCAAAATCAACTCGTGTGAATTGATACGAACCAGGGTTAATCGTAATGCCTAGTGGACGGAAAGACTCATCCAATTGCTGCCACTCCTGAGTGATGCGTATTTCAAATTCTCCACCCGTTTGCCACTCTAAATCAATGGGTGCGATATTCAAAATACCTTGCTGGAATTCCCCGTCCGAAGCGCGCCAAATTAAGTCTGCATTTACGTCAGGACCGAAGCTGCGCACGAAGTTGGGCAACCATTTTGGACGAAAATCAAAATCGGCAGTAGGAGCTAATAAAGCATAGTCAGTCAAGCGGAGTAAACCAACGCCTGGCAAATAATTTTGTCCAGCATATTGCCCAATCACTCCTAAGTAGCCCCAATTTTTTTGCTGCCAAATCCAAGCATGAGCGGCTAGGCCATTCCCAGCTTCTGAATCCGCGGAAGCCGTCACCATGGCTTCCATAGAAAGGGACTGTTTAGGACGCAGAAAGCCATTGACGGTAGCAGTGGTGTTGTTTCTTTGAGCAGTCATTATGCTATTTTGCTCAAAAGCGTCGTCGCGCCGATGTGTAATCATCCCACCCAAGCGATTTTGTCCTGAAAAATTTTGAACGTAGCGACCGACGCCGAAATAGGAAGCAGGCGAGTCTTCCGTAGCACGTTGGCGCATAGCAAGAATGCCTGATGTTTGTTTAGCTGTTTGGCTGGTAAAACGCAGTCCACCGTCCAATGGTATAGGACTTCCATTATCATCTAGACCGATTCTTCGGCTAAAGAACGGCTGAATAAAAGTAGCCGAACTGGTGCTAAAAATATTAGCATTTTCTAGGAAAAACTGTCGTCTTTCAGGAAACAATACAGAAACGCGGCTCAAATTTTGTACTTGTTGGTCGACATCAGCTTGCGCAAAATCCGTATTGATAGTTGCATCCAAAACCGCATTGGGTGTAATCGCCCATTTGACCTCACCGCCAATTTTAGCTGCTCCGAATTCTTCTTCGGGCTGATCGCCATCTTTTGTTCGCCCTAAATCTCCTAGTACATAGGGGTTGATCTGCAAATTTGCGGCAGGTGGTGGTGGTTCAATACCCTTTAGCAGAGCAGCGTATGCCATTCGGAAGTGAGAAAAAACGCGCGGATAGGCAGGAAAAGTCGTCACTTCGTTCAACCGACGGATATTCCGATTGAAGGAGATCAACATTTCTCGCGCTCCTTCTCGATAGCGCAAGGTTTTCCAAGGAATTGCTATTTCTGCTACCCAAGCGGTATCAGTAATCTGTGTGCGCACATACCACAGCGCGTCCCAATTGTCATTACCATCAAATTCATCGCCATCAATGACTTGCGTCTCGCGCTGCGAACCGTAAGGCGTTACTTCAAAACCGACGGCATTTCGCTTATCCATCAAACCATCAATGGCAACGCTGAATCGATCATTACCGTATCCACTGAAGTCGCGCTGCATATTGCGGACCCGCAGATTTTTTCGGTCAGTTAAGCTGTCTTTGTTGACTGCTGCAAGATACAGAAACTCCGAATCGTACAAAATGCGAACTTCCGTATCTGCACTGGCTGCTTTACCTTGAAAAGGATCGCGCTGGATAAAACCTGTGACTTTTTCTGCTAATTGCCACGCAGCTTCGTCTAGTACACCGTCAATTTCAATGCTTTCTTTAAGAACTTTGCTGGCGTATATTTCGAGAGGTTGTTCTGGAGGTGGGAAGACTTGGGCTTGTTGAGCTTGCACTTTATGGAGAACTGAACCTAATAATATGGGAAATAGGAGTAAGTGAAAAGCGTTATGCTTTGATTGAAAGTACATGAGTCTAGGTGATATCTTTAATAATACGATTGACAGTAATCTGAGTAGATGCTTGTACAAATATAATTCTTATTAAGACTAAATTAGAACTACAAAAGCTTTATTGCAGGAAAGTTATTGTTTTTTCATTCAGTAGGGTATCCGAATTGAAAATATGAAGCCTCATTTCCAAAAATTGCAGAAAGTCTTTTAAGGCGAGAAACATCTTTTTATACGGTAGCTGCGGTTTGATCAATCCTGAAGATCAGCGGACATTACTTTTTCTCTCACTAAATGGTAAGTCAGCATTGTGTTTAGTTTATCCCTATTCTCTGGCTTTAGCAACATATCTAAAACACCGTTTGATAGCGCAGCAAATGTCTCTAAACATTCATTTACTTATACTGTTCTAGCTTGCAAATTGTGAAAATGGCGAAGAAACTTTACATCGCGGCAACAGGGCAGCATAAAGGAAAAACGACTTGTACGTTGGGCTTGGCAGCGGCTATTCAAAGGATGGGCATTAATGTTGGTTATTGCAAACCCGTTGGTCAAAAGCATCTTATCATAGATGGAAAAATGACCGACAAAGATGCTGTCCTCTTCGAGGATATGCTTAACTTCAAAGTTCGTCCCGAAATACATAGTCCCATCATCATTGCATCTGGTGTAACCGCGGACTTTATTCAAAAACCAGAGCAGTTTGATTTCAAAACACAGATCAAAAATGCGGCTACCTACTTGGAGCAAGAACATGATATTATTGTCTATGAAGGCACAGGGCACGTTGGCGTTGGAAGCATCATTAATCTTTCTAACGCACAAGTGGCAAAGATGCTAGGTGCAGAAGTGATATTGATTGCCGAAGGTGGAATTGGACGTACTTTTGACCGTCTGAATTTGAATCTCGCGCTTTTTCGAGAACAAAATGTCCCCATAAAGGGTATCATTATCAATAAGATACACGCAGATAAATTAGCGCATGTACGTGCACATATCGAAGCCCGCTTAAACCAGATTGGAATTCCTTTACTAGCTGCACTTCCTTTCGATCGCACGCTCTCTTTTCCATTAATTTCCACGATCAATAAAAGTATCAAAGGCAAAGTACTGCTCAATGCACATCGGCTAGACAATCAAGTAGAGGAAATATTAGCAGGTTCGTCCTTAGAGATTGATGAGTTCACTTATTTCCAGAATATGCTCCTCATCACCAATCAGAACAACTTTAAACTGGCTATCGAAGAGATTGAGCAACACGCGAAGGAAAGAGGACTGGATACCGCACCGTTAAGCGGGGTTATTTTAACCAGTGGCAGCAAATTGAATGAAGAACTCCTGAACCACCCTTACTTAGTCGAGAATGAGATTCCTGTGCTAGTTACCATTATGGATACATACGATACGGTAGTTGCGATTAGTAGCATAGACGTAAAAATAAATACAAAGACTCCTTGGAAAATAGAAAAAGCGATAGAACTAATACAAGAGAACTTGAATGTTGAGGCGCTGATTACACTGTAAACTAAGTTTTATGTAATTTTCAACCAGAGGAGTTTAAGGAAGAAAAGCGGTTTTGAAAAAACCGATTTTCCTCCTCAACACCTTCTCCGCCGCCGTCTTCGACGGTGGCGAGTGTTTTTTGAAGCGAGAAAAATTAAGGCTTTTCTCGCTTCTCAAAATTTAAAGAAACTTAGTTTACAGTGTATTAATAGTTATTGTATTCAAGTGATAATGATTTTTGGAGAATACTATATTTAGCGTGCAGCATATTCCTTTTCGTCTTCACGCCTTTGTCTGCACTCTGACATCAACCTCACCTTGATATCTGGATGGTACTTTTCAAAGGCTTCTTTCATACCATAAACATGACCTGCCCCAACGATGACAATGTTTTTCTGATGTGGTAACTCTCGCACTTGTTCTGCGATGTTTTTTACCATGCTGTAATTACGGTTATCCCAGTATCTATTTCCATCCGAGCAAGCCTCCGTCGCAACAGTCACGTACTCGAAGGAATTGAGTAGATGCATTTGTTCAATGGACTTAGCAGAGTTGATTTGTTTACCTAAAGAAGCAGAGAGACCACTAAATATATCTTTTACAGTTAACTTTTTCACAAGTTTTCCCGCCGCCTTCTCGTTGCCATTTTCTTTACCTTCTTCGGCACAGGTTCTCCAAGCCTTCGCATATTGAGGGTTCTCTTTTTGGTCATCCATGGAATAGATATATTTCATGTTCTGAGCAATCGCCAACTTTGCAGTAATGTCTCCATTTTCATTGCGCGTAGGTTCAGGAGAACCATCCAGCCCATATGCTTCTAAATACTTATAATATTGATGATTCGCATAGTTTCTTTTGACGATGAAACAAATTTTCAAATACTCAAATTCTTCTTTATTCATCGCTCGCAAATCCTTGTCCATCAAGCGATCAAATCTACTTTCGTCTATTGTAAAAACAGTACGAATGGAATCTGAGAAATGTAGAAACCGAGGATAGTAATTTTGTAGGCTCAAAGTATCCTCTGCGCGCACTCTTTCCACGTAAATAGCATCTGGACTATAGGCTTTTGCATTTTTTAAAAGTGGTTTGTAACTGTTTTTTACGATTTTTGGAACGGTATGCATCGTCCCGATAATGTATACTTCTTTTTGATTTTGGGCAAAAATATTGCTTACTAGCAATAGGCTAGTAATGAAGATGAGCATTCTCATGATCTTATAATATTTTAATTGATTAAAAAAAGTGGTGGTGATTCAAGGTTTAGTTTAGGAGGATTGGGATATTTTAGGATTGTTAATAGTCTTTTGGATAGCATCAAAAATTTTTAGATAGCCAGAGTCAGCTTTCTCGCCCAATCGAATCATAATAAGATTTTCCTCAGGAGCGATGTAAATGATTTGCCCCAAAATTCCAAGTGCATAAAAATCGCTGCCACTGTAACGAATGTACCAAGATTCAGATCCTCTTTTTGGACTCACAGAAAAGTGATTTAAATCTGCTTGTCTTGCTCCAGCTATGGCACTTAGTGAGTCTGGATAAAGCATATATTCTCCATCCTCCCCACGATGAATTCTTGTACTACTATACCACTGATTTTGATAAGAGTCATTCTCTACATTGGGTGTCCTGGCAGCATCGACCCACTCCTTGGAAAGAATTTGTTTTCCATTCCATTCACCATTATTCAGGTAGAGGCGAGCGATCTTTGCCAAATCAATAGCCGTAGTATTAAAGCAGCAAAAAGTCTTAGAAGATTGATGTTTTTGGTCATCATAGCTCCAGGTGGCACGATGTTGCATACCCAATGGTTGCCAGATTTTTTCCTCCAAGTATTTTCCAATAGGCTGTTCAGTTACTCGTTCCACAATCAACCCTAACATTGAGGTGGATGCACTTTGATAAGAATGGTAAGTCCCTGGCTCATGACTGAATCCTAGTTTCAGGAGTTGCTTTTGTTGATTCGTTTCGTAGTAAAGTTTTGCGACTTCCGCGAAAGGCGTAGCGTAGCGTTCTTGAAAATCGAAGCCTGCGCGCATATCCAACAAATGTTGAATGGTTAGTTGCTGAAAATAAGGATGTGCGTTTTTGAAATCAGGTAAATAATCGGTCACTACGTCATTTACATCTTTGATCTTCCCTTCGTCGATAGCGATACCTACCATCATGGAAGTTACTGACTTAGTAGCAGAGAAAATATTGGAGATAGTGGACTGCTCATAACCTCGATAGTATTGCTCGAATAGAATGCTATCATTCTTGATGACTAAGAAAGCAGTAGTCTTTGTCTCTTCTCTCAAGTAGTCATCCAATTGTTTTCCTTCTCCATTTGGAGGAGTGATCGTTATTTTTTCAATACGCTCTGTATAACTTGTTTTCGTTCCATTTTGAAACTGAAATTGCTGATCACTGGGCAAAATTTCCGTGTAAGGAAATATTTTATGATCTGTGATATTGGCGAAGTTATACACCGCAAATCGTCCAACATGACAAGAACTTAGGGAAGCGATAAAAATAAAAGCGATTAGTAATCTCATATCAATATTTTTTAAACATAAGTTTGGGTCATTTTTTCTTGATAACTCGAATGTATAAGCATCCAGAAAGCGTTAAAAATCAAATCCGTTGGTTGGTGAAAGCAATCGATTGAGAACTACTCGTTTTTGCTTGCTGTTTCTTATCAGACATTAATATCACTTTAATATCTGGATAGTGCTGCTCAAAAGCTTCTTTCATACCATAAACATGACCCGCCCCAACGATGACAATGTTCTTTTGATGCGACATTTCTCGCACTTGTTCTGCAATATTCTTCACCATCGCGTAGTTACGATTATCCCAGTATTTATTGCCATCTAAGCAGGCTTCTGTCGCTACAGTTACGTACTCGAAGGAATTGAGCAAGTGCATTTGTTCAATGGACTTAGCAGAGTTAGTTTGCTTACCTAAGTAACCAGAAAGCCCGCTCATGATCCCTCTAGCCATCAATTTTTTCACCAATTTTTTTGATGCCTCCTGATTTCCATTTTCTATACCTTCGGTGGCACAAGTGCTCCATGCCTCGTGATATTTTAATCGCTCTTTTTGGTCATCCATAGCATAGATATACTTCATATTTTGAGCAATCGCTAACTTCGCAGTAAGATCACCATTTTCGTCACGTGTGGGTTCAGGCGAACCTTCCAATCCATAGCGTTTTAAATAACGATAATAACTATAATTCGCGTAGTCTTTTTTGATGAGGAAACACATTTCCAAATATTCAAAATCTTCAGTCTCCATTGCCTGCAAATCTTTGTTTATCAGATGATTAAATTGAGTTTCTTCCATTTTAAAAATTGTACTAACAGAATCTGAAAGATGAATAAATTTAGGGGAATCGTTCCGCATACTCAAGGTATCTTCTGGTCTTACTGTTTCTACATAAATGGCGTCTGGATTATAAGATTTTGCTTTTTTCAGAAGTGGCTTGTAGCTATTTTTTACGATTTTGGGCACCGTGTGCATCGTACCGATGATGTAGACTTCTTTTTGGTTTTGGGCAAGTAGGCTGCTGACGATGAAAAGGCTCGCGATAAAAGTTAGTATTTTCATGATGTAAAAGATTTAAAATTTAGATAATTTCTTTTTCCGATAGCTCAAATGTAGGAGCATCAAAAAGACCTTGAAAGTGAAATCTGTGGATTTGAGAAAGTAATCGGTCAATGAAAAAGCAGTAGAGAACTAGAATTCACCGATCGGAAAGTAGAAAGCACCGAAAGAAGAGGGAAATCTACCGATTGGAGCTTATTTTCATGGAGAAAGCTAGTAGTTTCGATGCTCAGAATTCAATCAGAATGAAAAGACAGTACGGACAATTACTATTATGGCACTCCATCTTTTATGTTCTTTACTATACGGCAAGAGAAGTGTTCATTGATAAAGATTTTGGAGCATTAACAGACCTATTTCTCTTTCAGTATGCTTACATGGAACTGACCATCTTTATTTGCTTTTTCTTATACAGCCTTGGTGTTTATTGGGTCATGCTTCATCATCACAGCAAAAGTTGGTGGAAAATTACACTTATGCTAATAGTTGTCGTTCTCTTATCTACTGGTTTTCGATACTCGACACAAGAAATGATCGCTCCTCACTTTTTTGGCTTCAGGAACTACAGAGAAGACTATCCTGTTTTGCTATATTTTCTTGATAATGTTTATTACGCTACTTTACACGGTGCCATTGGTTTCACTTTCTTCTATTTCAAGTTTTCTAAATACAAAGACCGCAAACAACAAGAACTACTCATTCAAAACAAAAAGACAGAATTGGCTTATTTACGCTCCCAAATCAATCCCCATTTTCTTTTCAATACGCTCAATAACATATATAGTCTAGTCTATCAAAAATCAGATGATGCCTTGCGTTCTGTGGAAAAACTGACTGCAATGTTGCGCTATGGTTTATATGAACAAGAAGAATTTGTACCACTTGCTCAAGAAATTAAACATTTGCATAATTTTATTGAACTAGAACGAATGCGCTATGATTATGATTTGGAACTCCACCTTAACATCAATGAAAGCACGCAAGAATTCAAAGTGCCTCCTTTTCTTTTGATTCCCTTTGTAGAAAATGCCTTCAAGCACGGAGATTTGAGGCAGTCCTTGCATATTGATTTAGAAGTGCAAAATCAAAAACTGCATTTCGGTATTAAAAATGCAGTGAAATCCAAGCAAAAAGATGGAGTAGGCGGTATTGGTTTGGAAAATGTAAGAAAGCGTTTGGAACTAATTTATGGAGAGCGGCACGATTTAGAAGTGAAAGCGACGGATGAAGAATTTGAAATCCAACTTAAAATTGAAGCATAAAAATGATCAAATGCCTAATCATAGACGACGAACCCTTAGCCATTCAACTGTTGGCAGATTACGTCCAAAAAAGTAAGGATTTAGAATTAGTTGATACTTTTTCTAATCCAATTGAGGCACTGCATTTCCTAGGCGTAAACGAAGTGGATTTACTCTTTCTGGATATTCAAATGCCAGAATTGACGGGTATTCAATTAATGAAAATTACTAAAGGTAAATACGAAGTTATTCTCACCACCGCTTATGACCAATACGCGATGGAAGGCTATGATTTTGATGTTGTGGATTATTTGTTGAAGCCCATTAGCTTAGATCGTTTTATGCTGGCTGTGGAAAAAGTAAAAAAGCGATTAGCCGTAGAAGAACCTAGTACAGTAGCAAAAGAGAAAATAAAGCCAAAAGATTACATTTTCGTGAAAAGTGGTTACAAAACACTGAAAATCAATCTATCAGATATTTTACACCTCGAAAGTTTAGGCGACTATGTAGCAATACATACCTCAAAAGAAAAAATATTGACCTTGGAAAACATGAGCCACTTCGAGGACATTTTGCCTGCTGAAGACTTCTTGCGTGTCCATCGTTCTCACATCATTTCCATTTCAAAAATTGATTTTATCGAACGCAATCGCGTTGTCATTGCCGAAAAATATATTCCTATCAGTGCAACTTATCAATCCACCTTTTGGGAACACGTCACTGGGTGACTTCTCATTATCCAGTTACTTTCAATTTAAAAACTCGACTTTTTGCGAATGTAATCGCAAAAAAAACGGTATTTTTGCGATTACATTCGCAAAATAACAATAAAAATGATAGTTCGTCATTTAGAAACGGAGATTAGAAGCAAACTTTTTCAAGGAAAAGCCATCATCTTAATTGGTCCACGCCAAACTGGAAAAACAACTTTACTTAAAACCATTTTCCAAGAGCAGAAAGAGATGGTATGGCTAAATGGAGACGATCTCGAAACACGGCAATTATTAGAGAAAGTGAGTGTTACCAAATGGAAGCGAATTTTGGGTAAATCCAAAATCTTAATCATAGATGAAGCACAAAGGATTGACAATATAGGTATCAAACTAAAGCTAGTTACTGACCAAATATCAGAAGTACAAGTAGTGGCTTCGGGTTCTTCTGCTTTTGAATTGGCGAATAAGATCAATGAGCCACTCACAGGCAGAAAATGGGAATATCATCTCTACCCAGTTTCTTATGACGAAATGCAACAGCATCATGGTTTTATACAAGAACAAAAATGTCTATCAGATCGCCTAGTCTATGGCTATTATCCTGAAATCATTAACCATCCCAATGAAGAACGAGAATATCTTAATCAACTAACAGACAGCTTTTTATACAAAGATATTTTAGCTTGGGATCGTATTAAAAAACCAGAAAAGCTGATCAAATTACTTCAAGCACTTGCTTACCAAATAGGAAGTGAAGTATCCTATCATGAACTAGGACAAATTACAGATTTGGATAATCAAACTGTCGAAAGTTATATTACGCTACTAGAGCAAACTTACATTGTATTTCGTTTACAACCTCTAAGCCGAAATCTAAGAAAAGAACTCAAAAGAAAACGAAAAATTTATTTCTATGATAACGGAATTCGCAATGCAATTATCGCACAATTCCAACCTCTAGAGTTACGTCAAGATGTTGGAATGCTTTGGGAGAATTGGTTGATAGCAGAGCGTAAGAAAGTACTAGAATATCAAAAAATCTATGCCAATACTTTTTTTTGGCGGACGAGAGATCAGCAAGAAATTGACTACATAGAAGAAAGAGATGGAAAGATGTGGGCTTATGAATTCAAGTGGAATCCAAAGGCAAAAGCCCGCTTTTCTAAAACTTTCACGGAAGCCTATCCACAGCATGAATTAAAAGTCATAGATCAAGAGAATTATCCTGATTGGCTAGGTAGCTAATTCAAAGAACAAAAAATTCTAATATACGTCTAAACTTCCATACAGACATTCGAGTTCTCCAAATTGAACATCCATTTATCTATCCGATTTAATGAAACAACTGCAAGAATTTTTCTCCTATCAATTGTATCAACAAGGCGACTATATTTTAAAAGTGCAAGATATTACGATTGCAGTTCTGATTCTATTAATTTGGGTTGTACTTTTTCAGTTTGCCGTACGAAAATGGTTGCCGCGTTTTTACGAATCGGAGTCCAAAACGGTCAACGAAGCTAAAAAGAAACAAGTCGGTCGATTGGTATTGTCTTTCTTTGTTTTGCTAGGTTTGACAGGCATTGTAGGTGCATTAGGCTTGAATTTTCAACTCTATCCACCTACTTCCGAAACCACTGCGGAAGGAGGATATGCGCTCTTCGTCAACACCATTTTACAAGCCCTCGCCGTCTTACAATTCGCGCGTATTGCCGATTGGCTGATCTCCAATATTATCATAAAAAACTACCAAAAGCAGCGCAAAACCAATTGGTATGATACGCCGCCCACTGCCGTTAAAAAGAAGCCAAAAAAGAAAGTCGAACAGAAAGCAGGTGCACTCATTCAGTCCATAGTCTATGCCTTTGCGCTGTATTTCCTGATTCGATTATTCAATATAGACGAAGCCGTACCAGAACTCAACATAGGCAAAGAGGAAAAGCAAATTACCATTACGCTTTCCAACATCATTCTGGTGGGTATCATTTTCTTGGCAGCTCGCTTTTTCGTTTGGGTCGTAACGCAGTTGGCACTCACCAATTATTACCAAGCCAAAGGCATCAATATCGGCAATCAATTTGCGATCAATCAACTCATTAGATACATTGTTTTTTCCCTCGCAGTGATCGTCGCTTTGAATAGTTTTGGGCTTCAATTGACGGTTGTTTGGGGAGCGATTGCTGCCTTATTGGTGGGTGTTGGATTAGGATTGCAACAGACCTTCAACGATTGGGCGTCGGGCATCATTTTATTGTTGGAAAGGACAGTTGAGGTGGGCGATATTGTGAAAGTAGAAGAAGGAACAATCGGGACCGTTCGGAAGATTGGTTTGCGGGTTTCGCGGATCGAAACTTTGGATAATATTTCCATCCTTGTTCCCAATTCGATGCTGGTGAATGATAAAGTGGTTAACTGGAGTCACTTTGACAACAAAGCACGTTTTGTCATCAAAGTGGGTGTTGCTTATGGTTCTGATACTCAATTGGTTAAAAAAATACTCCTCGAAGTAGCTTCCAATAACAATTACGTAATGAAATACCCTGACCCTTTCGTGCGTTTCACCGATTTTGGTTCCTCTTCTCTCGATTTTGAGTTGCACATTTGGTCGCAAGCCTTTCGTCATATTGAAGACATTAAAAGTGACATTCGCTTTGAAATTGATCAGCAATTTAGAGCTAATGATGTCGAGATTCCGTTTCCGCAAATGGATGTCTGGTTTAAGAATAAGTTGGAGCAGGAAAACAAAAAAGACGCTCAAGATTAACAGCACTCGCAGACAAATTCTCCCATTTTGCAGAACTCACTTCCCATCTCCATAAAAACGCCTACATTGTGTCGTTGGATTGGAGCAGTTTTATGAAAAAGTCAATTGTATTTTTATTTCATGCCGGTTTTTGGGTTTGCTATTTCTTTTTAGCACTCTTCCTCAGCATGATTTTCATGGCCATGATTTACTACTCGCAGGAGGAGGAGACGGATGGCGCAATGGGATCTATTTTCCTGACTTTGCAATTTCTAGCCTTATTTCCTTCCGTCTCTTCTTTCTATATTTTTTACCGATTTTTATTCCCTAAATATCTGCAGCAAGAAAAAATCAAACGCTCTATTATTTATGGTGTAGGCATAGCTATGCTCCTTTCCTTTTTTGCAGTTGGAATCGCTTCTTTAGCGAATGGAATGTCTTCTGATGCAACGGATTTAGCAGCTTCTCTTGTATTTTCCCTATTCATTTCCGTTGTTTCTTTTCTATGTGGTATGATGGGTTTAGTCATTCGAGGTTTCATCACTTGGTATGAAGAAATCAAGCTCAAACAAGCACTCCAACAAAAAAATCAAGAGATGGAATTGGCTCTTTTGAAAGCTCAACTTGACCCTCATTTTCTGTTCAATACCATAAATAATATAGATGTCCTTTTGCTCAAAGATGCCGAAGCAGGCTCAAATTACCTCAACAAACTTTCAGACATTATGCGCTTCATTCTTTTCGAAACCAAAACAGAAGAAATTCCACTGATACAGGAAATTACTTATATCGAAAAATACATTGCACTTCAAAAAATTAGAACGGCAAATGAACAGTACGTTGATTTTGAAGTCATTGGGATTCCTGATAATCAGACGATTGCACCCATGGCATTCATTCCATTTATTGAAAATGCCTTCAAACATACAACGAATAAAAAGATAGAAAATGCCATAAAAATTAGTATTCAAATTGAGGATGCAAGCATTCATTTGACTTGCGAAAATAAGTTTGACCAGTATCGAAAAGTAGAAAACAGCAATGGCTTGGGCAATCAATTAATTGAGAAGCGTTTGCAATTGCTATATCCTAATCGACACACTTTGCAAATTGAAAATCAGAATGAGATGTATAGAGTTGACTTGAGTATCCAGTATTAAGGCTATTCAAAAAATAGTTTAATATACCCTTTAATGAAACTCATAGGCTTACAGCAGCGAAGTTGCAAAGCAAAACTTGTACATGAACCATAAAAGAACAAAAGGGCACAAAGCATAGCATTTTTTCTGCGAAAAAATCTATGTGCAACTTAGTTGGTTTCACATAGAAAACATAGTCTTAGAAGATCAGGATACTCCATCCTGTTTCTAGCTAAATTATTCCAAAACCCACATAAAAACTACTATGCACTATGTGAAAACGCTATTGTTACTATGTGGTAAATAAATACAAATAATCAACAATAAGCATGAAAAAATACTCCTGCATCATAATCGAAGACGAGCCGCTTGCTCTTGAGCGCACCAAAAACTATGTAAAACAAATTCCATTTCTGTACCTAGCCGCCACTTTTGATAATGCACTAAAAGGCTTGACGTATCTAACTGCTCATCAAGTAGATATGCTCTTTCTGGACATCAATATGGACGAACTGACAGGTGTGGAACTTTTAGAAAGTGCAAAAATTGATAGTCAAGTCATCATTACGACGGCTTATCAAGAATATGCTTTGAAAGGCTACGAACTGAACGTAACAGATTACTTACTGAAACCTTTTGCCTTCCAACGCTTCTTACAAGCGGTAGAGAAAGCGCGCGAGAATTTGGAACGTTCCGCTCCTACCCTATCTGCTGATTTCATTTTTGTAAAAACCGAAAATCGCTTGGAGAAAATTATGCTTCAAGACATTTTGTTCATCGAAGGAATGCGCGATTATCGTCGAATTCATACAACCCAAAAAAGAATTATGACGCTACAAACTTTCGGTGAACTGGAACAAATTTTACCTTCTAACCTTATCTGCCGAGTTCATAAATCCTACATGGTTGCCCTGTCTAAAATTGATTCTATTGAGCGCAGTAGAATTAGAATTGGGGAGCAATTGATTCCAATTTCGGAGACTTATCGAAGCAATTTTTTCAATAAAATCAAATAGCATAAATCCTTTTGCAGCAAGAAATTTTCAATACGCAGACAATTACTATCAACTGACCAATCAAAATTGCTGGTTGGCTGGAATCCCCAGACTTTTGCTTTTGTAAGCAAAAAAAAGAACAATGAACAAAAGCATTCAAACGATTCCAGTTAATGATCCCACGATTCCTCAATTGAGCAATTTTGCTAAAAAAGCTTTGGATAAACGACCACTATTTGGTTCATTATCGCTGTTTTAGGACAATGGCTATTCGCTTATTATATCCTAGTACTTTATGGAGAAGCAAGTGTAAGAGGTGATTTTGAAGCATGGAATGCACAATTGGAACATGAAATGATGCCAGGCGATTTTCTTGGTAATTTGATGATCTTTTCACACATCGCACTCGCCTTCGTCATCACTTTTAGTGCGCCACTTCAATTAATTCCTCGCTTGCGCAATCGCTTTCGGAAATTTCATCGTTGGAATGGAAGAGTCTATGTATTCACGGCACTATTGATTAGTGTTGCTGGTTTATACCTCATTTTCGTTCGAGGTATCGTCGGTAGTCTAGTTATTGGTATTGGCAATATTATCAATGCGACTCTGATTGTGACAAGTGCTGTTCTGACTTGGCGATTTGCGGTAAAGAAGAAAATGGAAAAACATCGACGCTGGGCGTTACGCTTATTCGTACTGGCAAATGGCGTTTGGTTTTTTCGCTTGGGTTTTGCCTTTTGGATTCTCATTAATCAAGGTACACCAGGACATACCGATGATTTTACAGGTCCTTTTGATATTGCTTTGGGTTATGGGCATACTCTACTTCCATTAGCCATTTTGGAAATTTATTTTTGGGTACAAAGATCGGTAAGCACGAGAGCGTATATTTCTATGGCCGTTCTGCTTGGAGTGATTAGCTTAATTATGGTAGGCGCGATTTTTGCAGCAGGAATGATTTTTTGGTTGCCGTATTTGTAATAAATAAGAGCAGATATTATTAGATATTTAACGGGTGTATCCCAAATTGCACTTTTTTGAAGTAGCAAAAACTCTGATCTCTGCTTTTTTCAAATCATGGCGGTATCAGCCTGAGGCAGACACAGTCGAACCGCCATGATTTGATCGAGGTTTCTTAAGGACAAAAAATGGCTGAAAAGCCATTTTTTGTCCTTAAGAAACCTCAATGGATTTGGATGGACTCGACCTGTCCGCCTCAGGCTGACGTCCATCCAAATCCACAACAAGTCGCTCTCAACAAGCACTTTCAGTAATTTTGCAATTTGGTACACACACATATTTAACTACTTGATTATCAGACAATAATTCTTACATATCTCAGTGTCTTAGTGGTTCAAATACACAAGTACTAAGATAAAAAAGGACAATCGCGAAGTGTGCAATTGTCCCTAGTTAATATTCTCAAAAATACGTAAAACTCTAGTTTAGTACACTGTAACCAAAGTAAACTATAAGCCTACTTTGGACTTTTAGCTCGCCGGGTTTTCTTTTGAGGGAGCGATATTATTGGGCGAAACGCCCAATAATATCGCTCTTTCCTCAAGAATCCTCGCCGCGAAGCGGCGGCAATAAAATTTAAATAATTTTTTGCTACAGTGTATTTAGTGTTTCGGATAAGCATTTATCATCTTTTGCTACTCCTTTCCTACTTCATGCTGATATAATTCTTCGTCGCTTCCTCTCCTGCTGCTCCAAAATCAATCTCAAAAGCATAAGCATACTCGTTTGGTTTTTCTGCGGGCAGTTCAATTACTAAAGATTCATCACTCTGTGACCATTTCAATTCTCCATCGTTTCCTAGCATACGAACATTTTTAGCATCCCAATGGCAGTGCTCATCTTTCTTTCCTAAGGACTTGATTTCCAATTTTCCATTGCTTGGCCAATCCAATGCAATCGCATATAGCTTTCCATTTTTGGTTGTAAAACGAATATCTTCTGCCTGAAACTTGTCTTGTTTCTTATGCTCAGACATATAGCCTTCTTCTGATTCTGTTGGTCCTTCACCAAAGATTTTCCAACAACGGGTATCGTAAATCGCTTCTCCATTCACCGCTAACCAGTCTCCAATTTCAAGCAACGTCTCTGCCTGATCGTCTGGAATCGTTCCATCTGACTTTGGACCAACATTCAACAATACACAACCATTTTTACTCACAATATCAATCAAATCATCTACTACAGTATTCGCCTCTTTTGATTCCCAATTGCTTACATATCCCCAAGAGTTTTTACCCAAAGATGTATCCGTTTGCCAAGGCAATTTATAGATACTTGCCATCTTTCCACGCTCCAAATCATAGACAATTGTTCCTTCTGGAAAGGCTTCATAAAAGAGGTTTTTATCTTGAAGCACCACTTCTTTACCCCATTCTAATCCTTTATTGTAATAGTAAGAAGCCAACTTAGGATGATACTCTTTGAAGTCCTCTTGATCTAGATAGAAATCCATCCAAAGTACTTCTGGCTGGTAGTTATCAATGATGTCTTTCGTTCTGCTCCACCACAATTCTTTGAACTCTTCCGAAGGTGGTTCTTTATCGTCCGTTCCTTTTTTGCTGTACAAATCTGCATACTCAGGATCAACGGTATCGAAGTGATCTCTTTTGTTAAAAAACGCCCAATTGAAGGCAAAATGACTCGATGCACCCATGTGCAAACCTTGCTTTCGACCTTCTTTGAACAACTCGCCCAAAATATCTTGCTTCGGTCCCATATCCACGGAGTTCCAGCGTGTCACTTTAGAGTCGTACATCGCAAAACCATCATGGTGTTCTGCTACTGGCACTACGTACTTTGCTCCCGCTTTTTTGAATAAATCAATCCAAGTAGCCGCATCAAAATTTTCGCCCTTGAACATTGGGATGAAGTCTTTGTAGCCGAAGTCCTTCAAATTTCCGTATTTTTCTACATGGTGCTTATAAACGTGGGAAGGTTCTTCAGAACCTACTTTGAATTGAGCAGTCCACACTTTTTCATCCATATACATCAAGCGCGGATACCATTCTGAACCGTAAGCAGGAACAGAATATGCGCCCCAGTGGATAAAAATACCAAATTTGGAATCAGCGAACCATTCTGGAATTTCGTAGTTAGCCAAAGATTCCCAATTGGCTTCAAATTTTTCGGCGGTAGTTGTTGTTTCCTCTGTTTTAGTATCAGCCATCTTTTCTCCATCCCCACAGGCACTGAACAGGAAAAAAGCTAAGGATATGATATAATAAGACCAAAGTTTATTTTTCATTATTTCTGTTTGTTTAGTAGATATTGCTCTGTATAGGTGTTTTTCTGATAAAAGTTAGGATTACAATTTTCTTACTTTCAATAGCAATAATTAATTGAGCGATTATAATTCCAAAGATTATAGCTTCAGATTTGATGTATTGCCATAAAAGATTTTTTTTTTGCGACAAATGATTTGTTTGGTCTGAAATGAAAGAATTCTTAAAGAAATTAAATAGGTATTTGCTTATTCTTTCTGTAATTTTCAACAGAAGCTCTGTATTTTGCTAATCGTCCATTGAATTCGCCAATGGTATCCACATCCTTTATTAATTCATAATATTTAATTTCTTGAACCACTTTTTTCAGATCAAAGCACCAGTACATACACATTAATGGATTTATCCACAAAGAACTTCCATTCGTTCGATTAATACGATGATAGTTGCCATAATTTCCTTCAATTGCACTGATAATTGAGTTAGAAACAATACTTTCCATACCTCTCATTTGACTATTCGCATATTCAACTGCCTTGATATATTTCTGCGCTTCTTCCATTTGGCTAGTTAATGTAAAAGCACCTAAATAGCCACCATTTTTAGAAAGCGTAGCTACATTTTCAAGGAATCTGAAATGAGATACTCCATGATAATGATCAACACCAAATCCAATGGATAATAAAAATTGATTTTTAACGCCACTCCTGTAAACTGCTGCCATAGAACAAACATCCTCTTGAGGTGTGCCCAAACCACTTTCATCTCCAAACATCAAACTATCTGTTCCACCATCTACTAATAATATTGTATCAATTTCATGTTTCTTAATGAGATATTTGTAGGCATCTTTCAATGGTTTTGCTCCTATTCTATCAAAGGCATAAATATCTACCTGCTGTCCTTTTTGCAACCCTAACCAAAGTTTGAGATACTTTTCCGGAAAATAATTTCTACCTGATAAATCCATATCGCTACTTCTTATTTCATAGCAATATGGATAAATCATTGGCGCTGTAGTTTCACTTAGCCATGTAAATGAAAAATTGGCAAGCGTTACACTCTTACCTTGATTGATTAAATTAAAGTATAAAGGAAGTCCACAGAATATATCAAAGCCACCTCCTGCACCAGCAATCAGGATATTTTGGCTGTGCTCTATTTGTTGAAAAATTGGTAGTTGATTCATTGTAAAGCTCATAGGATTGAAATTTATGGACATGTAATAAGTCAAGAACAATTCCTTTTATTCGGCAGTTCCTTAATTTTTCTTCATACAATAATTCATAATTTCTACACCCTCTACCATTTTGTAATTCTCTCGAATCACTTCAAACCCTTTCCGTTCAAAAAACGGACGTGCCGTTTTGCTGACGTGTGACCAAAATATCGTTTTACCTTGCCATTCAGCTTCTGCTTGAATTGCATCCAATAGCAAGGAGGCAATTCCTTTTCGCTGATGATTATAGTGGACATAAAGAAAATCAATATAATTACCATTTTCCAAGGAAGCAAAGCCGACTATCTCATTTTTCTGTTCCGCTACAATGAAAAATTGTTCTTCGATGGCTCGTTTCCATCTTGCTTGATTTTCGATACCGCTTATCCAAACTGCGATTTGTACTTCCGTGTAATCATTTTGACACGTATGTCGAATGGTATTTCGGAATAAATCAAGAATAGCTACTAAGTCTTCAAGCGTCGCTTTTCTAATGAAAAGATCATTATTCATAAAGAAAAATTGTTACTTTCTCGACCGAAGTTATAAAAACAATCCTTTTGGAAAACACATTCCACATCTAAAAACAATTAGCGATTTTTATCAGCAATTCCGCATCGGTCAGCTACAAGACAATGATTTTTCTGTTATGCGCATAGAAGAACACCCCAATACGAAGCGTTTGAAAAGGACTTTATTTAGGTGCAATTTTTATCGAGTAGTCTTTTTCTTAAATGAAGGCGTAGAATAGTCGCTCTCTGACCAACAATTCAATTCAAGCCGAAATAGCATTTACTTTTCTTATCCAGGCACATTAGAAAGTTGGTTTACTTCTAAAAAGATTCATGGTTACTTAATTTGTTTTACTCAAGATTTTGCTGATTTACATCAATCTTTGGAACTGGAATATCCTTTTTTTGATTTTAATGCACCTCATCTATTGGAAGCTGCAAAAGAAGATGCACAATTTCTAATTCAGCAACGAGAAGAAATGCCACAAGAAATTCAGCATCACCACGCGGATACTAAAACTATACTTCGATTGCTTTTACATCGCTATTCAATTAGTATGCGAAGGGCGTACGACACTGCTAAAATATCTGGCTCAAATGGAGGGAAAAGACGTCTCAAATCGCGATTCGCAGCGATAGAAGAGGTTCAAAGCATGATTTTTGTTCCATTCTACTTCATCCCAACCGCCTCTTTCTCCTCTTCTTCCAAAGCATTGTAAACTACCGACTGCAAGCGAGGACGGAAATCGTAGCGTCCCAATTTGTTGTTACGCATCGAAGGATAAGTGCGATTGGATAAGAAGACGAAAACCAAGTTATGCTCAGGGTCTGCCCAAGTAGCAGTACCTGTAAATCCTAAGTGTCCAAAGGTTTGCTCGGAGGCTAAAGTTGAAAGATTCGGCTCGCGATCTGGACTGAGTTCTAACATATCAAAGCCAATACCACGGCGGGTTTCACTGGTGTGGCGCGTGGTAAAAGTATTCACTGTCTGTGGCGTAATGAATTGATTTCCACCGTAATAGCCTTTATTCAATAACATTTGCATAACGACTGCAAGGTCGCGCGCATTGCCGAACAAACCTGCATGCCCACTCACACCATCCAACATCGCCGCGCCCATATCGTGCACATGACCATGAATTTTTTGATTTCTCCAATAGCGATCCTCCTCGGTCGGCACAACCTTCTCTTTTTCAAATTTTTCCAACGGCTTGTAAGTCATTGTCTGCAAACCTAATGGCTGATAAAAAGTCTCCGCCGCGTATTCATCCAAGTATTTACCCGTCTGGTTTTTGATGATTTTATTAATCATGTAGTAAGACAAATCACTATAAACGTATTCCTTAATATCTGCCACTGGCGACTCATAAATTTGCTGCCAAATGCTATCTTGAAAATCATTGCGCAAAAATAATTGATCGGTCACTTTCGCACCGTAAGTTTCGCTGGGACGACGACTGTAATATTCCGAAACGCCACCTGCGCCACTTCTCGGCACGTTTGTCAAGGTCTGCTCGAAAAATGGAATCCAAGATTTCAAACCTGCGCGATGCGCCATCGCATCATACAGTGTAATATCAGCTTTGTTCGTCCCGATAGCTTCTGGCAAATAGCGACCAATCGGTTGATATATGCTTACTTTGCCTTCATCTTGTAATTTCATTACAGAAATGGTAGAAGCAGCAATTTTAGTGATAGAAGCCAAATCATAAATATCCTCTGTGGATACCTTTTGCATACCGCCGTAAGTGTGATGACCGTAGGCTTTTTGGAAAACAATTTTGCCATCTTTAGCTACCAAAACTACACCACCAGGTGTCGCTTTCAGCTCAATCGCCTCTGCCATCAATTCATCAATCATTTGCAAAGTATCCGAATCTAAACCTACACTTTCTGGATAAGCATAAGCCAAACGGAACATTGGATTGGTCGTCAAACCTGTATTGAAAGGTAAGGAAGGGGCAGCCGTGACGGGTAGTCTTCCACTCATCGGAATTGCCCCAAAAACCGCTTGCGCTGCGGCATCTTGTGCCATTGGATCTTCATCGTTGGCATTCACGAGCCACTGCATTTCTCCAAAATACTTCAAAGCATAAGGGCTTCCAAAATTGACCAGAACGACTCTTTTGCGCGCCGCTAAATCCTTGATAAAGTTACGCTCAGACTCTGTGATACCGAAATTCTTACTGGCAAAACTGCTCAAATTGTGCAAACTGACAATGACCACATCTTTGTCCTCGAAATCACGCATAAAAATTCGCGTCTCCGCAGAAGTTACGTTTTTGTCCGTTTGAAATAATTCTACATTGTGATAATCCTTCAAGCGATCTTGAAAAGGTGTTTGTTTTTGCGTTCCGAGTGCTAAAGCAGCAATCTTCAAGGAATCCAAATTTCTGAAAGGCAATAAATCATCTTTATTCCGAGCTAAAGTGATCGCTGCTTCGTATAGCTTTTGCTTAATGGACAGAGCTTTGTTGTTATTCAAAGCCTCGCTCAAATTGTATGGCTCTAATTCAGGCGTCGTCGTCAGACCTAGTCGGTATTTTGCTCGCAAAACACGTTTTACACTCGCTTCCACTTGTTCCCTCGACAATTTCTCATCTGCAATGTATTCCTTAATCGTTACAAAAGCTGCTCCAATATCCTCGGGCAATAACAATAGATCATTACCAGCTAAGAGTGCTTCTGCTTCCACTTGTCCGCTTTCAAAATGCTTCGTCACGCCTTTCATTTCTAGCGCATCTGTAAAAATCAAACCATCGTAATCCATTTCGTTGCGCAAAATGCCAGTAATCGTATTTCGCGAAAGGGTCGTCGGGCGATCTTTTCGCTTATCAAAAGCTGGAACATTCAAATGTGCTACCATCATACTTCCAATGCCTTGCTCTGCCAATACTCTAAATGGATACAATTCAATGCTGTCCAAGCGCGATTTGCTATGATTGATGATGGGTAAATCGTGATGCGAATCTACATCCGTGTCACCATGACCAGGAAAATGCTTCGCCGAAGCCATCACGCCATTGTCCTGCATTCCCTTCATGTACATATAACTCTTCACCGCCACATTATAGCGATCTTCGCCAAAAGAACGCGTGTTGATGACTGGATTGTTGATGTTATTATTAATATCCGCAACGGGCGCGAAATTCATATGGACGCCGAGCCGCTTAAACTGTCTCGCCACTTCTGCACCCATATCGTAGATTAGGCGATTGTCCTGAATCGCTCCTAGCGTCAATTGTCTAGGATAACTAATCGTGGAACTTTTCAAGCGCATACCCAAGCCCCATTCTCCATCCATAGAAATCATTAATGGAACATGATTGGTCAAACGTTGATACTGGTTCGTCAGACGCAATTGTTCTTCGGCCGTACCTTGAAAAAAGCACAAACCACCAACATGATAGCGTACAATCTGACTTTCCACTTGAGCGATATGTTCTGGCCCTTTATCCGAATGTGCTCGGATGACGAACAATTGCCCGAGCTGCTCATCGAAGGTCATATTATTGTAGATGGAATCCACCCACTGTTGTTCTTCTTGTAAAGCAGCAGCTGTAGTTGGCGTCAAGTTGGGATATGTGTTTGCCATTAAAACCATAATGGCAACTAAAACAAAAAGCATTAAATGGCTTCTCATAAAATCAATTATTGGTACTAGAATCGGTTTTTTAGTAGATCGTGATTTGTAGTTCTTGCGAAGTCAGGTTTCTTCATTGTTTTCTGGAAATCGAAGACGATCTACAGCAAAACAGTCTTTCCTCTGACCCCTCTTCAGACACAAAATCTATTCAAAAATAGATAAATTTTTTTTAATATTTAATGACCATAACCATACGAGCCATTGA
>JBCDFY010000072.1:0-28884 GCA_039176995.1 Bacteroidota bacterium
AAATGTAACTTGTTTTTTTATTTTTTATATTTGGTATTTTCCCACTGTTATAATTTTTAATTTATTTTTTTATTTTTACCTTATTTGGTGTTCCTTTTTCGGACGCGCCCCACAACTGCTTAATTATAATCCACATCCACTACTCCGTCTACTTCCGCAGATTTCTTAATAGTATCAATAATTTGCAGATCAATCAAACCTTCTTCCCCCGAAGCAGCAACGGGCGTATTGTTCATAATATTTGAAGCGAAGACCTCTAATTGACGAGTCGCATAATTCCCTAAACCAACTAATGCGACGCCTAGTCCAAATAGATGTTTAGCAGTAGTATTTACTTTTAATGGTAAAGCAGCACTCAAGCTGTAAGAAACAGTCAATTACAAAGCTGTTAGTCGTTTCATATTTGTCAAATTTTTAGATGTTTTCGTGTATTACAAGACGTTTTAAGATAGAAATTTGCCTTTTGACAAGAAGGAAGAAGCAAATTTTAGAACAACAAATTTCTTAAATCTTCTCTCGGAAGCAAAGAAAATTCGGAATGCCTTCCATTTTCAGTAGCTACATTTTGTTATTACCACAAAATCAAAAATCAGGTGATTCAAGCAATTTCTAACAAAAGGAAAAAAACGCAAAAGGTTTCCTTAAATCACTGATAAACACTAACTTTGCGCCGATTTTTGATGACAATATTTTTGCTGTTAGTATTTAGCCATTAGTTGTTAGCAAAATTAAAGTGTAACATACAGAAAATGTCACACTTTAATCTCCAACTAGCTATTTGCTAAATGCCAGTGGCCAAAAGCATAAAATAGACTCCTTCTAAAGAATTTAAACAACTATTCATATGGCAAATATCGGTCGAGTAAAACAGGTAATTGGACCTGTAATTGACGTTGAATTTTCGGCAGCAGGTTCTACATTACCTGAAATCTTGAATGCCCTTGAAATTAAGCGCGAAACTGGAGAGGTCTTAGTACTAGAAGTGCAGCAGCACTTAGGGGAAGATAGTGTTCGTGCTATTGCAATGGATTCTACGGATGGTTTGACGCGTGGTACTCAAGTAGAAGATACTGGAAAAGCAATCGCAATGCCAGTAGGGGAGCAAATCCGTGGACGCTTGTTCAACGTAGTAGGTGAACCTATTGATGGAATTGGTGCAGTAGAGAAAGGAGAAAGTGCTCGCCCGATTCATGCAAAACCTCCAACTTACGAAGAGCTTTCTACTTCAACAGAAGTATTATATACAGGTATTAAAGTAATTGACCTGATTGAGCCTTACTCAAAAGGTGGTAAAGTAGGATTATTTGGTGGTGCAGGTGTAGGAAAAACCGTTTTGATTCAGGAGTTGATTAACAATATCGCTTTGGGTTACGAAGGTATTTCTGTATTTGCAGGTGTTGGTGAGCGTACGCGTGAAGGAAATGACTTGATGCGTGAGATGTTGGAAGCAGGAATTATCAAATATGGTGAAGAGTTCATGCACTCCATGGAAGAAGGGGGTTGGGATTTGTCTAAAGTAGATATGGAATTGTTGAAAGATTCTTCAGCTACTTTCGTATTCGGACAAATGAACGAGCCTCCTGGCGCACGTGCGAGAGTAGCCTTGTCAGGTTTGACGATTGCAGAGTACTACCGTGATGGTGATGTGAATGACCCAACTGGTGGTCGTGACATTTTGTTCTTCGTAGATAACATTTTCCGTTTCACTCAGGCAGGTTCTGAGGTATCGGCTCTTCTTGGTCGTATGCCTTCTGCGGTAGGTTACCAACCAACTTTGGCAACGGAAATGGGACTGATGCAGGAGCGTATTACTTCTACTAAAAGAGGTTCTATTACTTCTGTACAAGCAGTTTATGTACCTGCGGATGACTTGACCGATCCAGCACCAGCAACGACCTTTGCTCACTTGGATGCGACCACGGTATTGAGTCGTAAATTAGCTTCTCAAGCAATCTACCCAGCAATTGATCCACTAGATTCTTCTTCTACTATTTTGAAAGAAGATATTGTTGGAGAAGAGCACTACCAAACGGCACAAAAAGTAATCAACATTCTTCAGCGTTATAAAGAATTGCAAGATATCATCGCAATTCTTGGTTTGGAAGAATTGTCAGAAGAAGATAAATTGGTGGTACACCGTGCAAGACGCGTACAGCGTTTCTTGTCTCAGCCATTCCACGTAGCGGAGCAGTTTACGGGTATTCCTGGTGCTTTGGTACAGATTGAAGATACCATCAGAGGTTTCAACATGATCTTGGATGGAGAAATGGATGAATATCCAGAGCCCGCCTTCAACTTGAAAGGTTCTATCGAAGAAGTGATCGAAACTGGTAAGAAAATGTTGGCGGAAAACGCCTAGTCATATAGTTTTGAGTTTTGAGGTCAAGAGTTTTGAGTAACTCCTTCCTCAAAACTCATAACTCAAAACTAAAAAAATGAATCTTTCCGTTTTAACAGCAGATCAATCTATTTTTGAAGGAGCGATTACGTCCATCAAAGTGCCTGGTGTACTTGGTGAATTTCAAGTGTTGAACAATCACGCGCCTATTGTTTCTGCTCTTCAAGCAGGCAAAGTAACCATAAAGAAAGATGGTGGTGAAGAAATGGTTTTTGACATTGAGCAAGGCTTCATCGAAGTATTGAACAATGAGGTTTCTTTATTGGTGCAAGGCGTTCAGGAATAAGATTTAGATTGACTATTTAGCTATAAAAAATACCTTCTGTCATTGGCAGAAGGTATTTTTTTGTAGTAGGCAAACTCAAAAGCTCGAATACCTATTCCAGTTAATGCTCGCAAAATGTGAGAACTTGGAGGTTTTGAAAATCTCCAAGTTCTAGTAATAGGGCTAACCCAACGCTATTAAATTGATTATATACTAAGCAATCTCCCCACCACAACTCGACCCTGCGCCCGCCGTGCAACCATAACAATGTTGATTAAGTACAATCTGGCGTTTGTTCAAAGCTGCTAAATCAAAATCTTGAATATGTTGAGCAGGTGCAGCAACCTTCAAATCCAACATTTGATTAAAGTCGCAATCGTACAAATAGCCATCCCAACTGACGGAAATGGTATTTCTGCACATCAAGCCGTCCACCGTCGCTGGATTGTAGGCTTCCACTAATTTTTCCATATATTCTTCATAATTGCCCGATTCTAAAAGATAATCCAAAAAGCGAGCAATGGGAAGATTAGTGATGGCGTATAAGCTATTGAAGACAATGTCGTATTTGCGCTTGAGTTGACGCTTGAATTCTGCTTCCAAAGTCATTTGACTAGCGGGCAAAAATGCACCCGATGGATTGTACACCAAATCTAAAGTCAAGCCACTCCCCTCTTTTCCATAGCCTACGGCATTGAGCATTTGCAAGGCTTCGATGGAGGCTTCAAAAACGCCGTCACCGCGCTGTTGGTCAGTTCTACTTTTGCTAAAGTAAGGTAGAGAAGAAACAACTTTTACTTGATTTTTGGCTAAAAAATCAGGTAGCTGTCGGTATCTTTTGTTGGCGACAATGATTGTCAAATTACAGCGATCAATCACTGTTTTTCCCAATCTTCGACACTCTTCCACAAACCAAATAAAATTGGGATTCATCTCTGGTGCACCACCTGTCAAGTCAATCGTATGAATACTCGGAATGCTCTTGATGATCTCCAAGCAACGCTCAAAGTTCTCACGCGACATATTCTCCTTTCTGCGATCTGGCCCCGCATCTACATGGCAATGCGCACAAGTTTGGTTACACAATTTCCCAACATTGATTTGGAAAATCTCTACTGCCGAAGGTCGCAAAGCAGGGTAACCATCATTGGCTATTTTGTTCGTAAAGTTGGGGAATTTCGCATCCACAATTTCCTTTCCGTTCAGCACATTCAACTGAAAAAAGCTATCTGATAAATTTTCTCCTCTCGCTTTTAGCGATTTACTCTTTTGTTTGACTGCCATCTTTCTTGTATTTGTTGTGTGCACGCAAAGGCGCAAAGACGCAAAGGTTTTTTACTTTATATTCTTCATCAGTTCGGCAACTTTCCTAGTGTGACGTTCTGGAGATCTTTTGGGGTTATATATCATTGGATTCTTTTCCATTATCAATAATCCAACTAATTCCTTTTGCTCTAAATCGTTAAGTTCTTTTTGGTAATAAAATCTTGCCGCTTCCCCTATTCCTATCTTATTATAACTGTAATTAAAATTAGCTAATATATAATTCAAGCATTCTTTTTGAGACACTTGTTCTTCTAGTATTCTCGCAATATTATAACGGTTTTCCGCGAGATGGTTGCTCGAATAATTTATGATGGTAGAGCTAGTTGCACTAGCTACTGTGTAACAAGGACACTCTTTGATTTTACCAAATAAGTCATAAGTGAATTTTCCTAAATAAGACCGTTCTAGGGCTTCATCATATATCTGGTTGTAAGTATCATAAACTACTTCTC
The DNA here is from genome assembly GCA_039176995.1 of Bacteroidota bacterium. Classification (GTDB taxonomy): domain Bacteria; phylum Bacteroidota; class Bacteroidia; order Chitinophagales; family Saprospiraceae; genus JAAUTG01. The sequence continues at coordinate 4,442 of JBCDFY010000072.1, forward strand.
CATAAATTTCCGCCGACTTAATCTCTTCTATTAAAAGATCAACCCTTTGGTGATCTACGGATTGATTGAAATCGCTAAAAATGTATCTAAGATACAATACACTGATTGACAAAGCTATAACAAAACACCATAGTCCTAAGAGGAATACTTTTTTCATTTAGCATAAATTCTAAAGACAATACAAATAATACTTACCTTACGAATGTTTCATCAATTACGGATTTCACCTCTTGAATTTCAGAATCAATTTACATCTATACTTTGGATTCTTTATCATCCTCTTCGTCAGTTTTTGCACTGAAATCTTCCTCCTCAAATACATCAGGTATCAATAACTCATCATCGCCATTCAAGTGCATTTCTCTGAAGCTAGATTTCCATTTACGACGAGGTTTACCTTCAGTATATTCTGCATCAAAGTCATTGTTTTTCGGCATATTTTCCTAAAATTTTAAGGCGAAAATTCTCACATCCCCAACCGCTTCACATGATTCATCATTTGTACACTATTCACCAAAGTCGCGCCACTTTTAATCGCTGCGGCTACGTGCACCGCTTCCATCATTTGTTCTTCATCTGCTCCTTTTTCCAAGCAGGCGGAGGAATAGGCATCAATACAATAAGGGCAAGCCTCTGCGTGCGCAACGGCTAGAGCAATTAACGCTTTTTCGCGCTCCGTCAATGCGCCCTCCTTGAAAACTTCTCCGTACCAATCGAAGAATTTCTTACCCATTACTTCTTGAAATTCCGTAATGTTACCGAACTTTTTTAAGTCCGCTGGATCGAAATATTTCTTTTCCATCTTGATATATCATTTTATGAATGAGCAAGGTAGGAAATAGTTGACGACTGTCGAAAATGAAAGGCGAATTAATGTGATTCGTCATTTGAAAGACATATTGGCGGCCACGAAAAAATCACATCAGCATGTAATAGTCCTTGGTTAGAATGAGTGGTTTTGGTTTTGAATAATCCGTGGGGCTATTCAAAAGGATGCCTATCCCTAATCAATGAAAAGATTGGTACTTTTTGATGATGGGCATTTGGAAACCTAATGACCCTACACATTTTTTTGTACAAAAAATCCCTTTAGGGATATACTATGGGTAGAAAAAAGCTAAAGATTCTATTAAGTGCCGTAGGTACGTACTGTAATGCTGTTACAGTTTGCACCTAAGGTGCTTAGACAAGGAAAATTTGGACTTTTCTACACATAGCTTGCCTCTACAAGGCTTTAGAGTACAATCCATTTTTTAGGTTTTGGACTTGTGGGAAGGGGTGATAAATTTGGAAATGCCTGTTATCTGAACCTCACAAATGACAGGCACTTCTAAGTGCAACGCCATTATAGAAACAATGTACCATTTCAATAGTAGATTGGGATTAAGAAGATATTGAAGATTAATGACAAGCAAACCTCATAATAAATTAAAAAAGGAGATGTCTGCGAGACATCTCCTCATCATAGCGTTTTCTCATATATGAATTAAGCCTTAGCTTGCTTATATGAGTAAGCAACTGGCGTATTAAAGTGTACTGTTTAGATGTGCTCAAATAATGTTTATTTGAGCTACGATTTTCCGAAAGGTTTTTACAAAGCTACTAAATTTTACGAAATAGTAGACAATTGGTTTAAAATCGGCAATTTACACATAGTTAAATATGAGATATTACATCTCTGTAATGTTCACCACGAAGCCATTAATGCGGTGTTTCTTTTTTAGATTGGCTTTATAAACTTCCGCGGCTTTCTGATTATCAAATTGACCTAAAATGATTTTATAACTTGAGTTGCCATCTTTTCCTGGCTCAATATTGACGAAAATGTCATCAAACCATTTCGCTTGTAAGTCAGCAATCTGTTTCATTACATTATCGTAGGTGCTGTAACTCGCTACTTGAACACCAAATCCTTTCTTTTCAGGGCGCATCACTTGAATTTTATAGAGACCATAGTTGTTATAATTCCCTCTCAATACTTTTGCCTCTCCAATCTCCATTTTTTCTTCCTTCTCTGCTGCTCCCTTCTTCGTCATTTCTCCTTTCTTAATAGCCGTTGGAACAGTCTTTTCTTTCACTCTTGTTGGTACGCTACTGTCGTTATACACTGCTGGGCGTTTAGTGGATGTTTTGCTAGGGGTTGGTGTAACACCTCCCTTTGGAGTAGTCGTTCTATTCGCTACGGCGACTGGTGCTGCTGCCGCTCCTTTACCCACTACTTCTACTTTTACTTGTGCTTCTCCTGCAATAATTAAATCTAATTGCTCTGCTGCTTTTCTAGAAACATCTACGATGCGTCCTTTGATGAATGGACCTCGATCGTTGATTTTCACAACTACAGATTTTTTGTTATCCAAGCGCGTAACTCGAACCATGGTGCCAAAAGGTAAGGTATTGTGGGATGCAGTCATTTTGTTTTTGTCATAAAGCTCTCCACTTGCCGTTTTCAGTCCATGAAAGCTATCCGCATAGTAAGAAACGCGACCATATTCTTGCGCAGTCATGGTAAAAGAAATGGCCAAAAAGCAGACAAAAGAAAAGAATTTCATGTGTAATGGTTTAATTTTCAAATTGTTAAGAAGCTCAAATCTATGATTTCTTCAAATAAGAACAAACTTTGAACTTCACAAATTGTGTAAAAGTTGTAATTCTGTTCGCAAAATGTGGGAAAAGGAAAGGATTAAAGCCAAAAATGATAAGCCCTAGTCGGTCTTCTTACATACAAAAATTGGGAATATTAGTACTCTACAAAGCTATATTCTTAACAAAAGAATAGCGTCTCTTTTTGTCAAACTATTTGATAAATCACTGGTTTTCTATGAGATATACTCGTACTTTTGTGGCGTTTTTCGAGAAAATGAGAGGAAACAATATCAAACTACCTCGAACAACCTTCAAACCATAAAAACAACAGTTAGATGATAACAGTAAATGATTTAGGATTGCAGTATGGTAAACGCGTGCTTTTTGATGAAGTGAACTTGAAATTTACGCGCGGCAATTGCTATGGAGTGATCGGAGCGAATGGAGCGGGCAAATCTACTTTCTTAAAGATGCTTTCCGGAGATAAAGACCCAACGCGTGGAAGTGTAAGCATCGAACCAGGCAATCGGATGGCAGTTTTGGAGCAAAATCACTTTGCTTTTGAGGAAGAGGAAGTCTTGAACACTGTTATCATGGGGCATAAGGAGATGTATGATATTATGGTGGAAAAGAATGCCATTTACATGAATCCTGATGCAACGGAAGCAGAAGGAATGCGTGCGGCGGATTTGGAGAATCAGTTTGGTGAAATGGGCGGCTGGGAAGCTGAAAGTGATGCAGCGGAGTTATTGAGTTTGCTAGGTGTTTCGGAAGATTTGCACTACAAGCAAATGAAGGAATTGACAGGTTCGGAAAGAGTGAAGGTACTGTTGGCACAAGCCTTGTTTGGAAACCCTGATATTTTGATTCTGGATGAGCCTACTAACGACTTGGATGCGGAAACGGCGACTTGGTTGGCGGATTTTCTAGCGGACTACAAAAATACTGTAATCGTGGTTTCGCACGATCGCTATTTCTTGGACATGGTTTGTACGCACGTTGTGGATATTGACTTTAAGCAAATTCGCATTTTTAGTGGAAACTATACGTTCTGGTACGAATCTAGCCAATTGATGGCGCAACAAATTGCCAATAAGAACAAGAAGATGGAGCAAAAGCGCAAGGAAATGATGGAATTTATCCAACGCTTTAGTGCGAATGCTTCTAAATCTAAGCAAGCAACTTCTAGGAAGAAAGCCTTAGAAAAATTGAACTTGGAAGAAATTCGTCCTTCGAGTAGAAAGTATCCGTTCGTTCATTTCAAACCAGAGCGCGATCCAGGCGATCAAATCTTGAAAGTAGAAAATCTTAGTAAGCGTACGGAGGCAGGAGATATATTGTTTGACAATATTTCTTTTATGATGAACAAAGGAGAGAAAATTGCTTTGTTGAGTCGTGATTCTTCTACTGTGACTGCTTTCTATGAAGTTTTAGCAGGCAAATCACAAGCAGATAGCGGAACAGTTGAGTTTGGACAGACGATCACGACTGCTTATTTGCCTAATGAAAATGAAGAGTACTTCTCAAAAGGCAATGACTTAGAATTGATGGATTGGTTGCGTCAATTTTCGGAAGAAAAGGATGAGCAGTTCATTCGTGGATTCTTGGGCAGAATGTTATTTTCTGGAGAGGAAGTTTATAAGAAATCAAGTGTCCTTTCTGGAGGAGAAAAAGTGCGCTGTATGCTCTCAAAAGTCATGTTAGCACATCCGAATTTCTTGTTGTTGGACGAACCAACCAACCACTTAGACTTGGAATCTATTACTGCTTTGAACAACGCCATGCGTGATTTCAAAGGCAACATGATTTTTACTTCTCACGATCATCAATTGATGCAAACCGCCGCGAATCGCATCATTGAAATATCTCCAAACGGCATCATTGATCGTTTGATGAGTTTCGATGAATATATCCGTTCGGAAGAATTGAAGCCACAGCGGGAAGCACTTTACGAAGGTGTACTTGCTTAGTTAGATTCAAATGTGAAAAGAGCAAATAGAATGGCGAAGTGATAGCAATCATTTCGCTGTTCGTATAAAAAGAAGTAACGTACCATTTTCCACATAAAATTTTACCTTCCTTATTGAAATAAAATTTTATTCTAACTCAAATGTGTTTTTCGACAGATAAAAGTATATTGTTATTACAATTCCTTCTATCTTGGCGCAAGGAAATATCTATTAAAAACACAGCAAGCAAAAAACAAAATCACACACTATTATTGATAGAACCATCCAGCTTGCTCAATAACAAGCATAAAATGAGAAATTTAGAGCAAAGAGCAGAGGTGAAATACATCACCAACACACAATCTTGGCTGCAAGCATTCGTGATTGGTATGAATTTTTGTCCTTTTGCGAAAGTACCATTCGATCAAAATCGAATTCAGTATTTAGTAGAGGAGAGTACAGACTTAAAGGAGATCGTGTCAACAGTAGGCGATGCCATGCACAACTTAATGGCGACTTCTGAAACGGAAATAGAAACCTCTTTGATTATTCTTCCAAATGTGCTTCCTGATTTTATGGAGTATCTGAATTTTGTAGATGTATTGCAAGATTTTTTGGAAGAAGCAAAGCTAGAAGGAAACCTACAAATCGCCACTTTTCATCCTGAATATCAATTTGCAAATACGACGCCACATGATGCAGAAAACTATACCAATCGCTCGCCTTATCCTATGATTCATTTGTTACGAGAGAAAAGCGTGAGTCGAGCCATAGATCATTATCCTGATGTGTACGACATACCCGAAAAGAATATCGAACGATTAGAACAGATTGGTGCAGAAGCCATCAAAAATAAATGGAATGAAGTTACAGGCACGCATTGATGCGTTAGTGGAATTAGGGAGTTTGCTTCGAGCAGGAGATGAGTTTTTGGAGGCGCTGATGCAAAGAACCTATCATGGAAACAAATGGTTCACGGTGAAAAATCAGCAGCAAGCTGTAGAAGTAATCATCACTCAATTTTTGGATAGAGAAAAACTAGAAAATTGGGTGTCACACTACGAAATTCCAGAAAACGATCCCAAAAATATTGGCTTAGTACTTGCGGATAACATTCCGTTGGCGGGTTTTCATGATCTGCTTTGTGTTTTCATTGCGGGACATCATGCACAAATTAAGCTATCAGAAAAAGATCAGTACGTTCTGCCTTATTTGATCAAATTATTAGGGCAAATTAATCCAGCAACTATTGCTTATTTTTCCATCGTTCCGAAGCTGCAAGAATTTGATGCGATCATTGCCACAGGCAACAACAAAGCAACGCGCTACTTGGAGGCTTATTTCAAAAAATATCCCAATGTTATCCGAACAGTTCGCAAAGGAGTAGCAGTTTTAGATGGTTCCGAAACACAAGAAGAATTAGTAGCATTTGGTAAAGATGTCTTTCATAATTTCGGTTTAGGCGCAAGAAATGTAGCGAAATTGTATGTACCGAAAGATTACAACTTTGAACCATTATTGGAAGCCTTGCACGAATACAATGAAATTGTTCTAAACGATAAGTACAAGAATAACTTCGATTATCACTACGCGCTTTACATCATCAATCGAGCAGAATATTTAGCCAATGGTTGCATCATGCTAAAAGAAGATGAAGCAGTGCTTTCTTCCATCGCTAATCTTCATTATGAATACTATGATGAAGTAGAAAACGCAGTTGGCAAAATAAAAATACAGTCAGCGGATATTGAGCTGATTGTAAGTAAGTTAGAGCTTTCTGACTTACCAACTATTGCTTTTGGAACAACACAACAAGCTGGTCTTTTCGACTATGCAAGTGGCGTAGATACGATGACATTTTTGACGCATGAAGTTTAGTATTATTGCTCAAGCAATCACTTCTCGAATTACTTCTCCATGCACATCTGTCAAACGAAAAGGACGACCTTGAAACTGGTAAGTAAGTTGTTCATGATTGAAACCTAATTGGTGCAAAATGGTAGCTTGTAAATCAAAAACTGAAGTTCTACCGTTGATGCCAGCATAGCCAATTTCGTCGGTTTCGCCATGCGTGTAACCTTTTTTCACACCTCCACCTGCCATCCAAACGGTGAAGGCATCAGGATGATGATCACGACCTTTGTAAATGGTATCTACTCCATTTCGATTTTCTTTCATTGGCGTTCGCCCAAATTCTCCACCCCAAACAACGAGCGTTTCGTCAAGCAATCCACGTTGTTTCAAGTCAAGCAAAAGTGCCGCAATGGGTTTATCCATCTCCCTACACTTATTGACAAATGCCACTTCTAAATCATTATTGGCAACTGTTCCGTGCGTATCCCAACCCCAATCGAAGATCTGTACATAGCGCACGCCTTTTTCCACTAATTTTCTTGCCAAAAGCAGATTATTTGCCAAACTGGTCTGACCAGGTTGCGTGCCATACATTTCGTGAATGTATTTTGGCTCGTCTTCTATATTCATGACGCCTGGCACGGAGGCTTGCATTCTGAATGCCATTTCATATTGCGAGATACGCGATAGAATTTCTGGGTCTTGAAACTCTTCGTGAGTAATTCTATTGACTTCGTTTATAGCATGAATAGAGGCTTTCCGTCGATCTCGATTGATGCCTTTTGGATCACTGAGGAACAAAACAGGATCACCTTCCGAACGACATTGAACTCCTTGATAAACAGAAGGTAAGAAACCATTTCCCCAAACCATTTTTCCTGCATCTGGATTGTTGCCCCCTGAATTCAAAACGACAAAACCTGGCAAATCGCTATTTTCTGAACCCAAACCATAAGTCACCCAAGAGCCCATACTAGGTCTACCCAATTGCGCACTTCCTGTGTGCATCATCAACTGTGCGGGTGCATGATTGAACTGGTCAGTATGCATTGCTTTCAGAAAGGTGACTTCATCAGCAAGTTGAGCAAAATGAGGTAAATGATCGGATATCCAAGCACCTGATTGTCCGCGTTGCTTGAAAGTGGCTTTTGGACCTAGCATTTTGGGTACACCTCGAATGAAGGCAAATCGCTTACCTTCTAAAAGGGAAGGTGGACAATCTTTACCGTCTAGTTTTTCTAATTCAGGTTTGTAATCAAACAGTTCTAATTGAGAAGGTGCGCCTGCTAAGTGAATATAAATAACCGATTTAGCTTTAGCGGCATAATGAGGCATTTTAGGTGCAAGTGGATTGCTTGGGTCGAAAAAATTTTGGGAAGTAGCTACATTCTGATCTGCATTACAACCAATTAAAGATGCTAAAGCAAGTCCGCCAAGTCCCGTAGCACATTCCTTCAAGAATAAGCGTCTTGTTTTATGAGTAAGTTGCGCTAGTTTTGCTTCTTGTGCGAGTCGGTTGGCGTTGTGCTTCATACTAAGTGAATTATTTTAACCCTGCGATTCGTATAAAGATAAGCAAAATTTGCGCTATTGCATATCCTATTATTCATTTTTCAATGACTCTACAGGATTCGCCAAAGCCGCCTTCACAGATTGTAAACTAACGGTCAACAGTGCAATGGCGATAGCAATAATGCCCGCGGGCAAAAACATCCACCACTTCATTTCGACTCGGAACGTGAAATCTTCTAGCCAACTTTGGCACAGCCACCAAGCAATAGGGGAGGCTAAAATGAGTGCAATTACTACTAAAATCAAGAAATCTTTAGATAACAGTCCAACAATATTCGTGACGGACGCACCTAACACTTTACGAATACCGATTTCTTTAACACGTCTTTCTGTTGCGAAAGAAGCTAAGCCCAAAAGTCCTAAACAGGAAATGAAAATGGCGAGCAAGGTAGCATAGAAAATGAGTCCGCTTGCTCGTTGTTCTGCTAAGTAATTTTGTTGCAGTTGGTCTTCTAAAAAGTGAAATTCAAATGGATCATTTGGGTTAATTTGTTGCCAAGTCTTTTCAATATTGGCAATGACAGACGCAATATTTTCAGTTTCTATATCTGCGATAGCATAGAAAAGCGGAAACTCCGGACTCCAATCAAAGACTTGTCCTTCAAGTTCGTGGTGTAAAGAGTTGCTGTGAAAATCTTCGATCACACCGATGACTTCAAAAGTAACTTTTTCTCCAAAAATGATGGAGATATTTTTTCCAATAACATTATCTAAGTCAAATCCAATACCTTCCATTGCTGTGGTAGTAATCACTGCTTTGCGAATGGTATCTGAACTCATCCGCTGACGCTCAAATAGCCGTCCTGCTAAGACTTCAAAGTCCATCATTTCCATATATTCTGGCGTCACTCCTGCGTTATAGGCATGAAAACCTTCATCTGGATTTTGTCCTTCTTTGAAGTAGAAGAAACTACTCAGATTGTCTTCTGCTGGATGACTCGTTGTGCCACCTAAGGCCTGAATTTGAGGATTTTTGAGCAATTCATTCCGCAAAATATCATAGCGTTCGGCAACCTCTTATGTATGAAATGGAATAACAATTTTCGCGCTTGGATCGTAACCCAAATCTTTATTCCCAATGAAATCCAACTGCTGGTTGATGATGAAAACGCCTTGAATGAGTGCAATGCCAATGATAAACTGTACAATGACCAGCCCTTGTCGAATGCGCTGCGTGGAAAATTGATTATTGTAGTTGTTTTTAAAGATTTTGGAAGGGCTAAAAGAGGATAAGTACAAGGCTGGATAACTACCTGCCAGTAGTGTAATAACACCAATGAATCCAAGCAAATATGGTAATGTTTGTAGTATGGGAAGCCCTAAATTCTTATCTGTCAAATTATTAAAAACGGGCAATGCCAATTTTGCAAATCCAAAGGCTAATACAACTGCCAAACTTGCATAAATGAAAGCCTCGCTCATGAACTGATATACCAAAACTCCTCGATTCGCACCCAGCACTTTCCGAGTTCCAACCTCTTGAGCTCTGATGGTTGCTTTGGCGGTGGCTAGATTCATAAAATTGATGCACGCAATAAGTAGCAACAATCCAGCAATGCAAGCTAAAATATAGACAAAACTTTTATTGCCTGTGCGTCCAAACCAAAAACCAGTGACGGAAGCATCTAAATAAATATCTTCAATAGGTTGTAAAAAGTGCCCTTTCCCGATGCCTAGTTCTCGCAATCGATCTCCAGCATAGTTTTCTAGCCAACTCGGGAACGCTTCATTCAGTTTTTCTGCTTTGGCTTTTGGATTCAATTTCAAATAAGTATAGTACAAATTCATGCCCGCCCATTCGTCCAATTGATAAAATTCTTGACCAATTGATCCGCCTTGACCAGCAGCGTAAAAACCTGTCTCTAAATGTGAAGCATAAGTTTCACTATCAAAAACACCCGTTACTCGGTACTCGTCTTTGCCCCAATTAGTCGTCATTTGTACGGCTTTTCCAATTGGATTCTTATTACCAAAAAACTTTTCGGCAATTTTGTCGGAGAGCACGATGGTTAGTGGTTCATCGAGTGCTTCGGAGGGTTTGCCATAGATAAAATCGTAGGTTAATAAATCAAAGAAATTAGGATCAGCAAATGCACCTAATTTCTCGAAAAACACCTTGTCTTCATACTCCAAAATGTATTGATCTACATTCGGAGCTTTATAGATACGCGTGGCGTCCAATACTTCTGGGAAGTCTTTCTTCAAATTCTCTGCCAAAGGAGAAGGCGTTCCAGCGGCAGTGCGTTCTTCTCCATTAATGTTCCAATCCGTTGCTACACGATAGATTTGCTCGCTATCTTGATGATGTTTGTCATAGCCTAGATCATCTGCAATGTGCTGTACAATAAGCAAGCAGACCATCATACTGAAAGACAGACCAATCACATTGATTGCGGTATAGCCCTTGAATCGCAATAGGTTTCTTAGAGCGAGTTTGCCGTAGTAGTTGAACATCATTTCTTATTCGTTTCGCAAGTAATTTGTTGAATTCCCTAAATCTAATCGTTGTTTTCATACATTTTATTGAAGGACAATTCATTCGTAACATAAAGCAGTAATGGGTTTGCGATACACAAGCCCATTAATAAGCCTATCTATTTGTCCTGCAAAAAGAAACCGTTTTTGAAAGGCTACGAAAGGTGATTTTCAAGTGATTCCTATGCATGATTTTTTGTTTATAGCATCTTATCTCAAAATGCCGTATTTTTACAGAAAGAATCGAAGCATGGAAGAAATCAAGCAAAAAATAGTGTTTAAAAACAGTGCTGAAGTATTAGATCATTATAATCTAAATTTTGATTATGAAAAATTCATAAATTATGATAAGGTAACTCCAATCGGTCTAACGGAATATTTTTTACAAGATTTAGATTTTTCCCTTTCTAATCGAGGAAAAGATGACAAGGAATTTTATGGTTCTGAATTCCTCATCGTTCCATTCCTCAAAGAAACATGGAAACGACATCCTAAAGTCTTCTTATTTAGTCATCCTTATCTACAAGTCAATGATTTTACACTTTATCCAGACTATGTCGTGACAGGACGTTCTCGTTCAGGCATCAAGGTTTTTCAAAAACCAGTTCTACTTACTGTTGAAGCAAAAGACGAACAGGTAGAAAAGGGGTGGTTTGATGCCTTACTTCAACTGGTGGCTGCAAGAGAGTTAAATAATACGGATAAAGTTCCTCTTTATGCCATCGTAACAACCGCGGATTTTTGGTATTTTGGTAAACTAGAAGATCAATCCTTTATTCGTCATCCTTTTCCAATTGGTATCACTGATCCAGAGCTCTTGCTAGGTGTTCTTTCCTATCTTTTTGGAAAATGTGAGGAGCACGCTGAGCTACTTAAATAAATCATTCGTTTCTAAGTGATTCAATTGGATCAGATAAAGCAGCTTTGATAGATTGTGCGCTTACCGTTAGTAGGGCGATACTCGTAATAACTAAACCCGAAATCGCAAATATCCACCATTGTATTTCAATATGATAAGCGAAGCCTTGCAGCCATTTTTGCATCAAAAACCAAGCAATAGGAGTCGCAATAGCAAAGGAAATCAAAACGAGTTTCAAGAAGTCTTTAGAAAGCAAAGCGACGATGCCTGAAATACTTGCACCTAGCACTTTTCGGATGCCGATTTCTTTGGTTCGTGTAGTCATTAAATAAGAGGCTAAACCAAACAAGCCTAAACAAGCAATGAAAATGGCAAAAGCGGCAAAAACTATGGTAATTCTACCTAAGCGTTGCTCAGCTTCGTATTGTTCGTTGAAATGCTCATCGAGGAAAAAATGATCGAAAGGATCGTTGGGAAAATGTTGTTGCCAAGTATTTTTTATGGAAGCAACTGTTCCAGCGATGTTCGATGTGCTAGAAGGATTCAACTGGATAGAGTAGTACAAAAAACTGTGCTGTGCAGGTCGGAAAATAATAGGCTCTAAATTGTGCTGCAAAGATTTGTGGTGATAATCTTCGACTACACCAATAATGCGTCTTTTTCGCCAATACATCACTTCTCTCCCGATTGCTTCTTCTGGACTATTCAAACCAAATAGTTTCAAACTTTTTTCGGTGATGACAATGGCATCTCGATCAGAAGAGATGGCTTCGTCGAACTTTCGTCCTGCCAATAACTTGAGATCATAGACTTTTAAAAAATCTGGCTCTACCCAAGTTGTCGAAAAAGCAGCGTTGGCTTCCTCATTTTCTGAAGCCAAACGAATTGCTCCGTGTGAGTCTAAGTCTAAATAATTCTTGCCAGGAACAGCACCCGAACCTCCAACGAACTCAACTGCTGGTAAATTCAATAATTGGTTTTTAAAACTTTGATATTTAGCAATATACGTTTCTTTGTCTTGTATGCTAGAAGCTCCTTTCAAGATGAGTTTTTGATCTAGAGAAAAACCCAAATCTTGATCTCGCATATACTCCAACTGGAAATAGACAATCAGTGTACCAATAATGAGTGCCGTGGAAATGCTGTATTGAAAGATGACCAAACCTTTGCGCAAGAACTCCTTGCTTCGGCGTTGGTTTTCTTTTTGGAAAACGCGACTTGGCGTAAAATTGGATAGAAAAAAAGCGGGGTAGAGACCTGATAGTAAAGTACTGACAACTAAAATAACTGGAACAAGCAAGAATAATTGTTCAACGGGCAAGGGTAAGGGAAGTGATTTATCAACCAATGCATTCATGCTACTTTGACCAAGTAAAATGAGTAAAATGGCTAAGCCAATAGCTAGTGAATTGACGATAAAAGCCTCACTCAAAAATTGGCTGACTAACGATTTTTTGTCTGCACCCACTACTTTTCTCACCCCGACTTCAGTTGCTCTTTCTTCTGCTCTCGCAGTAGCTAAATTGACATAATTTGCTAACGCAATAATCAAAATAGCAATAGCAATCAATAGTAGAAAGTTTACGGTTTTTGCATCTCCATTAGCCCCCATTTCAAAATCCAATTTAGAACTCAAATGGATAGAGGAAAGTGCTTGTAAGCTGCTTTCTTGATAGTAACTTTCCTGCTCATAAGGGTCTCTACGATCATTGAAGTCTGCTAGTTTTGTTTCAAATTGCTTCACATTTGTTCCTTCTCTAAAAAGAATATAAGTCCAAAAATCTGCCCACGCCCATTCATTGCTTGGATCATCATTCACAGTTGCAAAAGAAGAGAAAGAAAGCAGCGCATCGAACTGCATGTGAGAGTTTTCAGGAATATCTTCTAGTAGCCCTGTGATTTCAAAATCGTATGCACCATTCATTTTGATAGTTTTCCCAATTGGACTTTCTAACCAAGTTTCTGCTGCTCCAAAATAGCGTTCTGCTGTAGATTTAGGTAAGATAGCGGTGAATGGACGCTTTAAGCAAGTTGTTGGATTGCCTTTTATTAGAGGAAAGTCAAAAACCTCAAATAAAGTGGAATCTGTATAATAAACGGTCTCTGCTTCTAGCTGTGTTGCTTGATGCTTAAAAACAACGCGACCGTACTCAGGAGAAAAGCGCACGTATTGTTCCACTTCAGGGAATTCTGCTTTCAAGGCAGGCGCAGTGGGTGCAACATTCATTGCCTCAAAGCTCTCTAGCTCTCCATTTTTATAGAAGGAAAGAGGCACGCGATAAATACGATCTGCCTTCGAGTGAAAAGTATCGTAGCTGCGTTCGCTATGGATGTATTGTCCGATGAAAAAGACCACCATCAAGCCCAGTGCTAATCCAAAGACTAAAATGAAGGATTGGAATTTGTTTTTCCAGAGATTACGGAATGATAATTTTAAATTATTTTTGAGCATAGAGATTTGCTGTTTAAGAAGTTTTTGGGTTTGCCTATCTCATTCTTTTCCAAAATCATGCCATGTAAGTAAAATGCTGTTAATCATTAAGTTATATCAAATTGTTCAAAGTCACTCGTTCATTTTTGAACAACATTTGTTCAACTTTGAACACTCCATTTGACAATATATTTCCTAACTCCTTATCGAATCAGGTGTATTTTCAAGCATATGAATGATGTAAGTACTCGGATGTAAATAAATTACTTTTTTGACCGAGCAGATTTTTGTGTTTAGACAAGGCATTTTTTGTAGGAATAACGAGTTATTGCTACAAAAAATAACGCGGTATAAACCGAAAAGATGCCGTCATAAAATGTTAAGTTAATTGCGTCCGAGTACTTAATCATTACACTTTTAGCTACTTGACCAATAGAGTCCGTCTTAAAACAATTGATAGCAATAAAGACGCCAAAAACTTATCATTTCAATTGTTTATCTTTGTGCTTTTGGTTTTACTCCTGTACACTTTTTTCTTTTTCGTCTACACAGACGAAAAAGAGAGAATTTTAGGGCAGAAGCACATTGATTTTGTATCAAAATCAATGTGCTTCTGCCCTAAAAACCCTCTGCGAGCCGCTTTTAGGCGGCGAGCCAGTAAAGAAGAAAAAGTGCGTAGGTGTGAAGCTTTTGGTACACTGACGTACCTAAAAATCAGTATTGCTTTGTAGAAGAAAAACATGAAGAAAGAATTCAACGTAACGGGAAATTGCTTCGCAGAAGATCATTACATGATGGACAATAGTCGTCAGCTTCGTGAGGTGATGGCATTGGTAGATTCAGGAAAGTATTTTACACTGAACCGTCCTCGACAATTTGGGAAAACGACGACCATAAATACAATTAGCGAGCAATTGAGGAGCGCAGAAAAGTATCTTCCCATTGAATTGAATTTTCAAGGAGTGGATAGCCAATGGTATGAATCAGATGAGGCATTTGTCATTCGATTTTTTCAACACTTAATTGATTTCTTTGAGTATAGAGACAAAAATGTTTATCAATTCTTGATAAGTAAATCGGACGAGATCATAGAGATGAGAACTTTATCTAAGCTAGTCACGGATTTAATTTTGAAGCTAGATAAGAAAGTAGTTTTGCTCATTGATGAAGTAGATGCAAGCAGCAATTATCTACCTTTTTTGAGTTTTTTAGCAATGCTAAGGACTAAATACTTGGCACGTAAAAAACCATATCAAGCTACTTTTCATAGCGTTGTGTTAGTTGGTGTTCACGATATTAAATCTTTAAAATATAAATTACGAAATCCCGAAGAAGCACAGTACAATAGTCCTTGGAATATTGCGACAGATTTTGAAGTAGAGATGGCGTTTTATCCGAAAGAAATAGAACCTATGTTAGAGGAATATGGTGAAGCGGAAGGGGTAGCAATAGATGTTCCCACTATTGCAGAACGATTGTATCATTACACCTCTGGTTATCCATTTTTGGTTTCTAAGCTGTGTAAAAATATTGTGGATAAGATTTTAAAAACTAAGGAAAATCCAAAAGTTTGGACTCTGGAGGATGTGGAAGCGAGCGTTCAATTGATGGTGCGGGAAGACAACACGAATTTTGATAGTTTGATCAAAAATTTAGAGAATAATGAAGAGCTGTACGACTTGGTTTATGATATTTTGGTAGACGGAGCTATCGTTCCATTCAATCCGCATGATCCAATCACCTCTATTGGTCGAATGTATGGTGTATTCAAGCGAAATGGTCGTCTAAAAATTCATAATCGAATTTATGAACAGATCATTTATAACTACATGGCAAGCAAAACATTACGCAAATATTTGAGTAGCAACAGAGAACGTTTTGGCGATTCTACTTATGTAGATGATGATTATACCTTAGACTTTGAACGAGTGTTGAAGAAGTTTCAAGCCTTCATGAAAGCACAACGAAGCGAAAAAGATACTTCCTTTATTGAAAGACAGTGGCGGTTGATTTTTTTAGCTTTCCTAGAACCAATTATCAATGGAAAAGGACATAGTTTCAAGGAAGTTGAAGTTTCAGAAGAAAAGCGTTTGGATATCGTAGTAACGCATCATCACTATAAATACATTTTAGAATTGAAACTTTGGCGAGGTGAGAAAAAACATCAAGAAAGCCTAGATCAGTTGACTGATTATTTGTCTATCCATAGCGTACAAAAAGGTTATCTCCTCATTTTTGATAGTCGGAAAACAAAGGGTTGGGAAGCAAAATGGGTTGTCCATAAGGGGAAAGAAATTTTTGCAGTTTGGGTATAGTTTTTTTCTGAGTATATTCAAAAAAGTGTATCACGCAGAGTTCGCAGAGAACGCAGAGTTTTGATTATCAGCGAATTAATAGATTACTAAAATTCTGTTGACACAGATTAAGGAACACTGCCTTTTTTCTTTAACAGCCAACAGAGCAGATAAGGGAGATAGCTGCTTTGATGAAATCCTTTTAAACGGTAGTCGACGTACTCTCCCACTTTCTTAAAAACTAGGAAGAGTACGCGAGACTCTTGAGACAACTTTAATTAGGTGATTTCCTCTATAAAAAATGCCAATAGCTAATACTACATCATCTGCTTCCGCGCCACCATATTCTCCGTTACTACTTGCCCATCCAACAAACGAATGATGCGATCTCCAAACTCTGCGCAATATTGCGAGTGCGTTACCATGACGATGGTTGCCCCTTCTTCATTCAAATGAACCAGTGTCTTCATCACATCATTTCCATTCGAGCTATCCAAATTCCCTGTCGGCTCATCCGCTAGTATAATTTTTGGATTATTGATGATCGCGCGCGCTACGGCAACTCTTTGCTGCTGACCACCAGATAGTTGCTGTGGAAAGTGCTTCGCACGGTGCATCATATTCAGTTTTTCTAACTCTGCTTCCACACGTTTTTTGCGCTCTCTTGAACCTACTTTCGTATAGATCAAAGGCAATTCTACATTTTCAAAAACCGTCAATTCATCAATCAAGTTAAAGCTCTGGAAGATGAAACCAATGTTCTCTTTGCGCAATTTCGAGCGTTGGCGTTCTGAATATTTTGATACTTCGTGGTCGAGGAAATGATATTCGCCACCATCGGGACTATCAATCAATCCTAAGATATTGAGCAAGGTAGATTTTCCGCAACCTGAAGGTCCCATAATCGAAACGAATTCGCCACCCTTAATGTGAATATCTACTTCATTCAACGCAGTCGTTTTCACTTCGTCGGTGCGATATACTTTTTGTAGTGCTTTAGTTTGTATCATGATTTGTTTTTTAAGCTATTGGTTATTAGCCCTTAGCTGTTGGCTCTTTCGCATAGCAAGCGATACATGCGAAAAGTTACTCCGAATGATTTTTCTATTTTGAACAGGCTAATAGCTAACTGCCAATAGCCAACTGTTTACTTTACCACCAATTCATCCTTATCGCCATAATTTTCATAGCTCGAAATGATGACCACATCTCCGTTTGTGAGTCCTTGCTGCACTTCGTAAAAATTAGGATTTTGTCGTCCTAATTTAATATCACGTCTTCTTGCCACACCATCTTCGCCCATCACATATACCCAATTGCCACCAGTGCTTTGGAAGAAGCCACCTTTCGCCAGTAACATCGCCTTGGTTTCATCACTTAGCGACAATTTGAGCGAAATCGTTTGCCCACGCTTGATGTTATTTGGGCGATCACCAGTAAAAACCAAATCTACTTCAAATGCGCCATTGGCGACTTCTGGATAGATTTTCTTAATGCGCAGATCGTAGTTTTTACCATCCATTACAAAAGAACCGCTTTGGTTAGGAAAGATGCGCGAAATGTAGAATTCATCAATGCGCGCCCGAATTTTGTAGTCGTCTAGAACGTCAATTTGCGCAATGCGACTGCCTTGGTTAATCAATTCTCCAATCTCAGAATCTAAAGAAGATAGCTGACCTTTTATCGGTGCTTTGATGACCAAATTATCTAAACTGTTTTTGGCAAAATCCAAATTGCGACGCATCAAATCCAAAGAAGTTTTCATTTGACCTTCTTGAGCAAGTTGAGAAAGTGAATCTTGAGCAATGGTGGCTTGAAAAAGTTTCTTTCGGCGTTGTAAGTGCTCGTATTCGTCTTGCGTTTCCTCAAATTCTACTTTAGCGATTACGCTATCTTGATATAAAGTACGATTTCGACGAGTCCGTTTTTCCAAGAGGTCTAACTGAAACTCTACATCCAACGCCTGCTCACGAATTCTCAAACTTTGTTGCTCCCGTACAATGCCTTGATAGCGAATGGTGTTGATTTGATCAACGATATTAGCTTCCTGATTCAAAACATCCAATTGCAAGTCTAAATTAGAAAGGCGCATAATTGGCGTTCCACGCTCTACCATCGTTCCATCTTCTACAAAGATCTCTTCAATTTTTCCGCTTTCGATGGCATCCAAATAGACCGTTTTAAATGGTTCGACTGTACCAAAAATGGTAATGAATTCTTTGAATACGCCAGAGTGAATCGTATCCGTCAGTAAGCGTTCTTGCTCCACATTCAAGCGAGAAGTACCAGCATCTCTATAAATCGAAGTCAACAGGAAAGTCATTCCAATTACACCAACTGCAATCAGTAGATATTTCCATATTGGTCTTTTCTTTTCTATTTTTTCGTCCATTCCCATATTTGAGCAATTAGTTATTGATCGTTAATAATTAAACAAACCAATAAATGAAAATTTAGGTGTTTGCCCTAAGTATTACAATTGCTGTGCCAAATAGCATAAGTATTTGACAATCAATTATTTTGAATAGGTAGAAATAGATTTTTTCAATGGAAATGTATAAAAGCGAACACTTGTGTGTTTAATTGTGGACGTTCGCTTTTGAAGTTGGTCTGATTAGAAATTTGATGGGCTTATTTTTCTTTCTAGGAATATCTACTCCAAAATTCCCAATTCCTCAAATGCCTTCATGGTAACTTCGCTACGAATGCGAGGAAAGAAATCCATATTGAAGGTTTCTTGCGGATCAACGTTTGTAGCAAAAAAGTACAACTGCTCTTCTTTTTCTAAGTAGCCGACGAACCAACCATTGTTATGCCCATCTCGAATTGCCCAACCTGTTTTGCCGCTTAATTTATAATCGTCCGTTTCTTCCATGACGATCATTTTTTTCATAATTGCGCTTGTTCGATCAGAAATAGGCAATTGTTTTTCATAAAGGCGTTGTAGAAAATCAATTTGCTCCATCGGACTAATTCTAGAGTTACCTTGTAGCCAAAACAGATCAATATTGCTGAAATCTACTACCATATTTCCGTACGATAGCTTTTGTAAATACTCATTCATTCGCGCCGCACCAATCGCTCTAGCTATCTCTTGATAGCAAGGCACACAAGAACGGTGAAAGGCGTCTCTGAAAATCATATCTTGCTCCCAGACCGAGAGCGCACGCAGTTCGCCATTCCACTCAAACAGCGTACTGTCATTTTCTACAACGCCCGTTTCTAAAGCAATAATAGAATTAGTGATTTTGAAAGTAGAAGCAGGAAGTCTGCCTTGCTTTACCCAATCGAAGTCATTGGAATAGTAGAGGTCTTTTTTAGCATCGTAGATTAGAATTGCTCCCTTGACTTGGGCAGAATCTAGGATTTGTTGGAAAGCTGCTTGATGAAGGTATTGAGTTGTAGCTTCTTTATCGGCAACTTGCTCTTTTCGTTCAGAGTTGTTGCAAGCATAAAATAGTGTAAAACATAGAAGAAAACAGGATATTCTCATTTCGTTATTCAGTATTCAGCAGTTCAATATTCGATATTCTATCAACTCCGCTTACTCCGCAAACTCTCCAGATACTTATCTAACTCCAATTCATCGTACACCAGAACTTCTCTAGGCTTGCTGCCTTCATTTGGACCAACTATACCTAATGCTTCCATTTGATCCATAATGCGACCCGCACGATTATAACCTAAGCTAAGACGACGCTGAATCATAGAAGTAGAGCCATGTTGATTAGTAACGACCAAGCGAGCAGCATCTTCAAATTTATCATCTAAATCGTTGAGATTCAAGCCGCCAGAGCCTTGAATTTCGGCATCATCACCGTGGAATTCAGGTAAGAAATGCGGTTCAGGATAGCCACGCTGCTCAGCGATGAAGTCAATCACTTTTTCTACTTCTGGTGTATCTATGAATGCACATTGCAGACGAATCATATCTCCACCGACGGACAATAACATATCTCCACGTCCAATCAACTGATCTGCACCACCACCATCCAAAATCGTTCGAGAGTCTACTTTAGACGTCACTTTGAAGGCAATTCGAGCAGGGAAATTGGCTTTAATTACACCTGTGATAATGTTCACTGAGGGACGCTGTGTCGCAATCACCAAGTGAATACCAACTGCACGCGCCAATTGCGCCAAACGACCAATTGGTAGTTCTACTTCCTTACCTGCGGTCATAATCAAATCTGCAAACTCATCAATCACAAGGACAATAAACGGTAAAAAACGGTGTCCTTTGGTCGGGCTCAATTTCCGTTTGATGAACTTCTCATTGTATTCTTTGATGTTACGAACCGACGCTTTTTTGAGCAGGTTGTAGCGCGCATCCATTTCAATACACATTGAATTCAAGGTATGCACCACTTTATTCGTCTCCGTCGTAATGGGTTCTGGACTACCCGGCAAGAAAGAAAGGAAATGTTTTTCGAGCGCAGAATAAGGGAAGAGTTCTACTTTTTTAGGATCAACTAATACCAATTTTACTTGCGATGGATGCTTGCGATAAAGCAGTGACATCAATACCACATTGATCCCAACAGACTTACCTTGTCCCGTCGCACCAGCAATTAGCAAGTGAGGCATTTTCGCTAGGTCTGCAACAAAAACCTTGGAGTCAATTGTTTTTCCAAAAGCAATTGGCAACTGCATTTTAGAACGCTTGAAGGCTTCCGAAGCCAATACTTCTTTCAAGGAAACGATTGCTTTTTTGCGATTCGGCACTTCAATTCCAATCACGCCTTCTCCTGGAATCGGCGCAATAATCCGAATACCCAAAGCAGACAAGCTCAACGCAATATCATCCTCCAAATTCTTGATTTTGGAGATGCGAACACCCGGCGCAGGTTTGACTTTGAAAAGCGTTACAGTTGGACCAACTACTGCTTTCACGCTCGTGATTTCAATCTTGAATTGCAGTAGCGTTTCAATAATTTGATCTTTCTTTTCCTCCAGTTCTTCTCGATCAATTTCCTGTTTATGATCGCTATAATCTTCTAGCAAAGCCAGCACTGGATTTTCGTAGCTAGGTAATTCTAAAGTCGGGTCGTAAGGTTCAAGTTGATCGTTTTCTTGTACTTTTTCTAGTGCATGAGAATTGACGGGCACAGAAGGACCAGGTAGATCTTCATTTACTTTGGGCGATTCTTCCTGTACTAATTCTTCTTGCGGAGGCACTTCGATTTCTAATGAACCTTCTCCTACTTTCAACGCCTCTTTCTTCTTGCGCTCCAGACGCTCCTTCAAACTCAATTCGTACTGTCCCTTTTTATCCAAAACAGGAGTTTCTTCTTCTATTTTTGTTTTTGGAGCAGTGATTTTCTTTTCCGCTTGAGTTCGTGGACGCAAGGCTTGTGGTGCTTCTCTTACTTCTTTTGGTTGATAGCGTTCGCCGTATATTCTCTTATAAACATATTCCTTGCTGTCATTCATCGCACTTTCCATCGTCATATCTTTGAAATTGGGGTTGAGATTCCAAACAAAGAGACCAATGAAAAATGCTAAAAACAGGACGAACAGACCAGCTGGACCTACAAAGTCGTACAACCATTCCGCAACCATATTGCCGTATGCTCCGCCCCAAGAAAATTCAGCAGAAGCAAAGATGGAAGCCAATAAAACAGGAACGAATACCAACAATAAAGTGCTAGTTCTCAGGAGTCTATAAAAATTAGTAAGTGGTTTATCTTGAATCAAGTTCAGTCCAAGAATCGTCAAAAGAAAAACGAAAATATAAGACAGCGCACCAAATCCCCAATAGAAGAACATATTGGAAATGATTGCTCCAAGTCGTCCTAACCAATTGGACATTTCTAGTCCCGACTGCCCGAGCAATCCCCAATTGAATTGCAAGACCATGTCTTGATCTATTTTCCAAGTAAAGATATAGGAAGTGAAAGCAATCATTAGATAACTTGCCAAAAACAGGCAGAAGATGCCTAAGAGTTTAGGTACGCGTTCATCCTTTAAATTGATGGAAGTTTTCTTTTTCTTTTTTCTTGCCATGTATGTTTGTTGGTTATGATTTTTAGTATCTGGAGTTCGTCTTGATTTATCTTGAAAATTGAAACGATCTGTTTCATCAAAAAAACAAAGATAAGGTTTTCGGAGAGGCATTCAAAGTGCTGAATAAAATTACAATTATTCGTTTGTAGAAAACAAGCAAACAGAAGCTCAAACTCGCGTTTTTCAATAAATTTTCAAAAAAAATTCAAGCTCGGGAACTAATTCTTTTCTCTATCCCTTTTTATGTCCGTATTGCATAACAAAAGCAGAAATATCTTCAAATGTTACAAATTCAAAAAAATATCAAACCTTACTTACTCCTACACAATGGAGTTCAGTTGAGTCCGCGAGATTTTAGTCTCGGTGGGCAAGCCTACTAATTACTTTCCTTTCTCTGAATTGGTAGTAGTTAGGAAAACACTGCTACGAATTCAATCACTTTTTTCTTTTCTCGATTTAGATTCATAGCAGTCAGTTAAACAAATCAACGATCGCAGGTGTCGTAGTTCAATGGTAGAGCAGGGGATTGTTTATCCTCAAGTTGCGGGTTCAAGTCCCGTCGATACCGCATAGATTATTGTAGAATTGAATAAAAATAGTCATTCTATTTATTCCAATAATGATAGAAAATTCCAAAAAGAGCATTCGATTTAACAATACTCTTACATTTTATTAAAGAGGACTTTATTAGTCGGAATAGTCTCACAAATTGAGTTTTAATATAAATGATTGGTATCGCTCGTTAGGAAACGAGCAGATATAGATTTGAAGTTAGGAAACTTCAAATATCGAGTATTAATTGTCTATTTATGATTACTAAAAAAGCTAAAAGTCAATTCCGATAGCTATCGGAAACGCCGCATTTTATACGCGCATAGCTTAATTGGCAAAGCACCAGACTTTTAATCTGGGGAGTGTAGGTTCGATGCCTACTGCGCGTACTTTATATAAAAATCAGGGGCTCATGTTCCAAGGCTGGCGAGATTGCTTTGCAAGCAAACTGAGTTGGGTTCAATTCCCATAGCTTCCACAAATTATCTTAATCTAGGTGTAGCTTAACGGAGAGCGCTACGTTTGGAGCGTAGGAGGTGCAGGTTCGACTCCCGCCACTTAGACTATTCTTAAAGATTATTCCCGTAGCCCAAATGGCAAAGGCAACAGGTTTAAGCCCTGTACAGTAGGAGTTCGAGTCTCCTCGGGAATACTTTGGATTGTTGAGCTGTTGAATTGTTTACTCGTTGATTCGAGCGATCCGTTCAACGATTCAACACATTAACGAATAAACAACAAAAGCTGTGTTGTCTAACTGGAAAGACAGAAGCCTGCGAAGCTTCAGATTGGGGTTCGACTCCTCACACGGCTGCGGTGAATATCGAATATCGAACAAGGAATATCGAATGATGAAGTGCGAGAATATGACGATTTCAACAACTTCATATTTCGATATTCAAAATTCGTGATATTAAGAGTTTAGAAAAATTTTAGATGCACTATTTTTAACAAAATAGACTTGACTATTCAACACATAGGCACAGTAGAACACATAGTTTTTCTGCGAAAAACTATATTCTATGTTTTCTATGTGCCTATGTGTTTCATCAAAAAATATGTTAAATTATTTTTCTGAACACCCTTAATTCGTGATTCAATATTCTACTGCCTCAGTAGCCCAATTTTGGCAGAGGCGCGTGACTTAGAATCACGATGTTGGGGGTTCGAGTCCCTCCTGAGGTACTTAAGGTTGTTGATGCGTTGAACTGTTTATTTGTTGATTTGAGTAATCAGTTCAACGATTCAACATATCAACGAATCAACAAAAGATAAGCGAGCATAGCTCAATGGTAGAGTGCCTGACTTCCAATCAGGCGATGTCGGTTCGATCCCGACTGTTCGCTCGAAATGACTGTTTATCTGTTGAACGGTTTATTCGTTGATCTGATCCAGTCAGCTCAACAGTTCAACGAATAAACAAATCAACAATAAGAAGGGGAATAGGCAGATATGGTTCGCTGCGCTACTCTGCTAAAGTAGTTCACGAGATCAACTTGTGATGAGGGTTCGAATCCCTTGTTCTCCGCTTTGAATAGGAAGGAAAGTAAAGCAGCTGCATGGGCGGCGACTAGTCTTGAAAACTAGGTCTCGATGAAAGTTGAGTGGGGTTCGAGTCCTCTGCTTTCCGCAAAAGGTTCTTTTTCTATCAAAAAATAAGGCGACATAGCTCACAAGGGAGAGCATTGGTTTGAAGCACCAAAGGGTAGGGTTCGATTCCCATGTTGCCACTTTCATGAATAACGAATATTGAATGCAGAACACTGAATAATGAAGTGTTACAAACGCTACATATGACTATTCGATATTCATTATTGGGTGTTCGTTGTTCGATATTCTATAATATCCTGTGGTGTAAACGGTGAGCATAC
>JBCDFY010000073.1:0-28782 GCA_039176995.1 Bacteroidota bacterium
GAGTGTTTGAGTGTTTGAGTGTTTGAGTGTTTGAGTGTTTGAGTGTTTGAGTGTTTGAGTGTTTGAGTGTTTGAGTGTTTGAGTGTTTAGGAAAGCTACAGGTTTGTGTTTGAACTCTCTAAGAACATGCTCAAAAATATGTCACGCAGAGTTCACAGAGCACGCAGAGTATTGATTATTAGTGAGTTAACGATTTATAAAAACAATTGGCACAGATTATTGAATATTACCATGAATGAGATGGTTCAAAAAAATAGAACACTCATCAGTTCTAGGTATAAATCGGTTATTCTAACCAAATCAATTGTGCAGTTGCTCCTACTCCACCAAAAACGATTGCGTTTTGTTGTACAGCGGCGGCTAGCTGTTTCGCGGAGTTTAGTGAAATATTAGGGAGGAAAAAACCAATTTCGATTGACCAATTTAGGTTATCAGGAATTCCTTCAGAATAGTAGTGAGTCAGATTTTTTTCTTGTAGCTGATTTTCAAATTTAGCATTGAGTTTTACATTTTTTTCTTCTGTTTGTTCTATTGAATACGGATTAGCAGCAGTCATCATTGCCCAAGTATTTATTTCATTTTGATGCAACCAATTCTGAAAGTCCTCATTGTTTTGGTTAACTCTGAGCTTGAATATTTGCATTAAGGTATGAACAGTATAGGTCGTCTGATGATACAGTAGTTCCAGTGCTTTTCTATTCATTAAAATAAATTATTAGGATAAAGCTCTTCAAAGTTGCAAGGATACGATTGATTTTTGATAATTTGCCACTCGTTTTTTTGCATCGAGTGCACGAAATAACATTTTACATGAAAGCAATTATCCCTGTGGCTGGAGCTGGAACAAAATTGAGACCGCTGACTTACACTCAGCCTAAGCCGCTGATTCCAGTAGCAGGAAAGCCGATTATTTCTTTTATTATAGATCAACTCTCTGCAGTCGGAGTGACAGAGTATGTTTTCATCATTGGATATTTGGGAGAAAAGATACAGGAATATGTGGAAGGAGCTTATCCTCATTTGAATAAGGAATATGTCACGCAGGATTCTCGGCAAGGTTCAGGTCATGCAATTTGGATGGCTAGGGAATTGTTTTCTGCGGAAGACGAAGTGATTATCTTTTTTGGTGATACGATTATTGATATTGATTTTGAGCAAATGATTGCTTCACCTTATTCTTGTCTGGGCATTAGTCCTGTAGAGCAACCCTGGGAATATGGTGTAGCAGAATTAGATGAAGATGGTTTTGCTCGAAAATTAGTGGAAAAGCCTAGTATTCCCAAGTCAAATATGGCTTTAGTTGGTTTTTATAAGATCAAGGAAGTTGAAGCATTGATTGAAGCACTAAATTATAATATTGAACACGAAATTCAAACGAATGGAGAGTTTCCATTGACGGATGCTTTGATGTGGATGGCGAGTAATGGAGCAAAGTTGGGAACAGTGTTGGTTGATAAGTGGTTTAACTGTGGGAAATACGAAGTATTGCTGCAAACAAATGCCCTTTTGCTAGATCGAGAGGGTTATGCGACGTATAATTTACCGAACTTCGATAATTCTATTATCATTAATCCAGTAAGCATTGGAAAAGATTGTAAAATTATCAATTCTATAGTAGGACCTCACGTTACAATTGGAGATAATGCTCGTATCGAATCTGCGATTATTCAGGATTCTATTATTGGCAATTATGCTTCGATTCAAGATGCCGTTCTAAAGAGTTCAATCATTGGCAATGACACTTCAATTAAAGGATTTCGGCAGAGTTTGAATATTGGGGATAATACGGAGATTGATTTTAGCTGATTGTGTGGCACGCAGAGAGCGCGAAGTTTATGGTTAAAGGACACGGTCGTAGAAAACGATCGCCTCCTTGTGGAAATAATTTTTGAGCGATGCTAACCAAATAAGTTTCCTAAGTTTCCTAGTCCCGGTGGCAGCATATCTTTTATCATATCTTGAGAAGCCGCCGCTGCTTGTTCACCCGCATTATTGAGTGCTTGCTCAATGGCAATGAGTAGCATGTCTTCCAATTGCTCTATATCTTCTAAGTCAATTTTGCTTTTGTCAATGGAAATGTCAGTGACTTCTTTGTTTCCATTTGCAGTAATCTTCACCGCACCGCCACCTGATTCTCCGTGAACGATGATTTCGCGGAGTTGTGCTTCCATTTTTGCCTGTTGCTCCTCTAAATTTCCAAACATTTGAATTTGTATATTTTGATGATTATTTACCACATAGTCACATAGTGCTTTCACATAGTTCATATAGAGAAAAGGTTATTTCTTTCCAATATGGGAAATTCAACTTTTGCTTTAAACGCTTGATACGATTTCTATGATGTACATATAACTGATTGTTACTATTATTGTGATAAACGATTAAAATTTTTGAATGATAAAATGAATGGATAAAACAGCTATTTCTCGATAATGGTTCGACGGTCATCAAAAGTTAATCCAGAAAATATACCGAGCGGATTGTCCGTTCCTTCCACATTGGAAAGCAATGAACTCGGTTGCGCAAAAGGATTTCCGTTCGCAGCATCTGCATTGAATAAGCTGTTCATAAAGTTGAAATAATCTTCGGTCGTATGATAAATGGTATTAAAGATGGTGTCTCCTACTGCGAAATCATAATTTGTTCCTGCTAGTAACAATCCATTGTCCGTCAAATCATCATCTAATATAAAGTCTATTTCTAGGCTATCACTTTGTCCTTTTGCGAAAAGGCGGCGATAGTAATTGGTCTTATTAGGCATATCTGTCCAGTAGGTCAATGCTCGTGCTAAGCTATCTCGCTCATCAAACTGGATCACAACGCTATCAATTGGAATGGGTTCTGGAATGAACGTAGAAGCAGTAATAATTTCTCCCTCCGCGGTTTTGATTTCTAGCTCAAATTCTGAATCGTAGTTTTCTGGCACTAATACGCCTGCACCGTAATTGAATAGCTTCCCTGTGAATGGATTGAATAATATTTCGTTTTCTAGTTTTATTTCTTGATCGTCGTATCGAATCGTAACTTCTGCATCGGAGATGAAAAGTTGATTGATATATTCTTCGTTGTCTGTTGGAATTGGAGCAAAATAAGAGAAACTTTGAGTTAGTAGCAAAGCAAAGGGCTGTCCAGGAATGAGGTAACTCTCCACCATGATTTGGTCTTCGTATTCAGGTAGTTCGATTTCGACTTCTTGTGTCAGGTTACAAGCTGAGACTAGAAAGAGTAATCCGATGATATATATATATGGTGTGTTTTTCATTATTCTTTATTTTTCTTCGAATCGAGTTCGAGTAATATGGCATCCAAGTCTGGAGGCTTGAACGATCTTTATAATTTTCTTAGAATTTGAAATTCCAAGTAACTGATGGTAAAATTGGAAATAGGGATTGCTGTTTAGCTACGATTCGATCTGGTACTTGAATGAGTTCATTGCCTGCGTCTATGGCCTGGAATTCTGGTTCCAAGAAGATGAAATATGGATTTCGGCGATCGTAAGCATTGTAAACACTCAACGTTAGATCGCTTTCACCCCATTTTGGAAAGAATTTTAGCACTACTCCCAAATCTAAGCGATGATAGGCTGGTAATCTAAAAGTATTTCGATCTCCAAAAACGGGGACGATCGGTTTAAATTCTGAGCCATAAATATCTTGAAAAGTAATACGACCAGAAGGCAACCAAGCCAAATCTCCTGAGCCATACACCCAAGTAGCAGAAACCTTCCATCTTTTACTTAAATCATAGGTAGCCACCACAGAAATATCATGCCGACGGTCATAGCGCGGAGCGAAGTAGCGACCTTCCATGATGTCTTGTTTTACTCCTCGAAAATTTCCCTTCCGAATGAGTGCCAAAGTATAGCCAATCCAACCTTGCAGACGTCCTTCTTTTTTCTCAATGCTCAATTCTGTCCCATAGGCAAATCCATCTCCGAAGGCAAATTCTTCCTCCAAATTATCATTGAAAAAGAGCAATGCGCCGTCTATGAAATCAATTTGATTGCCTAGCCATTTATAATAGTATTCATTATTGATGAAAAATTGATCTCCAAGCAGATACGAAAATCCTAGTGCGACTTGATCTGAAACTTGTGGCTTCACATTCTGGGTGGAAGGATACCAAACATCCGTTGGTAAAGCAATGCCTGAATTGGAAACCAGATGAACATATTGGTACATTCGAGCGTAGCTCAATTTGGTGGAAAGTCGCTCGTTGATGCTATATTTACTGGCAAAACGTGGTTCGATGCCAAAGTAGGTTTTTCCATCATTGGCGAAACCAGAAACACGCAATCCGCCATTAATCGTCAAATCATCACTAGCAATCCATTCGTCTTGAATGTATGCACCAAATTCTGTGCCGTCGAAATCTTGGCCAGCAGAAAAAGAAATCTCGCCGTCTTCGCTGCCCGCTTGTAAGCGTCCAACCTCAAATTGGTGATAGGTGGCTTGTGCACCAAAACGCAAAGTTTGACGGTCGGAGGCATTGTAATAAAAATCATATTTGAAATTAGCATCTCGGATTTTTGAACCGACCTCGAAAGAGAAACCCGTTACTTCATTTCGGATGTTGTATTGATAATCAGAAAAAGTAGCTGTGGCATTGGAGAAGAGTTTTGGGCTGAAAACATGATTCCAGCGTGCTGTACCTGTCGCATTTCCCCAATTGAAGTCAAAACTGAAAAAGTCAGAGTCGAAATTGAAAACATCTCTTCCAAAATAGCCACTTAGAAAGACGCGATCTTTTTCGCCTAATTGATAATTCACTTTAGTGTTCAAATCATAAAAGAAGTAATCTGGAATTTCGGAAAAGTCTTCGTTGTCTTGATTGGCATTGTTGACTTGGCGCGTAAAAACATCCACATAAGTTCTTCTACCTGAGACAATAAAGGAAGATTTATCTTTTTGGATTGGTCCTTCTAAAGTCAAACGAGAAGAAATTAATCCGATTCCACCTGCACCTGCAAATTTCTTGTTGTTTCCATCTTTTAATTTCACATCAATGACCGAGGACAATCGTCCGCCGTATTGAGAAGGAAATCCACCTTTGAATAATTGTAAATCTTTGACTGCATCTGCGTTGAATGTGCTGAAAAAGCCAAATAAATGATTTGGATTGTACACCACTGCCTCGTCGAGTACAATCAAATTTTGATCGCCTGCTCCACCTCGCACAAACAATCCAGTACGTCCTTCTGCACCCGAAGGAATACCTGGTTTGAGTTGTAGAGTTTTGAGTATATCTACTTCTCCCAAAAGTGCAGGTAATAGTTTCACGTCTTGCATATTGAGCTTTTCGACACTCATTTGGGTAGAATTTAGTTGCTCTTTGAAAGAGTTGGCTTTCACGACTACTTCATTCAGTTCTACACCGACGCCCAGTTCAATGTCTAGCTTTAGATCTTCTTTCAAGAAGAAAGTCCTGACGGCGGATTGAAACCCAACGTAGCTGAAAATAACTTGAACGGAGTCACGTGCAGGTAGAGAAATGGAATAAAATCCATATTCGTTCGTAGTCGTTCCTTGTGAAGTTTGTGGAGCAAGAATCGTAGCTCCAATGAGCGTTTCGCCTGATTCAGCTTCGGTTATTCTTCCACTAATGGTGAATTGTTCTTGATCTTGACCAAAGATCAAACTGCTGAATGCTATACAGCAGAGGAGGAGGAGAAGTCGTTGCATAATTTTGCGTTGTCGAGTGATTTTTGATGGTTGTTGATTTGAAGTTTTCATCTTCGATAAATCAACATTTGCCATCGAATGTTTACATTTATTTCAGGAATCTTTTATGAAACGGTTCACATCTATAAAAGTATCTCTGTATAGACGAATACAATAAGTTCTTCTACGAACACCAATAAATAATAAACGAACGTTTCTCTCTTCCGAATTACTCCATAAAATTTCTACCTTAGTCCACTCAAATCATAAGAACAGAATAATACGAATATGAAACAACTCACAACAATTTTACTATTTGCACTCTGCTTCGCAGCTTGTCAAAATACTACTGAATCAGATACAAGTACCGCCGAAAAGACCACCGAGGCTGCTCCTTCCGACGAATGGACGATTCTTTTTGATGGTACGAGTACCGAAGGCTGGCGCGCCTACAATGGCGAAACTTTACCTCCACAGTGGATTATTGAAGATGATATGTTAACTTTTTCGGATGGGGCGAAGCAAAGTGATGCGGAACACGAGGGAGGCAAAGACATTATTTATGCAGCCGAGGAATTTGAAAATTTTGAATTGTATTTGGAGTGGAAAATTCCTGAAGGAGGCAATAGTGGTGTTTTTTATCATGCCAAAGAAGGTTATGAAAGTCCATACGAAGTTGCGCCCGAATATCAGATGATTGATGATGAGAATTATGCAAAACTGCACGATTTGGTAGCATATAACAAAAGCCTAGGGCATCCAAACCCAGAGCAATTGCAACCTTTGCAGCAAACAGCGGCGGATTATGCTATGTACGTTGCTGATGATGAAGTAAAAGAGTTAAATCCTGCTGGTGAGTGGAACACGACACGCATTATTTTTACACCTGAGCAAGTGGAACACTGGCTGAACGGCAAAAAAGTGCTTTCTTTCGTACCTTGGTCAGACGACTGGAACGAACGAAAGAACAATGGAAAGTGGAAAGATTTTCCGGATTATGGTAAGTTTAAAAAAGGCTATATTGGTCTTCAAGATCACGATAGCCCGCTTTGGTTTAAGAATATTAAGGTGAAGAAATTATAGTAGATATGAGACTTGAGATTTTTAGATGTGAGATATTACTCTCATATCTCCGAATCGCAGAGTTTAAAACAATAACAAAATGAAAAAACGAACTTTCTTAAAAACAGCCGCCATCGTAACGGGCGGTGCAATGATACTGCCCTCTTGTAATACAGAAACAAAAGATTCCACAAGCGAAGAACCAACTAAGCCAAGCAAGTTAAGAACTGCGCATATTGGTATTGGGAATATGGGTTTCGAGGATTTGAAAGCGGTGGCACTGCATCCTGCGGTAGTAGTAACAGCACTTTGCGATGTGGATAGTAGTTATCTGGCACAAGCAAAAGAATTGTTTCCAGATGCGAAGACCTACAAAGATTATCGGGTTATGTTGAAGGAAATAAGCAATGAAGTAGATGCTGTTTTCGTATCAACGCCTGACCATACGCACGCGCCAGCTTCCATGATGGCAATGGAAATGGACAAACCAGTGTATTGTCAAAAACCATTGACGCATCATGTGACAGAAGCAAGAGCCATGAAAAAAATGGCGGCAGATAAGAACTTAATTACGCAGATGGGGATTCAAGTCCATTCTTTTTATGACTATAAACTGGCAACGCTACTCATTCGAGATGGCATTATTGGTAAAGTGAGTAGAGTACGTGCCTGGTCGCCTAAAAATTGGGGCTATGATGGTGCTGCTCCCGAAGGTTCTGATACAATTCCAGAGACTTTAGATTGGAATTTATGGTTGGGCACTTCTGCAGAAAGACCCTATAAATCAGAGGTTTATCATCCTGGGAATTGGAGAAAATTGGTGGATTATGGCTGTGGAACGTTGGGCGATATGGGCGTGCATATTTTTGATACACCTTACAATGCACTAGAATTAGATGTGCCCAAAACCATAACGACGATTTGTAGAGAGCCGAATAGCTTTGGATTCCCCGAGCAAAATGTGGTGACTTATGAGTTTCCGGGTACGGCATACACGAACGATAATTTTGAATGGGTCTGGTACGATGGCGAAGGGGCACCTGCAGAACATGAAGAGTTGAAATTGCCAAATGGCGATCCGTTACCAGAACAAGGAGCAATGTTTATTGGTGAAAAAGGGCGTTTGCTCTTACCGCATTTTATGGAAGCTCCGCGCCTGATTGTAGATAGCGAATATCAAGAAATGGATTTTGAAAAATATAATCTAGGCGAACCCGTTCGAGATTATGCACAAGAAAGTCCAAAGCATTATCATCAATTTGTGGATGCTTGCATGGGTAAAGGAGAATGTACTGCACCCTTCTCTTATGCAGCACGATTGACAGAAACGATTCTACTGGGGACGATTGCTGGACGTTTTCCAAATCAAACTTTGCATTGGGATAGTGCAGCAGCCAAGTTTGAGGAAGAAGAAGCAAATCAGTATTTGGATGCGGCTTATCGGACGTTTTGAATATTAGTGCTAAATGGTTACATGGCTGTAGGGTTGGCGATGTAACCATTTCAAACCATGATCAAACCAATTCGAACAACTTTCAAACTTTTAAATATTCAAACACTCAAACATTAAATGTTTTTAGAACCACATTACCGACGACAGCGACAAGGTTGGATAGAAGTTATTTGCGGCTCGATGTTTTCGGGTAAGACAGAGGAATTGATTCGTCGTTTGAAGCGCGCGAAAATCGCGGGGCAGCGTGTGGAGGTATATAAACCAAAGATCGACACGCGCTACGATGAGAAAAAGGTGGTTTCGCACGATGCAAATCATATTCTTTCTATTCCAATTGCTCATTCCAAGCAGCTTTTGGAATTGCCCGAAGATATTACTGTTGTTGGGGTAGATGAAGCGCAATTCTTTGATTTAGAGCTACCTACAGTTTGTCAGCAACTTGCTTCGCGAGGTGTTAGAGTCATCGCCGCAGGTCTAGATATGGATTACAAAGGACAACCTTTTGGTCCGATTCCTTATCTATTAGCTGTAGCAGAATACATTACTAAGGTTCATGCTATTTGTCCGCATTGTGGTAACCTAGCGACTCATTCTTATCGCTTAGTAAATGAAGAAGATCAAGTTGTATTAGGTGAAAAAGAATCCTACGAGCCGCGCTGTCGGCATTGTTATGGAATGGGGAATATCTTGGATTTGAAGGCAGTTTAGGAAAGTGGAAAGTGGAAAGTGGAAAGTGGAAAGTGGAAAGTGGAAAGTAAGTTATTTTAACTGATTGATAGTCAGCTATTTTTTAATAAAAATTGGAGGAAATGAAAAAAAAGTCGTTACTCTTTTCGGGTATAGGTATTGTCTTCTTTGTATTTGTAGCAATGGTTTTTAGTCCAGTTCCAATGAATCAAACGGAAGCAGAATGTGAATTTGTGGAAGGTAAAGTTACTTACATTTGGGAAGGGGGTATCAAAGACGTTGTATTTAATTTGGACGATGGTAATCAATATTACATCAATCGGGGTTTTGAAAATGG
This sequence comes from Bacteroidota bacterium, assembly GCA_039176995.1. GTDB lineage: Bacteria > Bacteroidota > Bacteroidia > Chitinophagales > Saprospiraceae > JAAUTG01. The sequence continues at coordinate 9,200 of JBCDFY010000073.1, forward strand.
CTTTGAGTTAAATTCATTGAGACAGCGATTGCTTGGTGAAAAAGTGCAAATTTATTATCCTGAATATCGGACACCTTTGATTCCTAAAAATGGAGCGAAGCATTTATCGAAATTGGTTCATGGAGAAGAAGTGATTTTTTCAGAGTTAATTGACTAATAAACTGTGAATCTTATACTCAAGAGATGTCTAAACTTTATCGTTTTGATAGCCAATATTTTATGAGTTTGCTGCTGAAAGAGTTCATCCACTTAGCTTGACAAACTCATAAATTATTGCTCAATTAGATAAGTTTTTAGACAAGCTCTAATAAAATGACTTCCTTCTACTGCTTTCCAGCCTTGCTTTCTATTTCATCAGATTTTACTTTGATCAAACTCTCCTGCATTTTTCCCAATATGTGCTATGTTTTCTGCACCGTCCACCACTAACGTTTGTCCAGAAATAAAATCATTCTCAATCAAGTTAATCATAGCTTTGGTAATATGCTGAGTGCCACCTTGCTTGTGTAGCGGGATACTTTTCAATCGCCAATCAATATACTCCTTAGAGCGAGAGGAAGCTGGCAAAACAACGCCTGGTGCGACCCCGTTCACTCGAATCTTAGGTGCAAATTCTAGTGCTGCCATTTTAGTAAAATCATTCAATGACTTCTTCGCGAGTAAGTAAGCAGCATATTGGTATTGGTTAAATCCAACCTTGTTATCAATGATATTGATGATGTTGCCTTTCCCAACCACTTTTGCGAAGGCTTGACTCATGAAAAAGGGCGCACGGATGTTCACCCCGAATTGAGCGTCAAAAATTTCAGGTGTCGTATCCATAATAGACGCTTGCGTATATGCCGAAGCACTATTCACCAGAACATCCAATTTAGGGAACAAAGTGATCACCTTTTTCATCAATTTTTTCATGCCGTCGGCTTCGTTCAGATCATATTGAAAAACAGCACACTTTCTACCCAAATCCCTGATTTCTTCTGCGGTTTCTTCTGCAGGTTTCACAGAAGAGTTACAATGAATAGCTATATCATAGCCCGCCTCGGCCAAGGACAAGGCAATAGCTTTACCTAAACGAATGCCACTTCCCGTGATGAGGGCAGATTGTTTTTTAGATTTTTTCATGCTTGACGGAATACGTTTATTTGCTTGTGAGTTGTTGTTTTAACTGAACTGATTGATGTCCAATTGCTGCATTTTTGTAATGAAGTCGCACTCTTGGAAAATCATCTACTTCATAGTTCATATTAGTTTGATAATCGAGGTATTTTAAGAGAATCATTAAAGGATTCACAATATAGACACCTTCTTCTTCAAATAGCGTTTTGTCTGCAAATTTTTCTTCTAAAGGTAAGGCGAAGAGGATATCTAAATCAGCAGTTCTATCTCTGTACTTGCGTTCAGGATTACTACGATCCCTACCTAGGCTTTCTTCAATAGTGTTGAGCGCATTTTTTAAATCAGGACGATCCTTATCTGTTTCTATTCTGACCACCGTATTCAAAAAGTACTTTTCACTTTTCAAACCTACGGGTTCCGTACGCATGATTTCGCTGATGTCCACCACTTCTGAAAGTTCAAATAAGGCTTCTATCATATTGATAATATTGCTTTCAGGATTGATGTTACTTCCCAGTGCAATAAAATATTGTTGTTTGTCTTTTTCCATAAGTATAGAGAGTAACCTCATAAAGGTAAAAATGTTCTCTCGTGGCTCACACAAACTCGTAGCTCAAACATTCTTGTTTGAGTTTGAGACTTACACGCATTCTTAAACAAGAATATTTAAGTTACGAATCAAAAAACAAGCAACAATTTGCTCAAAAAAAAGTACCTTTTCCCTCAATTCAGGCATTTCTGATCTGCAAACTAGACTTTTTCCTCAAAAAGTCCTATTATTGGGTTGACAATTAGAACTCTCCATTACAAAAATGAAAACATGAGCTTTACGGCAAATGCCCCTGTTCTACTATTACCGCTTAGAATAGAAACAAGATTTGTCAATACTCAACTCTGGATTCGAGTCTTTCCTGACGACGCCCATTTTCATAATTTTGATCAACGTTTAACTCCCGAAGAAGTAAGAGATCGTAATGCTTACTTCGCAAGTTCCAAAACAGTTGAGGATTGGTCAATCCTAGTAGATAAATACGGTGCTTTTCGAGCAAGTTGGCTCATTCAAGCCGAAGCGACTTCCACAGTTGCTGATGAAAGTCAAGTCCTAGACGCTGCCTTTCAATTCTTGCCCAATCACTTTGAATTTTACCTTTACAAAGAAGATGAGTTTGGAACGGAAACTTTGTTCAAAAAGGAAGCTGCTTTACCCATTACGGATGAGCGTTTACTGGTGATTGAAGAAGGCGAAAATTGGCTGACTGATTTTGAGCAAGCCATCCAAAAAGGTATGGGCATTAAGATTGAAATTGGCGACAATGATGCTTTTTCTAAAATTGTAGTAACAGGCATTAGAACGAAACGAGAAAATGAGCTAGAGCAATGGATACAAGCGCATCAGTATAGCAATGGCTTTTCTTTTTTACCTTATGGTACCGCAACCAACAATGTGGAAGGTACGAAGACGCAGTACTCTCAAATGGAAGAGTTTGATGCAGCAACAACCTTTGAGTACTTGGTGAAAGAGCCCAATCTGTTGACCATAGATAATCATGGAAATATTGATATTCCTGTGGATGGAAATAACCTCCAAATAGATGCTGATCTACCCAGTTTTTCACAGCAATTAGGAAAAGCACTAGGCATCAGTCCTTTTCAATTCAATCATAGCAAGAACGCAGGAGAACACGAATCTGAAGTTGCACAGTTACTGCAGCAAACGCTTTGGTGGATATTAGGCAATTACACTTTAGAGCAATTAGGTCGCGAATCCTATACCAAAGAAATTCAACTGCAAGTCTGGGCATATTTTTCGCGTTATGTTCGCAATCGAGGGGCATTTTCTGCCATTCAAATTGACGATCAGCCGTATGGCATTTTGCCCGTTTCGCGCTTTGAAAAAGTTGATGCCCCCAATAGCTTTTCCGATCAATTGCAAAATCTAATTCATCAAATTTATGAATATTGGTTAAGTTATATTGATGAAAAAGACCCTAAATCAAAGCGTTTTTTACTGCCAAGAGTAAGTGGCGAAGATAATTCCGATGAAGAACTCTTACAGATTTTGACGATGGGCGCATCTTCCATTAATTATGAATTGCGCTCTTTGACTCCTCCTCTTTTTAATTATCCTTTTGATTTAGTCGTTGACGATACGCTTGATCCCAAATTGGCGGATAATTTCAATGAAAAAGTAGATGAAATTATTGAGGCAGTCGTAAAGGATAAAGTGGAAACTAATCTAACTCCAGAGAAGTACCGAGATAAGTGTAATTTGCTGCTTTCTGATAAAATTCGGGATTTAGTTAGTACAACTTTGGATGAAGTTGTGCGAAAGAATGCGAGAGAAATTGCCCAAGCGGAGATTGATGCAATTGAAGCAGAAGAGGAAGAAGGTCAGCGAGCTCCGCAGCCGCAAGCCAGTAGAAGAATCCGGCAAAGAAGGCGAGCAAATCAAGAAGAAGTGAGTGCAGATGTGCAAGAACGAATAAATGCTAAAGTAGATGCTGAAATTGAGAATCGTTTAGATGAATTAGCTGCCACGAAATCCATTATGGATGCGGCAATGGAGATACTAGAGGCGCAAGTCAATAGCATTTCTACTCTTGGCATCAACCCAATCAGGAATGAAGAGCTAGAGCTGATCTTTCAAGAAAATGACTTAACTAGGCTTCAAGAAGATCGCGTAAAAATTGCGGTTACTTCTGTTCCGAATTCTGAAATAAGAGACAAGGTTTTAACAGCAGCTAAACCTAAGCTCAATATCGTTATTAATGCACAAAATATTGAAAATCAAATTCGTACAGAGCTGACTAATGATAATCGGGAAACTATCGTCACGGAATCAAGAATAGAGATCGAACCTCAAATTGACGCTCTATTCGCGGAGAATGTAGAAGATATTTTTGTGCGATTGCCATATAAGTTAAGTGATTTGAGTTTTACTTTGATTTATAAATTGTTGGGAGATAGCTTTGGAACACTAGATAGCAATGCCATCGAAACGATTAATGCCATTTATGATGTGCTCAATAGTTTAGGCGAAACGGGTGCACCAACTTTGGAGTTGCTTTTAGAAGCTTTTGCTCAAAATGAACATTTATTTGATAAAGTTCAGCCGTTGTTGGATAAAAATATCAACGAGATTGAAGAGCTGCTCACAAACGATACCAAGCTTTTAAGTGCACCTAATCCATTATACTATTCTCCACTTCTAGAATTGAGTTCAATGCGCCAAGATAAGGTGCAAGCCTTAGTGGAAGATGGTAGTTTATTAAAAGATTTACTAGCTAGAGTAAAGACCTATAAAACTCAAAATCTACAAATTGAAAAGATTTATTTTTCACCTTCTGTAGCAGATTTGAGAGGTAAATCCTTAGAAATTGGCTTGATAAATGAGCCATTCAAGATCAATTTACAAGTTGCAAATGGGGCAAGCGTAAATAAAGGAGACACAATTGCCACAGCCGCCGCTAAGAGAAAAATTGATGGTCAAGAATTCACGGTCAAAGTTCCTATTATAGCGCAAGCAAAAGGCACAATCACCTCTATATCAGTGGCTAACGATGCAGTCTTGATTCCAGGACAAGAGGTGATGCGCATCCAAGTGCAATCCGATCTGCTACAGTCGCTCAACACCTATTTGGATACTTTGATCGCTAAAATCGAAGAACTACAAGCCAATCCTTCTCCCAAAATTCAGAAAGAACTACAACTCGCGCTTACGCAATCCATTGATTTAAGTACCCACCGTTTGGATGCTTGGGTCACTTCCTTTGCGCATCAAAATTTAGATCGCTGGCAGCAACAGAACAATGGAGAACAAGCCTATTTTGGAGCATACGGCTGGGTAGAAAATTTAAGCAAAAATGCCCATCCTGTCACGGATGGAAAAGACGTTTACGATAGCAAAGGTGGCATCATTCATGCGCCAAATGCTGCACAAGCAAGTGCGGCTGCCATCTTCAAAAATGCCTATTTATCACAACTCCAAGAGGATGGTGATTTGAGCAATCCATTCACTTTGCATTTGAGTTCTGATCGAATTCAGCGCAGTATGCGACTGCTGCAAGGAATGCGCGAAAATCAGCAGTTGGGCGCATTGCTAGGTTATCGTGTAGAGCGAATTTTGCATGATAAAAATTTAGATACGGCGATTTATGCTTTGCGACGCAAATATCCAATTGACGAAGAGCGACAGACCGGCGAAACTGCGGATGTGAGTGCTTCGGACATCACCAATGTCGTTGATGGATTAGCATTATCAAGAGATTATACCGCTGCTTCAGAAACGAATAATGAAAATACCTTTATCAATAATCTACCCATCGCTGCCAGTGCTAGAACAGGCGTCAAACAAGCCATTGAAACGATGCTGGATACTTTGGATGGCAGTTTGGATGCCTTAATGTTTGAAGCAGGCTACCAAGCTATGCAAGGCAATTTAAGCCAGTCTGCCGCTGCAATGGAAGCCTCTAAAGGCGTAAATATACCTCCTGAAATTGAATCTTTGCGCACTCGAACGCCCGGCGTTTCCATCAATCATAAAATTGGACTGATAATGCGCAAAGTGGAGTCTTTTTCCTTAGATAGTAATCCACGCGGTGCAATCGAACCTGCTTTGGAAAGTTGGTTGAAAGATCATATAGGACCGCTGAATAAGTTGGGTTGTAAAGTAGAAATATATGAAGAAGATGGTGGTGCAATATTGGATATGAAGAATGTAAAATGCAGTGATTTGAGTATTGGTTATTTGGATTTATTGCGCATGAGTGATGCACCAATTTCAGATGGAGCAGGCGAATTGGAATTGCGAATTTGGCAACAAGTGCGCAGCGCAAATCCTAATTTGGCAGATAATTTAGTCTATAAAATCACTGACCAAGCCGCACCTCTGACTTCCTCTTTAGGAGATGCTTTAGAAGTGCTGCAATACGCAAAAAACTTACTTGGAAAAGCCAATTATTTGCGCTCGGAAGATATTACAACCGAAGGCGAAAAAGTACAGTATGCTTCGCTAATGCCATTGGTAGATAAACTGCAAGGCGTTGTTCAAAAACTGAAAAATGAGCAGACCAAAGTCAATTCTATCATTATAGGTGTCGATTTCCTAGAAGATACGCCAAGCAAAATCGCGCAGACTTTCGAGCAACTCAAAGCGCAAAATCTAGATTTCGATTTCCTCTGCAAATGCAATGTGCGCTCGGCTGCCAATATCTTTAATCCAAGCGCGAAAATTGATATTCGCAACCTCAAATCTTCCTTGGATCAAGCGATTCAAAACGCGGAAAATAATCTCACAGCCTTTGAAGCCAATCCAGCCGATGATTTTGCTTATTACAATGCCTTCGATCAATTGACTACTGCTGCTAAAGCCATTTTTGGAAGAGATTTTATGCTCTTGCCACCAGCAGTGGCTTCCGAAAAATTCAAGCAATCCATAGCGAAAGACACGCAAGCAAGATTGGTCGGCGACCAGGATTGGGACGATGGGAAAATTTGGGGACAAGAACGCATATTGAATTGGTTGCAAGGCGTTGCGCAAGTACATTCCACCACTTCTACTTTTGAAGAATGGACAATGGTACACCACTCTTGGCGCGAAGAAACCGACGATAATATTCATAATTTATGGCACTATCGCGTCGCACAAACCCCAACGATCAACTCGTATCCTTGGACAGCCCTTTCCAAACCAGAAATTGACGCTTTGAAAGCGAGTCCAGCTTATCAAGATGTCCAATTATTTGATTTAGCCGATGATGAATATTATCCAAGAGCCTCACAAAGTGCGGTTTTCCAAATGGGCAAAACGACCAATTTAGATCAACCCGTCTTTGGTTTGCTCATTGAAGAATTTATGGAGCATATCCCAGACGAAAAAATGAATACGGGCGTCAGTTTCCAATACAATGTCCCGAATGCAGAAGCTCCGCAAGCCTTGTTGCTTGCTGTGCCTGATGCCAATTTGGAAGAATGGACACCTGATGTGCTACAAGAAATCGTTGCACAAACACTAGACTTGTCAAAAGTCCGAATGTTGGATTTAGATGTGTTGGATAAGGTAGGTGTAGTCGAGAAACAAAATGAGATCGCTTTGGAGAGTTTTGGTTTTGCATTGCCAATGACTTTTTTGCCTTTTGAGGAGTGAGACTTGATGGGAACGCGGATTGGACGGATGGAACTGATGTTCGCGGATTTTTTTTGACACGGATTTAACAGATCAAACAGATTCTTTGTAGGTCGTGTGCAGCGTTAATCCTGATTCTGACAAGAAAAAAATATCGAATAATGAATATCGAACACGGAACTTCGAAGTAGCTAAGTAGGTCTTGTATAAGTTAATTCTGAAAATTTAAGGGATTGGTAAGCACGGAGGAATGAAGTGATTGCTAAGCCTGAACTTATTAACTAAACCCCAAATTTACGCTCAGCAATCCTTTCAGGCTTACCGATCGTAAATTCAAAAACTCTTTGCGTCTTCGCGCCTTTGCGTGAGCCAAAAACCTTACAGCCCTTAGTGCCTTAGTGGTTCAAAAAAGAAAAACAAAAACGATGACACTAAAAGAATACATCGAAAACAAAATAACCGAAGAAAATGGCGCAGATGCGCCCAAGCCGCGCTTCCTTCGCCTCGAAGCGCGCACCCGCGCACGCAACTTCACCGATGGTTTACCAATGCCAACCGCTGACCCACTTTGGATGCTCGGTCGTCAATGGCAATTTGGCGAATTTCAAGGAGAAGACAATGGTTCGGTGGTGAATGCGGAGGTATTTTATAAGAGTAAGATGCTCAACCAAACTTTCTCTGTAAAAGGCGACGGCACGGCAGATCAAAAAGATTTGTTGCACCAAACGATAGATGATGTGGCGGATGCGAATCGAATAGAAGTGCCTGTGGAAGCGGTAGCAGAGTGTACACATTTGCCATTGGGAACGAAGACAGAAGCCAACGAATGGAGCAGTAAATTGAAGCGCATCAATTGGCGCAACCGTGTTCGGATTGGGCAGCAGTTGGAGCGATATTTGGAGGAACATCCTGAACATCCCGTGTTCAAGGAGGTATTGCGGCAGACCTTTCCGATTGAACGGAAGGAAAATGATCGTTTAGATGAAAAGACCGTGCGTTTTGTGAAATTGATGCAAGGAAAAGTGCCAGATGGTGGCGAAATTTTGTACCAATTTTACACTGGAAAGATTCAAAATACCCTACAAAATACCGTCATCAAGTTTCGCGATTACGAACCTTTTTTAGAGCGATTGCGCGCTTGGTACGATGCACTATTTTTACAACCTCAACAGCAACTAGAAGACAATCCAGTTTGGCAGCCGCAGCAGTTGTTACACAAATTTGGAGTTTCGGATAGCGAAGGTGGCGGTGATAAACTCGCACTTTCTGCACCTGATTACCAAAGCGGAGATTTGGATTGGTACTCCTTCGACCGCATGACAGCAGATAGTCAAATTGAATTTCCAGAAAATCAGTTGCAAAGTCAAGAAGAACTACCTGTCAACATCAGCTTTTCGGGAATGCCGAACAAGCGACTTTTCACTTTTGAAGACAATCGCTTGGACTTTGCCAATTTGGAAGCCAATCTAGCCGATTTAACAACTTTGATGCTTACAGAATTTGCATTGGTTTCCAGCAATGATTGGTTCATCATTCCACTGGAATTGTCTTTAGGCACGGCGACTTGGATAGAACGGCTGGAAGTAAAAGACAGCTTTGGCGTAGAAACAACTATTCAGAATGATGCGAAAACTGGTCCATTTTTAAGTAAAAAACCACTCGAAGTTTGGGATGTCTTCAAAGTGCGCGATGAACGCAAAGCGACTTTCAATTTGCAAGAGCATTTTCTCTATCTCGCGCCCGTTGCTCCTTACAAGCAAGAATCCGAGCCGCTAGAAGAAGTCCTCTTTATGCGCGACGAATATGCGAATATGGTTTGGGGCGTCGAGAAAACGATTATGGGCAGTATGGGCAACCCAATCAATGGTTTCGACTACCACCGAACTTTCAATCCAGAACTTCCAGAAGGTATTGCCATCAATGCTAGCGGACATCCCGATTATCGCTTGTCCAATGCAACGACTGTGCCTTATAATTGGATTCCTTATGTGCCGAGACACGAAAAAGGAAAACCCAATTCAATCATATTGAGAAGAGCAAGATTGGCGAGAACGGATGACAATATTCCTAAGTATTTGTCAGGACTTTTGGATGAATTGACTCGTGTGCGAGAGGAAAGTATTCCACGTTCAGGTGTGCGCATTCAGTTGACTAAGCAGCGCGTGCGTTGGACGAATGGAGAGACTTATGTTTGGATGGGACGGAAGGTGAAAACGGGAAGAGGAGAAGGAAATAGTGGATTGCGGTTTGATTATCTCGAAGGATAGGACGTGTTTTTTTTTGACACGGATTTAGCGGATCGAACGGATTTCTTGTAGGTCGTTTACGGTTTAATCTTGAAAATTTTGAAACCCTGTGAATTCTGGTTCTGACAAAGAAAAAATATCGAATCACGAATATCGAACAAGGAATGATGAAGTTTGCAAAGTAGGACGTGTTCGGCTAGTTGCGATAGGATAGGAACGCGGATTTTTTTTGACACGGATTTAGCGGATTGAACGGATTTCTTGTAGGTCGTGTACGGTTTAATCTTGAAAATTTTGAAATCCTGATTCTGACAAAGAGAGAAACACAAAAAACTTTGCGCCTTTGCGTGCCTAATAAAACCCCTTACAAACCTAGGTGCCTTAGTAGTTCACAACTCAAAACTCATTCCCTCGAAACTCAAAACTGAAGAAACATGAATAAAAAATCACTGCGAGACCTCATCCTAATAGAATTTGGGAAGTTCTTCGAGCCAATTTTGGCATTGAAGACACCGACTGCTTTGGCGGAACAAGTCAAAGAACTGGGCTGGAATTTTGATGCGGATAGCTTAGACGCGGACATTCAAGGCTTGATTGCAGAGGCGCAAACGGTGATTGATTTAGCGAAGGATTTGAGTGAGGGACAAGGCGATAGCGTGGCGCAAGTCAAAGAACTCTTGGAGAAAATACCCAAGCTATTCAAGCGCATCAAAGAGGATTTGCCGAAGGTAGGTGATGCGATATTGAATTTGCAAGGTGTACAAGGCAAAACAGATGCGTTGGAAGAAGATGTACCGCTGCGATTTAATGATTTTTTGTTTTATGAATACTTTAAAATCCATCGGTCAAAGGTCTTTGGAATTCTTTATCCGTTAGGAGTTTTGACGATGAGTGATGATCCCGAAGGAGGAGGAGAATATCGTGATATTTTGTGGTCGAAGATGCCTTCAGTGCTGTATGAGCCACACATTTTAATTAATGATTTATATCAATGGTCGAGTGAGTTTCGAGGAGAGGTTTTCTTAGAACGCGCGCAAGTTTTTTCTGAAAGTTATGAGATTGCGGGCGAGATACAAACCTTGGCACAGCAGATTAGAGCGAATTTGGACTATGATGTTGAATTTGAAGAAATCCGAATTCCTGTTTACTCTAATGGTAACGAAAACGCTGAAGTACAAGTAGAGATCAATGCTGCTCCTTTGCCGAAAAAAGATAGCGAAAAAGCAGGTTTGTTGCTCTATCCAGCAGTGACAGGCGCATTTGAAATCAGTCAAGACATCAATGAAAATTGGAATGTCAGTTTGGCGGGCGATTTGGAACTCAAGGAAACTTTTGGCATTGAAATTCGTCCCGATAAAGCTCTGAAGGTAAGAAATAATATTGCCTCCAATTCCATCCAAAATTTAGCTAACGGACAACTGCTTTTCAAAGTGACGCGCAAATCACCCGATGGATTGACCGCTATTTTTGGCTCACCAGAAGACAGCACAACCTTTGTCGGCTATGAAGAATTAGCATTCAAAAGCAAAGTCAGTTCTATAGAAGGCGAATTCTTTCTGGCAGGTGAAATGGAAGTTTTGGGCTTCACGATTCGCATTGATCCCAGCAAAGGTGATGGTTTCATCAGCAAGTTGCTCAAAAACATTCAAGTTGAATCCATCAGCGATTTGGCAATTGGTGTTTCCAATGATGAAGGCGTTTATTTTCGAGGAAGTTCGGGTTTGGAAATTGTCATTCCTGTACATAAAAAGATTGGCCCAATTTTCCTAGAGACAGTTTTTGTTTTCATCGGTTTTGATGGTGAAGTATCCGCTTCTTTAGGCGCAGCGTTCACGGCAGAATTAGGCCCAATGTTTGCCTCCATAGATCGAATTGGAACGCGTTTTCCATTTGAGTTCAAAGAAGAAAGTGGTGGAAATTACGGGCCAATTAGCTCCAAGGATTTAGATTTCGTTTCTCCAACTGCCATTGGCATTAATTTAGAAACACCAGCTTTGGAAGGTGGCGGATTCCTAGAAATTGATCTAGAGAATGGGCGTTATGCGGGCATACTTTCTTTGAGTTTGCAAAAACGCATCGAACTTACTGCAATTGGATTAATTACGACGCGTCTACCGAACGGAAAGAAAGGCTTTTCGATGTTGGTGAGCATTAGTGTGGTCTTCCGTCCAGGCATACAATTGTCTTTTGGATTTACACTAAATGGTGTTGGTGGCTTGATTGGTGTGAATCGTACCATGAAAGTAGATGTGTTGCGCGAACGTTTCCGCGATGGTGCGATAGATTCAATCATGTTCCCAGAAGACCCGATTCAAAATGCAGAGCGAATTATTAGTGATTTGCGTGCAGTATTTCCACCAAGAGAAAAGCATTTCGTGATTGGCCCATTTTTGAAGTTGGGTTGGGGCGGTTTCATCGAAGCAGATTTGGGCGTCTTTTTAGAATTCCCATTCAATGGACGCATCGTTTTGCTAGGTGGATTGAGCGTCATTCTACCAACTCGCCAAAAGCCACTCATTGTCTTCAATATCGACATCCTCGGCGACCTCAATTTTGCGGAACAATACGTTTTACTACTAGGCACACTGCGCGATTCTCGCATTCTACAAGTCAAATTGAATGGTGACTTTGCGTTCTTATTGTCTTGGGGCAGCGAAAAAGTATTTGCCTTCACGGTTGGAGGTTTCCATCCACGCTATACCAACAAACCTGAAAAACTGTACGACTTAAAACGCATTAGCGCAGAAATCAGTCGCAGTGCAGGAAGTGCGCGCATTCAGTTGGTCTGCCAGTTGTACCAAGCGGTTACTTCCAATTCTTTCCAAATTGGTTTCCGAACTGATTTATATGGCAAATGGAAGTCCGTTACGTTCATAGGTTATCTAGGTTTCGATGCCTTGATTCAATTCGATCCATTCCGCTTCGAAGTGGATATTTATATGGGCGTGGAAGTGAAGTGGAAAGGGCGAACGCTCTTTGGTGTAGATTTGGCATTCAGTCTTTCTGGACCAGCACCGTGGCGTATTCGGGGTTATGCGAGAATCAAGATTTTGTTCTTCAAAATCAAGGTCAAATTCAAATTGGAGTGGGGTAAAAAACAAACCTTCTTACCAACCATTCCAGATCCCCTACCCGATTTGGTGAAACAACTCAATGAGAACACCAATTGGGGCAGTATCTTCCCAGAGAATGTGGAGATGATGGAGAATTTGAAGACCTTGAAGCAGATTGCAGCAGAACAGGCAGGCGAAGAGGACGCCATTTTGGTAGTGCATCCATCGGGTTCGCTTTCTATTCGTCAGACTTTGCTGCCATTAGATTTAACCGTAGAAAAATTAGGGAATGCACGTTTAGAAACGCCGAATCGTTTCAAAATTGATAGTGTGAAAGTTGGTGATAATACTTTGAATACCAGCGAATACTATCATTTACGAGAAGATTTTTCAAGAGGACATTACGAACTCTTAAGCGATGAAGAAAAACTCACTACTCCAGAGTTTGAAGCCTTCAAAGCAGGTATCGAATTGGCATCCGACAAGCCAATTATTCCTGGTGATTTTGAGCAGTTTACTTTGCAATATGAAAACATCATCATTCAAGATGACTTAGCGAAAAATGGGACGGAGGTTGTTCCCAACGAATTTGAAAACTTGGATTGGCAAGACGCAATTTCCATATTGAAACACAGTGCCGCCACTCAGAAATGGCAGCAAAAAAGTGGTCAAGAATACGATTTGGATGTCAGCGGTATAGACGATGATTTATTCAATACGACGACTTATTGGATTAAAGACAAAGCTGATTTGAGCAATCCAAATGGTATGGAAATGATTTTTGAGACTTACGGGGAGGCGAAAGTCGCTTTGCGAGCATTAGCAGAAAGTGAGCGGTATCAGATTGTTGAGGTGATTGGGGAGGCGTTTGTGATGTGAATCTAAGGGATTGGTAAGCACGGAGTTTACGGAGTGATTACTAAGCTTAAATTATGGAAACATGAACTTTCGTTTTCAAAAAATCCGCTTAGCAATCCCTTTGGGCTTACCAATCGGGAGAACGAACATCAAGGGATTGGTAAGCGTGGAGGAACGGAACGATTGCTAAGCCCGAATCACGAAAACGAGAAGTATGTGTTTTCAAAAATCCGCTCAGCAATCCCTTCGGGCTTACCGATCGGGAGATACGATTGAAATTGAGATCATGGCATTTAATTACTGGCAAAAATTCGAAGAAAAAGGTATCTATCACATTTACAATCACAGTGTGAGTGATAAGAGTTTGTTCCAAGAGGAAAGCGATTATGAATTCTTTTTGGAAAAAGTAGAACTGTATTTATTGCCTTACTTAGATGTTTATGCCTATTGCTTGATGCCTAATCATTTTCATTTGTTGGCGAAGATTAGAAGATATAATCAAGAGATAGTCAATTTATTGCAAAAGGAAAATACCAAAGCCGCTAGGAAATTTCTAGAAGTAGGAAACACGCATTACAACAATTTTTTAGAAGACCAGATGAGAAGATTATTTAGTAGTCACGCCTTAAAGTATAAAGGAAAATATGGCAATGATGGTGCACTATTTCAACAGCGATTTAAACGAGTAAAAATTTTAAGTGAAACGATTATTTTGAATAAGATCGCTTATGTTCACCATAATCCCATTCATCATAATTTTGCAGCAGTTTATGAAGACTGGAAATACAGTTCTTACAATGCTTTTCTATCTGAAAAGACTTCAAAAATAGCTAGAATGGAAATTCTTAATTGGTTAGGTGATGGAGACGTAAGATTGGGGAAACAAATTTTTAAAGAATTTCATGAATCATACAAACTAGAAAGTGGCGAAAACTGGCAAATTGATTTTGATAATTGGTAAACTGAATTAAGGGATTGGTAAGCGCGAAAGAATGGAGCGATTGCTAAGCCCGAATTATGAAAATGATATATATATATTTCCAAAAAATCCGCTCAGCAATCCCTTTCGGGCTTACCGATAGGGAGAGAACTAAAAATTAAAAACAAATGGCAACAACATCCTATTACTACCTGCCACACCTAAGAAGAGGTTTGGGTGCTACACAAACGCAACTATCGGACGATGGGAAACGCGTGTTGGTAGATGTGAATTTGGGCATTCAGAGCAATTCAAGCAATGCAGAAGTCGTGCAGCAAGTGGGCTTGTACGGACCGGGTGATGTGTTGGGGTTTGATGCTAATCGAGCGATTGTGAAGACCGAGCCGAAACGGAATATTGGTGATTTTGAGCCTAATTATATTCCATTTGTAGAGTTTGTGGAAGAGGATTTTCCTTGGCGATACAGTACGCGAAAGGCAAGTGGAGATAATTGGATTCCCTGGTTGACTTTGATCGTGTTGAAAGCAGGTGATGGCGTAAATGTACCCCCAGAATTTGAGTTGAAAGCGGCGTTGAAAGATGGTTTGCCGAGTTTGATTAGCGTAGAAGATACAGCGGTTTTGCCCAATTTGGAAGATGCTTGGAAATGGGCACACGTGCAAGTGGTGGGTGAACAAAATGGTGCTCAAATTCAAGAAAAAATCAAGCAGCATCCTGAATATGTGGTGGCGCGGTTGTTAGCTCCGCGCTATTTGGAAGCAGGCGTGAAATATTGCGCTTTTGTCGTGCCAACTTACAAGCAAAGTGTGGAAGCCGCTTTGGGACAAGCGATAGAAGCCAAGGCCGATACTTTTGCTTGGGAAAGAAGCGGTGGACAAAGTCTAACTTTACCGTATTATTTCAAGTGGGAATTTAGTACAGGTTTGCGTGGCGATTTTGAATATTTGGTGCGCTTGCTAGAACCTCGAATCTTGACAGATTTAGGAAAACGCAAAATTGATTGTGCCAATTTGGGTGTGCCACAGCTAGATAATTTCGTTATCAATCCAGATGTGCCAGCAAACAGCGATGAAAAGCATACTTTGGAAATGGAAGGTGCGATTCAGTCGCAAAATACGCAATTTCAGGAATGGGGAATGGATAGCAATGATTTTCCTAATGACTTTCAAGAAAAGCTACAAGAATTTCTCAATCTAAATGAAGGCATCGAAGAAGACGAGGACGAAGATCCAATTGTATTGCCACCCAATTACGGCGGTTGGTATTTGAATCGTGCGGATGGCAGTCGAGCGATTAAAAGCAATAGCGAAAATTGGCACGCAGAATTGAATTTAGACCCTCGACATCGAGCAGCGGCAGGTTTGGGTGTGGAAATTGTCAAGAAGCGACAAGAAGCACTAATGGAAACCGCTTGGAAGCAATTGGAGCAATTTGATCGCGTCAATCGACAGTTGAATCGCGCGCAATTTGGGAGAGCAGTGGGCGGTTGTATGCACAAGCGTTTGGAGCAATTTAAGGGGGATGATTTGCTGCGTATTACACGAAAAGTGGGAACGAAATTAGTGCCAGAAGATGATAAATTGAATGTTGGTGGAAAAAATGGAACACTCAAATTTAATATGCAGGAAAGTAGCGTGCCTGATGTATTAGCGAATCCTTCGGC
The DNA here is from genome assembly GCA_039176995.1 of Bacteroidota bacterium. Taxonomy (GTDB): domain Bacteria; phylum Bacteroidota; class Bacteroidia; order Chitinophagales; family Saprospiraceae; genus JAAUTG01. Next base: position 25,200 of record JBCDFY010000073.1, read on the forward strand.
GCGCAAATTCTGGCGAGGAATTGGAGCGAAGAAAAGTAGTGCAGATGCTTCCGCACAGTTATTTGCCAAATCTGCGGTAACCAATGCAGCAAATCTGGAAGGCGAAACCGTCAATCCATTTCTTGTTCCAGAAGTGACTTTTGAAGGAACGCTACCCACTACTCAAGCTCTTGCTCCACAAGTCATTAGTAACGCAAATATCAAAGTAGATGATATTGATGATCTAAGAAAGCAAGTACTAGGCAAAATCAATCCAGTAGCAACCATTGAAAATCAGACTGCTAAGCGTATTGCCAAATATCGTAATTATGAAGCAGCACAAGGCAGAGCAAAACCTGCGGATGAATTGTGCTACGTCAAATTCTATCCAAGATTCAAGAATTCGACTTACAAATTCTTGATTGCTGAGTCGCAAGATTATTTGTTGCCAGGTATTGAGCGCGTTCCTCAAAATTCAGTAGCTAAACTAGAAGTCAATCCAAGATTCATCGAAGCTTTTTTGATGGGCTTGAATCACGAATTTGCGGAAGAATTGCGCTGGCGAGAATATCCAACCGATATGCGGGGCAGCTATTTCAGTCGCTTTTGGGATTATTTGGATGATAAGAAAAAGGATATTCAAGACCTCACGACTTGGAAGGATGCTGACTGTTTAGGCGATCATCAAGCACAAAATGCGAAGCATACCATCCTCTTCATTCGAGGGGATTTGATCAAAAAATATCCAAATACCTACATCTACGTCTTACCTGCCAAACAAGTGGATGGCAAAAACGTACCTGACTATTCCAAAGCCAAGCTCGTTCCTGATTTTGAGGGACAACTGCCCGAGGATGTGGTCTTTCTAGGCTATACGGAAACTTTGGATGATCATTTTGTAGTCTTTGAAGAGCGTTTGGGTGAATTGCGCTTTGGTTTAGATGAAATAGATGATACCAATATTCCAGCAGAAGTAGATATTAATGACTTGGCTTGGCAGCATTTTGGAAGTGAAACGGGCAGTTATTTGAATATTACTAATCAAGCTCCAACGGTTAAAAATGAGGGTGCAACTTTGGCATTGGATCGTTCGAGTAAAATCGCTAGAGCTTTGTCGCAGAAGCCGGTAAGGTTGGCGATTGATATTGATCTATTGATTGAGTGATGAATCTATAGCGCATTCTTTTTGTTATCGTAGAAAGCCTATCTTTACAAAAAGAATTCAGTAGCCTATGATTAAGCTGCCTTATGGGATTAGCAATTTTGAGACGCTAGCTAAAGATGATTTCTATTTTGTAGATAGAACAGACTACATAGAACAACTAGAACAATTTGGATCTCGTTATCTGTTTTTCCTGCGTCCACGCAGGTTTGGGAAGAGTCTGTTCATTTCTATGTTAGAACATTACTATGGCGTTCAGCATAAAAGTCAATTTGAGCAGATTTTTGGTCAGTATTACATTGGCCAACAGTCTACCAAATTAGTCAATCAGTTTCTTATTCTAAAGTTTGACTTTTCGCAAATTGATACGGCTACTTTTGAAAGTACTTATCAAGGGTTTTTAAACAATGTGAAGCAGGGAGTACTATCTTTTATAGGTTCTTATGCTCAATATTTTAATGAACAAAGTGAAGAAGAGATAGGTAATGCCAAAACCCCAGAAGGTACTTTACAAACTTTGCTAAGAATATTTAACCTTAAGAGAAAAGATCAGAAAATCTACCTCCTCATAGACGAATACGACCACTTCGCTAATGAAATCCTCTCCTTTCGTTTCAACGACTTTATCAAAATGGTAGGACAAAATGGCTTTGTCCGCAAATTTTACGAAGCGATAAAAGTAGGTACGCATAGCGGTGCAATAGATCGTTTATTTGTGACAGGTGTCTCTCCCATCACTTTGGATAGCTTGACTAGTGGATTTAATATTGCTACCAATGTTAGTATCTACGAGGAGTTCAATGCGATGATGGGCTTTAAGGAAGAAGAGGTAAAAGATATTTTGAAAGGCATCGAAGTGCCTAATCATCAGCTAGATGGTACACTAGACTTGATGCGAAATTGGTACAACGGCTATTTGTTTTCCAAAAGAGGAATAGAAAAGGTGTACAATTCAGATATGGTGCTATATTTTGGATTGGAATACGGTAGAAATCAAGAGATACCAGAAGAATTATTAGACATCAATATCGCGAGTGATTATTCCAAGATTCGCAAGCTATTTAAAATCAAAAATCAAGAAGAAAAACACTTAGTATATCTCGAAGAGCTATTACTAACGGGAACTTTACAATCAGAATTGATACGCCTATTTGAGTTGGAGCGTGGGTTTGATCGAGCTGATTTTATTAGCCTATTGTACTACATGGGCATACTTACGATTGCGGGAAGTGAGTTGAAAGAATTAATTTTTAGAATGCCTAATTACGTCATTAAAGAGCTTTACTATGAATATTTTTACCACATTATTCTGGAGCGAAGCCAAATCGAAATCCATGGAGTTGATTTGACGGCAAAAGTAAAAGATTTGGGCTTTCGGAACAATATACAGCCCTTAGTAGAGTTCACGCAATCCGTCTTAACTGAGCTCTCGAATCGCGATAAGATGAACTTTGACGAAAAGTACATCAAAGCCATTTTTACTTCTATTTTCTTCACCGTTGGCGTCTATAATATTCATAACGAATTTGAAGTCAAAAAATCTACTACTGAGAAAGGTTACGTTGATCTTTTGCTAGTGGAGCGTCCGCCCTTGAAATTGGACTATCAGTTTGCGATAGAAATTAAATACTTAAAAAAAGCAGAGGCGAACCGAGCAGAAGAAGTAAAGCAAGAAGCTGTACAGCAGTTAAAAAATTATTTGCAGCACGATGATTATTTGAAAGGTTTGGAAGAGTTGAAGGCATATGTAGTCTTGTTTGTCGGGAATGAAGGGCGTTTTGAGGAAGTCTTGCTTTAGGATAAGAAATAACTTTAATCCTCAAAACCATCATACTCCAGTCGCTTCATAGTAGCACAATTATTAACAAGAATGTCGAATTGATCAATGTATTCAAATGGAGTAACATAATAGCCACTAAGAAGAGTCTCCCCTGAATGTTCTAAACGATAAATATATCTATGCTTCGTTGGAAAAATAGATAAAGTTGAAAAAGTCGGATTGCCCTTTATAGGATAACCTTTTACTTTCACAGAAAACTTATTTTTCGTAAGTTGCTTCAACTTCGCAATTGAAAAAGCATATCCTTCATGTGGTGTGTAGAAAATAAATGCAGTATCTCGAACTTCAAAACGTGGAATTGCTCCATCACAACGGTCATAAATAACAAATCTGTCCTTCAATTTTTCAAGACTAATCCATCGTCTAGGAAAAGTTCCTAAATCAATTTTAGCAGGTTGAAAATCTTTGTTGATTTCCCTTAAATAAGAAGAAATATATTCCTCAGAAGGCTGCCAGCTTTTGATTCTCTTTCTGAACCGAGAGTTCTGTGTTGTGTCAATAAATAGTTGATACTTGCTTAAATCCAATCGTTCAGGATCATTTTCTTCTACAATAGTATCGGCTTGGTAGTCAAAGTAGATTTCCATTTCTTTTTCCTCTAA
>JBCDFY010000074.1:0-28683 GCA_039176995.1 Bacteroidota bacterium
CCCTGCTGTCGCATAACGTGCTGCTCGCTACAACATCTTGTTGTAAGCGAATAAAAGTTGCGGACTCTTGTCCGCATTATAAGGTACAGTTGAAAATAAAATCAGGCGAAGACGCCTGTACCAAATTCCGCATACTAGCCGAGCTAGTAGCGAGCAACACGTGTTCAAACAAAGCGTTATCTTTGTAAGAAGCAAAACAAACCAATGCGTTACAAAATCCTAGATCAAAACGGCTTAAACTTCCTAACCTTAACTATCGTAGAGTGGATTGATTTATTCACACGTCCAGTTTACAGCGACATCGTCATAGAGAGTTTGCGCTACTGCCAACAAGAAAAAGGATTGATGGTCTTTGGCTACGTCCTCATGCCAAGCCATTTACATCTAATAGTGAGAACCGACAACACCACTGGACTATCACCCATTATCCAAAGCTTCAAATCCTTTACTGCTAACCAATTTCTAAGATACATCAAAGACACCAAAAAGCCTGAAAGCAGACGCGAATGGCTATTGAACCATTTTGCTTTCAATGCAAGAAAAAGTCGCAACCATAGTCAACATCAGATTTGGCAACGCGATAATCACCCAATTGAATTATACAGCCCAAAAGTCATTCGACAAAAACTAGATTACATTCACTACAATCCAGTACATGCAAAATTAGTAGCCTTGCCTGAGCATTACCTGCATAGCAGTGCCTCCAACTACAAAAATGGAACGGGCATCCTCAATATTACCCTTCTGGAGGATATTTTTGGCAGCGATATTGGCTACGTCCATGTCGGCTGAATAACTCATCAAAATCTTCAAACTTTTCAGACAAAAAACGATAAAAACAATAGACCACATTTATATTACGCTTCAAATCAACACAACAAACATGAAACAAAGCATTCCCCCTGCTGGCGCCTAGTATGCCAACTGCTCCAACCCCAAATCACTAATAAAAAATGGATTGCTAGTGCGGATTTATAATCCGTCACTTCTTTTGGGCAAATCTCTGATTTGTGTGTATTTTTCCACCTCATCAAACACCTTTCCACATGAGTACCCGCTACAAAATCCACGATCAAAACGCACTCTACTTTTTGACGCTCACCACCGTTGGTTGGATAGACGTATTCACAAGAAAAGAATGCCGAGACATCTTGCTAGAAAGCCTACGCTATTGTCAAAAACATAAAGGTTTAGTACTGAATGCTTATGTTATTATGAGCAATCATGTCCACTTAATCGCCTCTGCCCAAGAACCGCACGAACTTTCCAATATTCTACGCGACTTCAAGAAATATACGGCAAAGCAAATCAAACGACACATCGAGCAGTCACCAAAAGAAAGTCGTCGGGAGTGGTTACTGCAATTGTTGCAGTGGTATGCAAAACGAACCGCTGGCAAGAAAGAATTCACACTATGGCAAGCTGATAATCATCCGATTGAGTTGTACTCCCCCACAGTAATAGAGCAAAAACTGGCATATCTGCACAACAATCCAGTAGAAGCAGGATGGGTAGAAAGACCTGAACATTATTTGTATAGTAGTGCGAGCAATTATTATTTGGGACAAGGCTTGCTAGAAGTAGAAGTGATTGATCCATTAAGCGATATTGGGTATTTATTTATGGGCTGAGTAGCCTGTAGTGACACCAATTACAAATTGGCGGAAAGAAAGTGATGGATTAGAAATCCACACTGGCAACTTTCGTTATATATGGGGCGAGCAGTGAATAACTCATCAAAATTTTCAAACTTTTCAGACAAAAAACGGTAAAACAATAGACCACATTTATATTACGCTTCAAATCAACACAACAAACATGAAACAAAGCATTCTCCTACTGTTAGCCATCTTTTTCCTACAAAGCAGTTGGGCGCAGTTCTCGAATTTACGTATAGGCGATATATATATATTCAAATCGCGCCCTTTGATTATCAATACGAGCAGTTTTGGATCTACTGGTCGTACTTTACCTACTGTGTTAGAAGATTTTTGGACATTCAACGATACAATTCTTTATAAAAATCAGCAAGAAATAGACAAGCTGTATGAATCTGGAAATAAAGATTATGTAATACTTAGCAAAGAAAAGAGAACCATAAAGAGATCAGCTCGACAAGGTGATTTTAACCAGAGTCTATCCAAGACAAAAGTGCCTATTTTAGCATATCGTAAAATAGAAGATTTGGAGGAACGTCCACAGTACTATATGTATTTACCTAAAGTAGATGTTGCAAGTGGTAATATCTGTAATATCATAGCCGTAAAAATATTGCATAATCACCTGAGCGGTATGCTTCGCAGTGGCAGTACTTCTACACTAGTTTCTTTTGCCGCTAAGGAAAGGGAGAAATATTGTAAAGAACTTAAAAGTATAGAAATCTTATTGAGTGAAGGTTTAGTGAATAAAAAAAATAAAAAGAAAATTGAATCCAAGATATCATATCGTATAAAATTCACAGGTCGGTCAGACAATATGCTTCTCGATAATTATTTGGATCATTCAGAGATAAGGGAAGCTTTCCAAAGAGGAGAAGATAAAGTAATTGCATTAGCAATTACATATTCTTATGATCGTATTAGTGATGGCTTTACAGGACGTATAGTCCCATCAGATTTTAGAGTTTTAGTTCATGCCAGAACGGGGAGGTTTTATGCTGCATGGGGACCAGGTGTGACTGTCACAAGTAGTAATACTCACAGATTTCTTAAATACAAAGAATTGAAGAAAACTGAAAAGAAGTGTAGGTAGAATGTAGCGGATGTGATAATGTTTCTTATGACAAACGAAGCATTAGAGCTTCTTTGAATCCTCATATTGACAGTAATTTCTTGTCTCCAAAAATGAATGTGCTAGGATGTCTGTCATGTACTACATCCTAAAAGACAAGAAACCCATTCCTTGTGAAGACATCTTGGAACTTGCTGAATGGTACAAATCACCTAATAGATTTCTTAAAAAAGACAAGGCTGCTGATTACACCATCTCTACGATTTTCTTGGGTATTGATCTCAATCATCGAGATAAAGGTGATCCCATTCTATTTGAAACCCTAGTCACCACTGATGATCTTGAAAACAAAGTTGAGATTGATCGTTATTGTACTTGGGAAGAAGCTATGAATGGACATGAGCGGCTGCTTAACAAATATACCGATCTTCCAAATTCAGCAAATTGATGTGATCTGATGAAAAAAGAAGAAGAGCATTTTATTGAAGTGGCTTTCATGGATGAAGAGCTAGCTCAACTAGAAAGAAAAGCTGCTGAACTACGAACAAGTGTTCATAGTTATACAGCGAGCATGGTGTTGAAAGGCTACGCACTTGCAGATAGCCTTTATGCAGAAGAATTACATCATATCAGTCCAAATGCTACCTCCGATCAAATTATAAACGCTCAACTGGATTCTGCACTTAATCAAATGGTTCTCTCAATGGAAGTCTTTGAAAAATTAGCAGACGAGCTAAATCATTTCACTATTTTAGAGATGCTTGAAAAACGTTTAGGTAAAGATATTTCAGGCTGTACCACTTTGAGCGAATGGATTTTTAAGGAAGCTAGAAAAAGAGGTTCTAAGCTTAACTAAGTCTACGGCCGTCTCTCTGCAATCATCAATGTAAAGTAGGTAGGTTGTGGATTGGATTTTGATTCTATTTCCTCTCCTTTTGTGAATTGCTGGATCAAAAAGTCTTTTTCAAAAACAGTTTCAAAACGATTTTCATCCCAAAAGTTGACTTGATGACCTTTGCGCTTTGGTTTTGTTCCTCTTGCATCTCTTGCAGAGATGAATATTTTTCCTTTAGGCTTGACTGTGGATGCAAGCTTTTGAGCAAAGTCTTGAACCTGATCCACTTCGGTAAATAAGTGTGCTACTCGATGACTGTATATAATATCATATTGCTGATTAAAGTTGGTGGTCAGAAAGTCTCCCTGGATTAGATCGGGAGATAAACCTTGTAGTTGCTGTTGAGCCATCTGATACCCTACTTCAGCTTGCTCAATGCCTGATAATTGATAACCCTTTTGGGACAAATATGCTACATCTCTTCCATAGCCAAATCCTACTTCCAGTATTTCTAATTTTTTGTTGGCTACCTTTTCTACAAATAAAGCGGTCAAACTTGGCGTATCTAGCCAAATCTGTCCTTCTTTCTCATAGCGATCACTCCAAAAATCAGTACCACTCAACTTTTCTCTCCACCACTCGGAGGTGTTTTTGCGACGTATTCCCAAGTATTGCGAAACAAGGTGCGATAGCCTTCTGCAAACTCTGCTTGGCGCATGATGGTGATTTGGACATCATCGGGTTGAAAGTTTAGAAAAGCAAGTTTGTCGTGGTAAGAATAGAAAGAACGGTCATTGAACTGGCTTTCCGCTATCCACTTATATTGAGCGTATGATTGTGCAGGGAAATTCCAATCATTTTCCTTTACAAGGATTTTAATGTCCATCTTCTCTTTAGCAGCAATCATTCTTTTGGTGTGAATCTCCCATTTCTCTTTTCCTATTGATCTAATCCAGTTTTGATGAACTACATTCGATAAGAATACCTGTACAGGTTTTTGACGTATACCGTGTTGTATGATCGTTGTATAAACATCATTGAGGAAATCCCAAAATCCCTCCCCTCCTTTGAAATAGGTTATTGCATTGGCTGCTCGGACACCTTTTTCAGAAACTTCAAAGCCTGCCAGTTCAAACGTCTTTAAAATTTTGTCAATTGTTTCCTGTTTGGGTTGCCCATTTCTTGCTTCTATATTCCTGATTGTATCTACACTAAGCCCTGCCTGCTTCGCTAGATCACGCTGAAACCAGCCCAGAGCACTTCTTCCAACTTTAAGTTGTTTGTCTATTGAAATCATGCCTTATTTATCCTTTTTCATAAGCTAATCGTCAAGCCTAAAAGAATAAAATGCTTTTTTCCCTTGACACTTACAGTACAATCATTCTAATAATGCATACAGTCATTATTAGAATGATTTAGCAAGTTATAGTATATCGTGTGGGTTACAAAATGAGAAATTTACAAAAGACAATTGAGCGTCTCTCTGTCAAAAATCTAAATAAGAACTTTCGCAATAAAATTAAACCTCTCATCGGATGGGAGATAAGAAAATACCGAGAAATGGCAAACATAAATCGCTGTGAAATGGCGAAGGCATTGGGAGTTAGTCCTCAACAGCTTGAAAAATATGAAAATGGTAAGAATCATATCAATGCTATCACTCTGTTATCCATAGCCGTTCTTGTTGATAAACCTATTGAATATTTTTATGAATCTTCAAGGCGGTTTATAGAAGAATAAGCACCTGATTTTCCCCCACCTCCAATGACGGTGCTTTACTCGCCTCTTCACTTTAACGAGTGGAGGGGCATTTTTTTTGAATAAAGGCAAGGCGGAAAATTTCCTAAAGAGTGAAGAATTTTGTATCTTGTAGAGGAATTATAATGGTGGATTCAAATAAGGAAATGCCATAAACAAAAAAAGATCAGATACAAGTACCTGATCTTTAAATTTGATATTATTTCTTAAACGACTGCTAAAATGACTGCTGAGGATTTTTTCTTAGTGTTTATCCTTGACTATCAGTGTTTTAACAAATCGTGAAGTGGTCCCACATGGGCTCGAACCATGGACCCTCTGATTATGAGTCAGATGCTCTAACCAACTGAGCTATGGGACCAAAATTTCAATAAAAAACCGCTCTCTTTTCAAGCGGGCTGCAAATTTACAGATAAAACTAGGAATGCGCAAGGGAAGTTCCAAAAAAGAGAAATTTATCTAAAATTCTACTTACAGAAAGACAGTTGAAACACTTACCTTCGTCCTTATGAACGCAGCAGTACTTGGGCAATTATTTTATCGGGAATTAGAGAAGATCGTGGAAGCAGATTCACTTTCTGCGCAGGAGCGATCGGACGCGCTGTATCAGTTGATGAGCTTGATTTTTGTGGAAAGTACAAGGCGGGAGCGCATTCAATTTTCGACGCTCTTTTCTAGGATGGTGTATGCGAGTCAGACCTATCAATTGGATAAGAAATTGCAGTTGCATCTGCATCATTTTCGTAAAGCAGTAAAATCCCATAAAGATCCTGAAACTGCTTACCAAGCGGGCATTAACGTAGTAGCTAGACTCATTAATCAAATCTTCCAACAAGACTTTCCCGATACTATTCGTACGATTTTACCCAAGCAGTTTCCGCTGCAAATTTCGGATGTGAAAGTAGAGGCGTATTATCCCAAAATTCGGGTGATCGTAATGGCGGAAGATCGGGCGAAAGAGCAGTTGATTGCAAGAGCAGAAGACTTGGAAACGGAGGATATTCGAGTACAATACAACATTCCTGAACGCAACGAAAATTTTAATCCTAGCATCTTGAAAATTAGGAAAGTTTTTGGTTTTCCAGTAACGCTGAATCTGTTGGAAGTGGAAGTGGATAGCGAAGGCACTTATCGTCCGAGAGCTTTTGTAATTGAGCCAGATTATTTGGTGGATGTGTCGGCGATTGCGGCTTGTTTTAGCGCGCAAGGAGCAGAACCGATTTTCTATTTATTGAAGAAGTTCTTGCCAATGCCTAGCAATAAAAATTTGATGCTCGGAAACATTGCTAACTTCTTTCTGGATGAATTGATGACCAATCCTGAAACTACTTTCCGAGATACCTTTGCTAAGGTTTTTCAGCAACTCAATCCACTTTCTTTTTGCTTGTTTGGCGATCAAGAAATCAAGGAAATGATGCAAAAATCGCAATTGCATTATACGACTTTGAAGCGTATGGTGATGCAAGATTTTGCGTCTGAGGGCATTCAACCCGAAAACTGTTTGTTAGAGCCTTCTTTTTACTCCGAAACCTACGGTATACAAGGACGGTTGGATATTTTTTATCAAGAGAAAGATAATTCTGCTATCGTAGAATTGAAAAGTGGCAAGACTTACCGCCCTAATCAATACGGCATCAATCATGCACATTTCACGCAGACTTTGCTGTATGATTTGATGATCCAATCGGTCTTCGGAAAGAAAATTGATCCTAAAAATTACATTCTCTATTCTGGTTTGCAGCAGAAGTCTTTGCGCTTTGCACCGCGCGTGAAAGCGCAGCAATTTGAGGCTTTGCAAGTGCGCAATCAGTTGGTTGCATTAGATTGGGAACTGAGCGAATTATCAGGATTGTTCAATCAATCGGAGCGCAATGAATTGACTCTGGAGCGTCCCAATATTTTCCGGAAACTGACTGCTAATCGCTTTGCGCACGTTTCTGGTTTTCTCAAGCAAGACATCATCAATTTTGAGAAGGTCTATCAAGGAATGAGCAAAACCGAGCAGAAATACTTCAATGCTTTTGCGAGCTTAATTGCAACCGAACATCGCTTGGCAAAAACGGGCGTCTCGGGTGTGGATAATGCTAATGGTTTGGCCTCACTTTGGTTGGATGATTTGAATGATAAATACGCCAGATTCGAGTTGCTTAATCATTTGGAACTCACTGATAATCAGTCGAAAGCAGAGCAGCCAATTCTTCGTTTCCAAAGAACGGAACAAACACATCCACTCGCTAATTTCAGGAAAGGAGACATTGCCATTTTGTATCCTTTAAAGGAAGAAAGGAGTGATGAGATTCCAGTACTTTCTAATCAAATATTCAAGTGTAATATTCTAGTGTTGACCTCCGAAGAAGTCGTCGTTCAACTACGAAGTCGGCAGTTCAATAGTGAGATTTTTGACCAATATCGTCACTGGAATTTGGAGCATGATATGTTGGATAGTTCGTTCATTGGAATGTATCGCGGCTTGTATCAATTTATGCAGCACGCCATTCACAAACGACAATTGCTACTCACTGCTCGTGCCCCAAAAAAGAGTTCTAATCTCCAACTTCCACCCAACCCAGAATTGACCAAAGAGCAACACCGAATCCTAGAAAAAGCACTCGCTGCGGAGGAGTATTTTTTGCTTTGGGGACCTCCTGGTACAGGCAAGACGAGTATGATGCTCAAACATCTTGTCAAGCATTTACTAGAAAATAGCGAAGAGCATATTTTGCTATTGGCATATACCAATCGAGCGGTAGATGAAATTTGTGATGCGATAGAACGTATTGGGGAGCACATTCGAGCGCATTATCTACGGATTGGTTCACCCTTTTCAACGGAAGTACGTTTTCATGCACAATTATTGCATACTAAGATCGAAAAAGTCAAAAGTCGCAGAGAAATTAAAGCAATCTTGGAGCAGCATCGTATTTTTGTGAGTACGGTGAGTTCCGTAGTGAGTCGCCCCGAATTGATGAAATTGAAAACGTTCCATCGGGTCATCATTGATGAAGCCTCGCAGGTGCTAGAGCCACTTTTAGTTGGTTTACTCCCTCATTTTAAGCGATTCATGCTCATTGGCGATCATCGGCAATTGCCTGCAGTGGTAGTACAAAACGAAGAGCAAAGCAAAGTAGAAGATGAGGATTTGAATAAGCTAGGTTTGAATAATTTGCGTAATTCGCTCTTTGAACGGCTTTACTTTCGAGCGCGAAAAATGGGTTGGAAATGGGCGTATGCACAATTGAGTCATCAAGGACGTATGCACCAAGATATTATGCACTTTCCGAACATACATTTCTATCAAAATACGCTGAAAATTTTGCCAGAAGAAATTCCACATCGCTTAGTTCAGCAGCAAGCCTTGACTTTTCAGTCCAATGGTTCTACACTTCCGCTGCAACAATTGCTTTGCCAAAAACGCACCTTATTCATTCCAGCCGAAAGCGACCAACTCAGCCTTACTCGAAAAACCAATCAACACGAAGCCCTGATAATCAAACAATTAATCGAAAATTTCCAACAGCTTTATCAAGCAAACAAGCGTAAACTCACTCCGAATTCCATTGGCATCATCACGCCCTATCGCGCACAAATTGCACAAATTCGAGATACCTTAAAAGATGCAGAAATAGATTTAGACTTACTCACCATAGATACCGTTGAGCGCTATCAAGGTGGCGCGCGCGACATTATTCTCATTTCTCTCTGCACCAATAGTTTGAGTCAATTGCAATCGCTCGTCTCCCTCTCCGATGATGGTATAGATCGCAAACTAAACGTTGCACTCACTCGCGCGCGTGAGCATTTGATCGTGATTGGAAATGAAGAATTGTTGCAGAATGATTTGACTTATCGGGAGTTGATAAAGGTGTTTGGGAATGTAGAATAGAAATATAAAATTCTTAAATCTTGACTACCCATTTAAGAAGCCAATTCATATTGCTGTAGCTTTTAAAAAATCGTAATACTCTCCTCCTTTTCAATGGAATTTTTTTGCCATTATTAGGAGAGCTATTTTATTAAAATTCGTGTCAATTTTACCGTTCATTCCTAAATTCCTACCGATCGTCCGAAAATAGAGGATTGAAGCTTAAGAATAAATATCTTGCAGAGATAACTTAGTCAGACGCACCAACAAAACACAGAGATTGCCTCTAATATTTTAGAAATACCACAGGAAGGAAGTCTTATTCTGAAAGAAAAAATTTCATATTTTAGTCTTGATTATCAATAAGTTAAAATTATATCTTCTGTGAATAGTATTCTATTTTTCCTCTAAATCTCCTTGCGAGCCGTATGTGGCAGTGAGTGTGCACATACTTCAAAGCGAGTAGCGTACTAGATTATTTTCATACGATAAAATCTGCATGATTCTTCTCCAAATATATTTTGGCAATATTCAATTTTATTTCTTTTAATACCTCGCTTCCAGAGGTCAAAATAAACTTAATGAACATTAGATTCTCACTATTATTTATTTTTGGGATGCTTTGCTATTGTCCCATTATTTCTGCACAAAAAATCAAAAGTGAAAGTGTAAAAGTACAGTACAGTCAGCTACCTACAAATCCACTATCCAGTGAATATTCTACTTATTCCGTTTCCTTAAATGATACCGAACAAGTGCTTCAAGATTTAGGAATGACAGAAAAATCAGTGATGGATAGTTATTTCTCTTTGGATGGCTTTAAGCGAGTCCCAAGAGGAGGTCACTTTCATATTTCAGCTACGGTTAAACCATTGAAAGTTGTTTCATCAAAGACTAAAACAAAGACGAATCAGTACAAAAATAAGGCAGGTGAAGTAATCAAGGAAACTACTTACTGGAAAGAATTTATTTACTATGTTCCAGTTGGTATTAAAGTCAAAGATTTCAAAGGTAATATAATCTTTGATGAAATTCAAGGTTCTTCTGATACTCCTAAGACTTATAAATTTACAGGTGATGGTAAAATAGCCACGAAGACGGCTTTAAATGAGGCTTGGTCTAAAGATCAAGCACCAATTAAGTTAGCGAAAGAGGCAATTGGTGGCGGTTTTTGGAAGTTGAGCAAAAAATTTAGAGATCAATTTGATATTCAACACGTTAAAAAAACGGTCTATATCAGAATCCCAAAAGGGAAAAAGGTAGAAAATGCAGAAGACTTTCTTAGATATGGTACACAAGCAATAGAAGCATTAGCCAAACTAAAAGCAGATACACCCATCGGAAACACTGCTGAAGAAGTAGCTCCAGCCATAGATTTTTGGAAATCACAAGCAACTAAATTCGACCCTAGCAATAAGAAGCAAGTAAAGATGTTTTACGCTTGCAACTACAATATTGCTAATGTGTCCTATTGGCTTGATGATCTAGCTACTGCAAAAGAATACGCTGAGATTTGCAAGACAGTGAAAACAGATGCAAGTGTAACGCGAAATCTTGAAAAATCCATTGCTCAAACAGAACAATTGTTTACAGCTAATAATACGACGACTCGTCACTTTGAAGTTGATCTTTCAAATGTTGCTTCACCAGAAAAAGCGGACTATGGACATTTAAAAGCCAAGGATAAAAAGCATTCTTCCTCTAAGTCAATAGAGGGCTACGTGATTACAGCGAAAGGCGATTCTATTGCTGGCGAATTTGTAATTAGCAGTCTTGGAGACTTAGAGTTTTATGATAATGGGAATGTAAAGTTTATCTATGTAGAAGATGGGAAATCAGTTTCTAAACTCATTCAACCATCTTGGGTAGAACGTGCAGCTTTCGGAAATCGTTTCTTTCAAACCTTGCCCTTCAAGAAAGCTATGACTTTGAGAGAAAGACCTAGTTTCATGGAGCTTATTATGGATGGTAGCAAGGTACAGCTTTATCGATATTATGAAACGTTCTTAGCTCCAGGAGAAGTAGCACATAAATCTACTGCAATTCGCACCACAGATGGTAAATTGATAGATTTGCATATTACAAATCCTCGATTTACCAATTGGAAATCAGGATTCTCCAAATTATTTGAAGATTGCGAAGTCCTCTCGGCAGCAATCATGATTGGAGAGTACAAGCGAAATCAACATGATCTTAAACGTGCTATTGCAGCATATAATAGAAATGAGTGTGAATAACTTGAAAAAAGCACTTCTATTGACAAGCATACTTTTTGGTATGCTTGTCAATAACTCAGTATGTGCACAAAAAGTCAACAAGAAGTTGATAGGAACATGGCAACGAGTTGCTTTGAAAGGAAATAATCCTTGCAAAATTGATCAACGAATTGTTTTGAATGCAGATGGTAGTGCAACTTTACAATATGGATATAGATTTGAAGAATGTGAGCAAACAGAAGATCACTTCAATTCTTGGTTTCATGGAAAGAAGTCTGCGACAGTAAATGGCAAGAAGAAAAAATTGGAAGTACTCCTTCTTGAAGACAAATTCAATCCTGTAAATTTCATTGTCTTAAAAATAAAAAAAGATTTGATGCGAGTATCTGCATTTGTTCCTGAGGGCGATACGACCTATGAGCGTACACTGATTTTTAAGCGCATATAAAAAGTAGGATACATTAAGACTATCTCTAACAAACGTTAAACTTTTTCAATCAATTTGCCATTCCCTCAACTATTCCTACCTTTACTAAAGAGAGACAGACAAACTGGTATGCCTTGAAAACATTTCCTACCATTCAAAATCTCTCACAACAAGCAGCAAGAATACATACAAGTAAAAGCGAGAAAGAAATCATTAGTCAACATACTAATGTAAAACAGTAACTTCTATGAACCAAGCTAAAAAGACATTATTTAACTAGCAATCAACATACACAACCATGAAGTCATTCGCTTACACGATTTTCTGCTTACTCACATTCTCTATTTTTGGATTTGGACAGACTACGACGGTTACCTTAGAGCCGACGGATGATGTTTATTGGCAAAATGGAGTACCTAAGGACATAGAGATACTGCAACTAAAGTATGGAAAGCAACACGCTTTTTTAAAATTTGATCTTTCTTCTATCAATGGGGAAATTACAAAAGCTTCACTGAAATTAACGGCCACTAATCAAAGCTATATTGGACCAATGGGAATCTATGAAGGAGATCGTAATGATTGGGAAGAAGAAACGGTAAGTGGTAGTAATAAGCCAAAGCGTGCATCAGAAAATCCGCTTGGTACTATCAGTTACTTCAATCATAGTAGTATTCAATCAAACTATGCTTACGAGACTGATCTTGAGACACTTTGGACTAGCACAGATGAAGTTACATTGATGATTTTTAGAATGGAGGGTAGAGCACGTAATTTAAGTGGTGAAATTTTAACGAATTTCGCTTCTAAAGAACATGAGAACGAAACTTTCCATCCTCAACTTATCCTAGAAATAGACGGTACAGTAGATGACGGAGGAGATGATAATGGCGACGACAACCCAACAGATGACGGAGATAACGACGACAATGGCGCGGGGAACGGAGATAATAGTGGAGGAGATAATGGAAACGGAGACGGCGGTAATGATAATGGTGGCGGAAGTGATGATGATAATGGAAATGGCACTGTGACTGAAAGTGTCTGGAACATCAAGGAAGATGGAACGATTTACTACAACGGCGGCAGCGTAGGCATCGGAACTGAAACACCAGTTACCAAATTCGTTGTAGATGGAGAAATACGTGCAACCAAAGTACGCGTTCGTGGCGATGTGAACTTGCCTGATTACGTATTTGAAGAAGACTACAATTTACGCTCTTTAGAAGAGGTAGAAACTTACATTGAGCAAAATGGACACTTACCTGAAGTGCCCTCTGCAAGACAAGTGGAAGCCGAAGGACTTTCCCTAGGAGATATGGATGCAACGCTCTTGAAAAAAGTAGAAGAGCTGACTTTGTATTTGATCGAAATGAAGAAACAAAATGAGGAATTGAAAAAAGAAGTGGAGGCGTTGAAGAAGCAGTTGAAGCAATAGTTCGTAGCCTCAGAAAAAGTATTTTTTCATTTCAAAAGATCAATTATGCAACGCATCACACTAGCAATTCTATGCCTGATGATGGCATTTTCTATAACGCAAGCCCAAATCACCAATGACGACTGCGAACAAGCGATTGAGGTTTTCTGTGGAGACGAAGTGGAGGTGGATTTTGGAGAAGAACGCAGCGATCATACTTGGATCACGGGTTGTGGTTATGATTCTTCTAATGAGAGTGTTTGGTATAAATTCAAGGGGACAGGCAAGACCATCTCTATTGAAATTTGTGGAGGCAGCAATTACTTGAACGTCTTTGATGGAACTTGCGATCAAATGACTTGTACCGAGCAATTCACTTACGGCGTGGTTTATCCAGAGAGTTGTAGCGATTATGCAAGACAGGTAACTTTCAGCTCTCAGGAAGGAGAAGAATATTATATCTTATGCAGTACTTACCAACCCTCTTTCCGTGCTAATTTGAAAATTCAATGCCTTGATCCACTGGTTAATGATGCTTGCGGAACTGCTAAGAGCATTGAGATGGATAGTACCGTCATTTACAATCACAATGCAGCAACCAATAGCCAATTCATAGCTTGTGACCGAACAAGCTCTTATGGCTACAAAGATTCATGGTACACTTTTGAGGGAACAGGAGAATTGATCAAAATCGTAGGGAGTGAGAATGGACGGAGAGAGGAACTTTATGAAGGAGATTGTATTCAATTCAAATGTATTGAAAAAGAATACATAAATGGAGCAACTGCCTATCAAACAAAACGCGGAAAAACTTACTACCTTCAAATATCTTCCAACCAATCATTGACCTTCAGTTTTACAATCAAGAAAGTAAATTTTGTAGGAAATAACGAATGCTCGGGAGCATTGCCTGTTGTAGTTGGAGATACAATTACCGCCAATTTTTTGGATACTAGGCGAAGTACAATTCCTTGCTTCAATAGTCTAAATTCTTTTAGCGTTTGGTATGTATTTGAAGGCAATGACAGCGTACTAAATGTACTTCCAATCGACAACGACAATAATCTTTTCTACAGAATGGCAACGGGAAGTTGTGAGGAATTTGTTTGTGAACGATTGACTTTTTTTCCACCCAATAGCACCTACTCCATCTTCACTCAAAAAGGGAAAAAATATTATCTAAACATCAGCGAACGCTATAATGCTGCTCTAGATCAACACAAATTCTACACCTACTCAAGTGCTCCAGTGAGCAATAATCTTTACACGGATGCGCTTCCCATCAGTTGCCAAGACACAGTCAAGGGAACTTTGGTAGGTGCACAAAGCGATTATTCCATCAATTCAAGAGACGAACCTAGCGTTTGGTACACTTTAACTGGCACGGGGGAATTTTATAAAGTAAATGCTGGATTTGAAAACCGAAGTAGCTACTATCGTCCGTGGGTATATTTTTATAAAGAAGAGGATGGGAATTTAGTCAGCGCGAGTTCGGTAGTCAATAATTATATTTATTTGGAAGAAGATGTGGTTTATTATGTTGATGTGATTTCTGACGATGTGGAAGATCCATTTTGGGTGAAACTAAATTGTGCGCCAAAAGTTCCTCGTGATCTTTGTGATGATGCAGAAACGATTACACCTCAAGGCTTGACCATTTACAGTAGAGGATTGAGCTATGGAAGAAAAGACAGCAGAGCTACTTGTAGTTCAAGCAACTATGCAGATACTTGGTTTCGAGTAGAAGGAAACAATAAGTATTATAATATTGAATTGACGGATAATTCTTACTACGGTTTTCGGTACAGTTTATATGAAGGAAATTGTGATAGCCTAGTTTGTCTTGCTGCTAGAGTATCATCCTACACTCATACAAGAGCATACTTGGAGGAGGGGAAACAATATTATGTACAAGTCTACTCATCGCGCAGCACTTGGCCCGAAATATCAGGGTTTGAGCTATCTTTTCTAGAATTACCTATTGCGCCTAATGATTTATGTGCGGGTGCTACCACGCTAGAGGACGGCAGTGAAATAACAGATTCTTTAGACCATGCTGCCATCAATGATCCTACTTGCGGTGAGGACTCTTCGCTCCCAGGACTTTGGTATCAGCTAGAAGGCGATGGCAAATATTATACTTTGGATATTTTGTTAGAACGGATGTATTACTCTTCTTATTCGGCTTCGCGTCACAACATTACTTTATTTGAAGGAAATTGTGATGAATTCACTTGTATTGATAATCAATCCCTTCTTTCCAACAGCAAACTCACTTTTTTTGCAGAAGAAGGCAAATCCTATTTTTTGAATTATCACAATTCAGTTCAATATCACATCAATATGAAGGTCAGCAGTTCAGAACTTGTTGATAATGACGATATTATTGATGCCATACCAATTGCTTGCGAGACCGCTTATTCAGGTCAAATACATACCGCTACTTTTAGTAACATGAGGGAACCATGTGTGGATGAAAATATTGAAGATATTTGGTTTGAAACAGTGGGGAATGGCGAATATGTACATTTTAGTAACAACAATGTCGAAGGTATTTATACCTTGTCCGATGATCTCGTACAATGTCATGGAACGATGAGCGAAGAAGGCGTATTTCTTGAAGAAAATCAAGTGTACTACATACGCTATCTAATAGGCAATGATGGAAATTACATTAAGACCTACGATTTTACAATGAATTGTTATCCCACTATAACCAATAGTGCTTGCCTTACTGCCTCGGAGATTGAATGTGGAAAAGATTACGTCATTAATACATTATATGCAGATGCAGCTTCTGAACAGGCTCCTTGTACGAGTTCAAATAGTGGCGATGCAGGAGTCGTTTGGTATAAAATTGTTGGGGATAACAGTTGGAAAAAAATTGATGGCGAAAATCTAGTTTATCAAATATACGAAGGTCATTGTGGTGAATTAAGCTGTATAAACGCAAAAACGTTCTTTGTGGAAGAGGGCAAAGACTATTACATAAGGATGTACACGAATAGTAGATCCAATAATGTCATCAAATTTTCAATTGAGTGTAGTGAAACTCTAGAAAACGACTTCTGCACCAATGCCGCAACCATCAATTGTGGCGATACCGTCAGAGCTAAATTAGACTTTGCCACTGATTGTGAGAACTCAGAAGATTGCGACTACACTCGCGCTAGTAGAAGTGGTAATAAAAGGCTTTGGTACAGCATTGTTGGCAAAGGAGAATTCGTCAATTTAGAACTCGTTGCTGATAATAGCTATTCTTTCATTAATAACTACGGATTTATTGAGGTATATGAAAGAGGATGTTGCGATAAAAAACGAATAGAAAACCTCTATGATAGGGTACGAAATTTGAGCTTCTATGCACGCGAAGACAGTACCTATTTAATAGCAGTCCGTTATAGTCGTAGCGACTCATACGATAAAGATTTTGACTTAATTGCAACCTGCGAATCTTCCGATACTTCAAGCATACAGCGTTGCGAGGACGCTTTGAGTTTAACTCCTAGACAATCTTATAGTGTCGATTTAAGCAAAGCTACTTCTTATTACAATTATCTCTACAACACAAATAACGCAGAATTTACGTGGTTGTCATTCGAGGGTTCAGGAGGAACAGATACGCTAGAAGTTGACCACAGTTCCAATTACATCAGCAGTCTTGGCGTATACTACTACGTAGACATTGACGAGGATTGCAATTTGATTCCATTGTACAACTCTCATCTTGCGTCAAGGGATTATTCTAATGACCTTTATTCCTTTGAATTTGCAACGGAAAAAGGCGTCAAATACGTGGTTGGATTACATTCGGGCTATGGTAGAGATAAAATCGTTGACGTCATCCTAAAATCTGCAACCTCAGACAACAAGCCTTGTAAACTTACCCTACCTGAATCCACGACTTTATCGTATGGCTACAATACTCGGATTCCTTTGAATGTAACAGATGTCACTGGGACGTTGGAATTAGAGGTCATAGATCATTCAGATAAATCTCGGACAAAGTATAGGGACTTTGAAAATGGGCAATATTTCAATATTTCTCCTAAATTTTCAGGTACGAGTATTGTAGAATATGAAGGAGAAGGTTGCTACGGACACGGCTTACTCAATGTAGAAGTTACCGACCTACCAAAAGACCCTTGCTCCGACGAAGTCCTCCTCTGTGAAGAACTCATCGAACACTTCGATGATGATGAACTGACAGATTCAACTTATCAAGCACTCATCATCGAATCTAGTGCAATTGTTTCATTGGAGGCGAACGTGGACTATTTCGCTGAAAAAGAAGTGTTATTACTGCCAGGCTTCGAGACCGAAGACGACAGCGACTTCACCGCTGAAATTGTAGAATGTGAAGTAGCAGAAAACAGTGAAGAAGAAGTAGTGGAAGAAAGAAGTTTTGAGGAGACTGCTTTCAAAAAAGAAGTCAACCTAACCACCGCCCCAAACCCTTTCACGCACTTCACCAACATCCAATATCAATTGCCCGAACGCAGCGAAGCACAACTTTTGCTCTTCACAGCACAAGGACAGTTGGCGCGTTCCATTTTACCTGCGCAGACCTTAGAAGCAGGAAAATACAATGCAAGTTTGAATGGCAGTTATTTAGAAGCAGGCTTATATTTCTTGATTTTACAAACTACGACAGAGAAAGTAATTCGTAAGTTAGTAGTTGTAAAATAGGCATTTAAGCAGCTAAAGAAATGAACGGTAATAGGCAGTGGAGTTTTTCGCTGCCTATTTTTGTTTGGAAAAACTTCTTTGGATAACTCCAATAGATCATTTTACTTTGTCATCGAATTTAATCTTCGGCAGTTTTCAAGACAATGATGTTGACTAATGCTGATTGGAAATAGCACTCTATATGCTCTACAAGCTCTGCGTGCTGTTTTTTTGATTCTGTTCAATAATCTGTGTCAATTGAATTTTAGTAAATAGATAAACTGTTGATAATCAGAACTCTGCGCGCTCTGCGAACTCTGCGTGACACACTTTTTTGAATGCTATCTTTTTTTCAAATTTTTGATTTCCTCTTTTACTAACTCACATGACAAAAAAAATCACCTTTCTCACTCGACATTATCCTCCCAATCCGAACATCAATGGCGAATCTGTGCGAGATATGGTGAAATATTTGGAAGAAGAATTTCAAATTGAGAGCAGAGTGATCTGTATAGATCGAAAAGCAGAAGGTGGTGGTGCGAATCGGCAGCCTGCGGGCGAAGTATTGCGACTGAAAACGCCTTATCAAGGAGAGAATGCACTGCTTCGTTTTTTTACCTTTCTCTATGATGGTTTTATTTTGACGAAAAAGGCACTGCAATACAAAGATACCTTAATCATCTGTACAACAAGTCCGCCGCTCTTGCCCTTTTGGGCGTCGTTGATGTTTGGTAAAAAGATTCAATGGGCGTTGTGGTCGTTAGATTTGTTCCCCGAAGGTTTCTATGCCACTGGAATGATTCGTAAGGAAAATCTATTTTATAAATGGGTTCTGAAACGAACGTATAAGAACAAACCAAATTTCCTCATTGCTTTAGGAGAAGAACAAGCCAAGCATCTACAAAGTGTGTACAAAGCTAAAGTTCCTTACGAACTACTCCCGTGTGGTGTCTTTTTCTACCAAAATAAATCAGAAACGCCTCCCGATTGGTACGAAAGCGACAAACTATATTTCGGTTATTGCGGTAACATCAACGATGCACACAATCCTGAAATTATTAAAGGCGTCATAGATGCACTTGACCCTGCAAAGCATCGAATTGTATTAGCACTTTACGGCAATAAAGCAGCAGAAGTAAAAGCCTACGCAGAAGGAAAAGCAGGTGTCATTTTAGTAGATAGAGTACCCAGAGAACAACTGCATTTTATTGATATTCATATTGTTACACTACTTAAGAAGTGGACGCACATTGCAGTGCCTTCCAAAGCGGTAAGCGCTATTTTTATGGGTGGCAGCTTGCTATTTTGTGGTTCAGAGCAGAGCGACAATTGGCAAATGTTCAAAGAAGCAGGTTGGTTCGTGGAAGAAAACGATCAAATCAAAGCACAGGTGAAAAGCATAATAAAGAGCATTACCAAAGAAGAAGTAGAACACCGAAAAGCGAAAACGCCTGCTTTAGTTCAGAAGCTCCAAAATTATGTTTTAGAGACTTACAAGAACATTGCCAATCAGGTCTGAAATCTTAAATTTCGGAACAACCCTCATCTTTTTCTGTTTACCAGACAACCTTTCCGTGCTATCCTGCACATAGACTCAATAGAAACGTTACGAAATTTGCGAGAAGACAAAATCATACACGCTTGTCTGAGAGGGAAAGCCCGTGCGCAACGCACCCTTTATGAACAGTATCGAACGCCGATGTTCTTGCTGTGCTTGCGCTATATGCCTACTCGCGAAGATGCAGAGGATGTTCTTCAAGAAGGATTTATTAAGGTTTTTCGAGACTTGAAGCAATTTGATGCAAAGAAAGCAAAGCTGAAAACTTGGATGAATAGAGTGTTCATCAACACCGCTCTAGAGCATCTGCGCTCGAAGAAAAAAATCTTCAAAACCGAAGAAATTGAACCTTATCAAGAACTGCAAGTAACGAATGACGAAATTTTTAGTAAATTGAGTGTGCAAGAGCTGGTCAAAATGATTAGTTCGCTGCCAACAGGCTATCGCTTGGTCTTCAATATGTATGTGATGGAAGGATATACGCATAAAGAAATTGCAGAATCTTTAAAGATCAGCGTCAATACTTCCAAGTCGCAACTATTCAAGGCGAAAGCAATGCTTCGTAAGCAAGTAAAAAGTGCCTATTCTCTAGCGGAGACAGCATATGAAAAATGAGAATCAACAAGATCGCATAGGAGAGATTTTTGCTCAAAAACTGGAAGCTGCCAGTTCGGAAAAAGCTCTTTGGAGTACACCATCAGAAGCAATCTGGTTGGGAGTCAATGCAGAGCTGCGCAAGAAACGCAGGGAGCGTCGGTTGTTAGTGCTCTTCTTATTTTTATTTGGCTTAATGATCGGATTTTTCTTGTTTGGCAATCAGGTGATGGAATGGTTTGGATGGGAAACAAAGAAGGAAATTCCAATAGCTAATATAGAGCAACAAAGAGCAAAAGAAAATTTATTAATCCTTGATAGTCAATCGAGTAGAGAGAATGAAGAGACGAATCAAAACGCAGTTTTAGATAATTCAGCAATGACTCCTACAGCTCCGCCACCGAATGTTCCTAAACAAAAGAACTTATTTCAAGGTGCTTTGGCAAGCAGCAATTTGCTGCCATTGAATGTCAATGAGACAGAAGAACGCCTAGAAAAGCAAGCATCAGAAATTACGGTTTTTGAAACCACTCCTCCAGAGAAAGAAGAGATGTTTGAAGCACAATTTGAGCCGATTACTAATTTGCAAAGTGATGTAATTGCCTTGTTAGAAAACGATGAAATTGTATCTAATTTCGAGGAAAAGATTATCAAGCAAAGAGGCACTTGGATTATAGAAGCAAGCAGTGGACTTTATAATAGTCTTCGCCGCTATCCAATTTCTACGGAAGAGTTAGAATTAGAAATTACGCCCACTTCTACTTGGACATTTGCCGCAAATGCTGAAAAAATTATCAATAAAAATTGGTCAGTTGGAACAGGAATTGGATACCGTGCGGCTGAATTTGATGCTAACTATGACTTGAATTTCATGTACTCTAAAGCCGAAGAATCACGCAGTCCAGATGGCGGTTTTGAGAAAGCATATCGTCATACTTTACCTTCTTTGTTAGCACCTTTGGATGCAGAATTCATCTTAGTCCGATCTACAGATATAGCCGAAGGAGAAGATATTCCGCTGAGCCTAGAATTGTCTCATGGAATTCAACACTTGAATATTCCGCTTTACACTAAATATAGAATTCATTTCAAAAAGCTATTTTTATATGCAAAAGTTGGTGTCACAGGAAATTGGCTTATCAGTGATTTGAATACCAATCATAAAGGAACAGAAAGCCATCATGATGCTATTCATTCTCGATCTTCTAATTTTGATGTCGCTGATGGTAGTAAAGCTATTGTTAAAAATGATTTTTCACTTTCTTACTTGAGTAGTATTGGATTACAAGTTCCTTTTTCATTTTCTTTCACCGAAAACACCCACTACCTTTTCCTCGAACCCACTTTTACAGGAGAAATTATTTCTACCTATCCAGATGCCGCAACTGGTGATAAAATCATCAATTTGGGAGGACAAATTGGCGTGGGTATCCTATTAGAATAGTTTGCTTTGAACCACTAAAGTACGAAATATTGTAAGATTTTATATTGATTATCAATGATTTAAATTCATTTATTTGCCCCTGAAAAAATCCATGAAAATGCCAAGCTAGACAAAAAGCAAAATCTTATATCCCAAGACTCACCTACCTGCACCTCTTTCTTACTTCTATTTTCAAATTTCCCCAATTTTTTTTCTCACTCAGGCAACCTTCCTTTCTATTTCCACACATTAGATAGTAAGGCTATTATTTATTAACCAATAAAATTCAGTTAGACATGAAAAAACTCATACTATGGGTTGTTGTTTTACTATATGCACAGTTTACTTTTGCCCAAACTGCTAGACTTCAAGTCATCCATAATTCACCAACTCCAACTGTGGATGTATATGCAAATGGCGACTTATTACTAGACGATTTTGCTTTTCGCACCGCTACTCCTTTTGTGGAAGTTCCAGCAGGCGTAGAGTTGACGCTTGGTATTGCTTTAGGAAGCAGTACGTCGGCAGAGGAAGCTCTAGTAAATATTCCTGTAACCTTGGAAGCAGATAAAAATTACATCGCTGTAGCAAATGGCATTGTTGGTGGTAATCCAGATTTTGAATTAGCAGTAACTGATATTGGAAGAACCATGGCGGAGGAAGCTGGAAATATAAACTTATTGTTTTTCCACGGCTCGCCAGATGCTCCAGAAGTAGATATTACCTTAACGGATGGCACAGTGCTGTTTGACAACGTATCTTTCGGAAATTTCTCAAGTGATTATTTGAGCGTACCAGCTGCGACTTACGGTTTGGCAGTGACGCCTGCAGAAGACAATTCGACTGTTGTTGCAGCTTATGAAGGCGCATTTGATTTTTGGAAAGGAAATACTGCGGTCGTTTTTGCCTCTGGTTTTCTCTCTGGTGATGCACCTGCCTTCGAACCTTGGGTAGCACTGTCCAATGGAGGGACATTCCCATTAAAAGCAATGGGTGCAACCGAAGAAACGATGATGGCGAAATTGCAAGTCATCCATAATTCTCCAACGCCGACCGTAGATATTTACGTAAACGGTGGTTTGTTATTAGATAATTTTGCTTTCCGCACGGCAACACCTTATGTTGACGTACCAGCAGGCGTAGAGTTGAATATCGGAGTAGCTTTGGCAAATAGTACTTCTGCGGATGATATTCTTGTGAATTTTCCGGTTACTTTGGAAGATGGTCAAAATTACATTGCCGTAGCAAACGGCATCGTTGGTGGCGATCCAGGATTCAATATTGAAGTGACGGACATTGGACGTACTATGGCTTCTGAAAGTGGAAATATTGATTTGTTATTTTTCCACGGTTCGCCAGATGCCCCAGAAGTGGACATCACTTTGATAGACGGAACAGTATTGTTTGACAACGTATCCTATGGAGACTTTGCCGCTGGTTATTTGAGTGTTCCTGCTGCGGCTTATGATTTGGCGGTAACACCAGCAATGGACAATAGCACCGTGGTGGCTGCTTATAAAAGTGATTTCGATTTTTGGAAAGGCAATACCGCAGTTGTTTTTGCTTCGGGCTTTCTTTCTGGTGATGTTCCTGCTTTCGAGCCTTGGGTTGCTCTATCGAATGGCGGTACGTTCCCACTAGCTGCTTTGGAAGGCGAAATGGCAAACAGAAATATTGATTTTGAGGTCTATCCAAACGTAACTGATAATACTACCACTTTAGTAGAAGTCAAATTGGAAGAAGCACAAAATGTAGAAATCTTTGTGATTGATCTAGTCGGAAACTTACTTTCTGCTCAAAATTTTGGAGACCTACAGGAAGGTACACAACAATTAAATCTTGATTTAACTGGATTACAACCTGGTACTTATTTGATTCAAATGAGAACGCGCAATGCTATTGGAACGAAGAAGTTGCAGTTGATTCGCAACTAATCCCAAGAACTGCACAAAGCATTTCGTAATAGTAATTTCTGGAGGGTGATCTTGTAAGAGATTGCCCTCTTTTGCTAAATAAACTGAAAATCAAGTATTCCGTTCTCCAGAACTTCTTAGAGCTTGTCTAAAAATTTAGGCTCCTGTAAAGAATTAGAGGGAGAAAATTTTTTGAGCAAAAATTGAGCTTTCTTATTCTGCTTGGGTTAAGTTATTTCTTGAAAACAAGATGAAAAATAAATTTTTCATCTTATTTTCAAGGGGACTTTCTCTCCAGAAAAATTCCACCAAATGAAAATTTTTAGGAACTAAAAATTTTCATTTGAGCTTGTAAAGCATCTCCTCCTAACTGTTAATAAGAGCCAAAATTTATTTAACTGATCATCAAGAGTTTACGGTTCACGCAAAAGGCGGACAGGTCTACCTAAGAAAGAATTTATGAGTTTATCTCCCGATAGCTATCGGGAAGTGAATAAATTATTTCAACGGTAGGTTTGTAAAATGTTGGTGATCAAGACGATAAAATTTAGGCATGCTCTTAGAGCAGGCGAGAGATCCTCCTTAAAGAATTTTTTTTGCGTTTTAACAACAAGGGAGATTCACTTTATGTATGCTCCTTTAAACTTTCTCCCGACCGAGCAGCGAAGGTCAGTAAATATGCATTTAGCAAAATTTGTCAAAGGATCAAAAAAGTTGTAAGTGCTCATATTGTATTTTTATAATATTTCGCCGATAATATTAGTTTTGAAAGTATTCATAGTAAATCAGATGGCTCAATTTGGGTTTCAAGTTGCGATTTATATCTCAAAATATTAGTAGTAATCAAAGAGTGATAATTAGCGTATTTTGGATTGAAAACGGCATCGAGCCGTTTTCAATCCATCAAAAAATTCTTTTGGAGCGAACAAAAATCAGCTTTTGGCTGATTTTTTTTCGCTCCTGAAAGAATTTTTCTCACAGCTCACAGTCTGATAATAATCGGACGATGCGCTCATGAGCTGTAAAAGAACGCTTTTTGCTTAAGCAACTTGATTTCCAATAAGAGCCAATCAAATTTTGAAATGAATGAATGACAACAATAATAGCACACTTCTATCTAATAAATAACAGCACCAAAAACAAAAACACTGAAATACTAAAGCCCAGCATAAAAACATTGTACGAAATCGTCAGATAATAGTACTTTTTAGAAAGCACTTTGCCTAAGAAATAAAGATCACGACTCATATTACCGTAGATTAGTTCTTCCTTGCGAAGGACTTCATCCATAACTTTTTCGTATTGCTCTAGTTCCAGTGGAACGAAATTTCCAAAGAAGGCGATGTTCTTTTTAGCGATAGAAAGATCTTGTTCTTCATTGAGATTGGTGATTTTGGGGCGTGCGGAGAGAACAGCGAAAATGAGGGAAGCCAAAGCGGTGACTAGAAAAATGACACCTGGCATTAAAACTTCGGGTTGTGTTTCAGTGATATTGCGCCAAGTCAGAACAGTGATGAGGACGGAGATTAAAATTGAATTGACGCTAATCATGATGTTCGCTTTGTTGTCAGCGATGGCACTTAAATTGATGTGATTGCGGTAATTGGTGCGAAAGAAAGTTTGAACACCACGCGCGGCCGTATCAGATTCAATTTGATCAAAGGGACGTTTGCTTTCTTCTACAACTTTAGCAGCATTTTCTCCTTCATTATCGCTTCGCTTTTCTAACCAAGTCTTGATTTTTGCAATATTTTGAGCAACCTGTGGCGCAAAATTGATCTTGGCGAAAGGGGTATAGAATTGAACTGCCAAAAGGCGATCTAACTCTGCTTGTTGCCATTCTTTCTTGGTATAACTTTCATTTTTTACCCATTCCAGTTCCATTCGACGCAAAGCACTCTGTTCACTGAACTCTTCTCCGTATTGTACCGCATTTAAGGCATCGGAAACTAGCGCATCTGGAACAGTAGTGATTTGTCTAGTAAAGCTATGTTCTATGCTACTCAATACTTGCGCATGATCGACATATTGTCTTTCAGAAAGGAAATTACGCGCGAATTTCAAAGTACTCTCTTTAGGAAAATTGTAGTTCTCTAAAAAGCCCGTTCCTCTAAAATAAGCGGTAAGGAGTGCAATTTCTGTTGTTTTTGGAGTCCGCTTGGTCTGTGCTGCAATTTGTTTGAGCATTTCCACTACAGCATTCATTTTTGCATAACTGTGGTAAGCCAATTTAGGATTGTGATGTTGATTATAAAGATTAAGGACGTATTGCTGAGCTTGCAATAAAATGTTGTTTTGAACAGTAGATGTCGTGGGTGTCTTAGTCATGTTTTTAGTTGCTGTTAGCTGTTAGCTGTTGGCTATTAGCAGATTACGTATAAACAATACGTCAAATGACTGTTTCAAGTTGTGTTCGAGGCTTACAAATCAGCGGAATTGCACTTTTAGGTCTTAAAGTGATAAGAGGAATAAAATCTACGGGTCGGTCAGAAAGGGCTTCAAAATCAAAATGGCGAATCAAGCGAGCGAGCAACAATTGCATTTCCATCATCGCAAAATGGTTGCCAATGCACATTCTTGCACCTGCTCCAAAGGGCAGATACGTCAGCCGCGGACGCTGTTTTTTTTCTTCTGGTGAAAAGCGGTCTGGATCGAATTGTAGCGGATTTTTCCAATATTTTGGACTGCGATGTAAAGCAAAAATACTAATGAAAACTACACTATTCTTAGGAATGGTCACTCCATCAATTTCATCTTCTGCTATGGCTTCTCTACCTACCGCATGAGCAGGTGGATAGAGTCGCATACCTTCCTCAATGACTTGTTGATGATATTGTAATTGGCGTAAATCAGCAAAAGTAGGTGTCTTGCCATCTAGTACTTCTACCTCTTCTGTTCTCAATCGTTCCACCACTTTGGGATGTCTAGCTAGCAAATCTAACGTCCAAGCTAGTGCGTTAGCAGAGGTTTCGTGTCCTGCTGAAAAAATTGTGATAGCTTCGTCGCGTAACTGCTCATCGGTCATGCCTTCGCCCGTTTCTGCATCTTTGGCATCTAAAAACATGGAAAGCAGATCATTAGGGCGTGTTTTCATTTGCCTGCGTTCTTCAATTAATTTGAATATTTTTTCATTAAAACTCGCTCTATACTTTACAAATTTCCGATGGTTTCCGTTGATATATTGTAGCGGAATGAAAAAAGGTTTATGCACGCGCTGAATGACATATTCCTGCATTTCTGCCATCATTTTATGGGTCGCGTCGGTTTCATTGGGATTATCTGAGCTGAATAAAGTGCGGAGCACAATATCTGCTGTCACCTGCATCATCTCCTTATCAATTTCAATAACTTGTTTTTGCGCCACTCGCTTTTTCAAATCAAGTACATATTTGTCCGTTACTTTTGACATTTCGGCAAATAATTCCTCTAGGTGCGTTTTGTAAAAAGCTGGCTGTGCCATCCTTCGCTGTCTACGCCAAAAATGTCCCTCGCTTGTCACTAAACCGTTGCCTAATGCGAGTTTCAGCTGGTCATAAGCCCTACTTTTGCGGTAGTTTTTGGCATTAGTTTGTAAAACGTGTTTAATGACATCAGGACGAAAAGTCGCGAAGAGCGGAACAAATAGCTTTACGCGGTAAAAGTCGCCTATATCTGCTTCTTTCTCATGTGTGAATTGAGCGACATTTTTCAGAAAATCGGTACTCATTCCGAAGAGTCCTTTGCCTTTGTAGAGTGGAATGTCTTTGTTCATAATCAATTTGACTGTTTTGAGTGAGAAGTCCTCTGATCCAATAGTAAAAAACATGGAATTTCGTGGCAAAGTTGTTTGATTAGCTACAAGGACGTAAAAATCTGCATACTTTTCTCTTTATAAACTTTGTTTTCTTTGTGGTTCAAAAGATAAATTTAGAACATTGAGCATCAAAAACATCACATTAATTGGCAGTGGAAATGTGGCTTATCATCTGGGAAGACGCTTACAGCGATGTGGATTAACGATAGTAGAAGTGTATAGTCGAACAGCGGAAAATGCTGCTAATCTAGCAGATCAGCTCCATACGAAATGTGCCATGCAATTAGCTGATTTAGAGCGAAATAGCGATTTTTATATTTTAGCCATCAGCGATGATGCCATAGAAAAAGTCGCATCAGAATTATCTGAAATCTTGCCAAAAAGTGCAAGCGTTGTTCACACTTCTGGCGTAACGCCCTCCAGTGTTTTCAAAAGAAAATTTGAGAACTACGGTGTTTTTTATCCGTTGCAATCTTTCTCTAAATCTAAAGTAGCGGACTTTGAACAAATTCCAATTTGCGTAGATGCTTCCGACAACGATTTATTAGCTCGCTTTAAAGAATTAGCGAAAAGAATCAGTCCCAAAGTTTACAAAATTGACGATGAACAGCGAGCGTCTTTGCACTTAGCAGCGGTTTTTGCAAATAACTTTACGAATTATCTTCTTCATGTTTCGCATCAAATCTTAGAGCAACAAGACATTCCTTTTGACTTAATACGTCCTTTGATTTTGGAGACGGCGCGAAAAATACAGCAAAACGTACCAAAATTAATGCAGACTGGACCAGCGATTAGAGGAGATGAAGTGAGTATGAAGCGGCATTTGAAATTGCTGGAAAAGCATCCTAAATGGAATGAAATTTATAAAATATTGAGTGAGCAAATAAGGGAGGAGATGTAAAAGCATTCAAGAAGTTTTGGGCAAAGCTGAAGTGTAGAATTGCAGATGTAAGTAAATTCTACCTTTGTAGAAAATCGGAGATGATAAAAGCTCTGATCTTTGCTCTTTTCAATTCATGGCGGCATCGAACCGCCATGAATTGACCAAGGTTTTAAAGAATAAAAATGGCTGAAAAGCCATTTTTATCCTTTAAAACCTTCCATCGCCAAGTGGGACGGCTACGAGCAGGCCGGTTTTCTGATCCCGAACCCGTACTTCGCGAACCTGAGCACCTGGGCCCTGCAGCAGGACGTCGTGCGCTCGGTGCGCGAGCGTCTCGGGGACTTTTGGTCGTCGCCGCGGCGCGACCCGCGGTGCGCCTGGCGAGGCACGATAGCGGGCAAAGCGTGCAAAGGCGACACCGGCAACTACGCGCGCCTCTGCGCGGTCGTGCGCTCGACCGAGCGGCCGGATCTGCTCGATGTCAAAGCCGTCGGCCACTTCGAGCCCCGAAACCCCGACCGCGACCCGCAGAACCGGAGCAACAACTGCAAAGCGATGCCCTACGACGAACCGATGCGCCGCGCCGCGCGCATCCCGCAGCACGAC
>JBCDFY010000075.1:0-28514 GCA_039176995.1 Bacteroidota bacterium
TCAGAGCAGTGGAGATATTTCTAGGACTTGACCAAAAATTAATGCGTTTCATATGTTGTGCTTATTGATTCAAATAAAACATTTTTTCTTCTCCAATACCTGAAATATGTTATAATTCTTGGTTTGTGCTGATATTTCATCAAACCAACCTATATTAGCCTCTCAATCCAGAAAGTCTTTTCCATTCTAAGCAAATTTAAAGAAGGTTCTTCTTCTTTTTATTTATTCCTACCGATTACAACATTTATGGATTCCTAAACGGGAATCACAATCATCATCTAATTTAAAAACACACAACCTTATGACAATTAGTCGTGCCACTATGAAGTCTAAGCACTGGCTGTTATCGCTTTCTCTTTGCTTGGCTTTATTTCTTATTCCTTTCTTATTTCAAGCACAATCACAAGCAGAAGAAATTTGTCCAACAGTAGAATCTGAAGAAGCACTGCTGGGCGAGGAATACGCTAGATACTTCAACGCATTTGAAAATTACGTCGCTAGAGAATCCTCGGAACTCAACCGCGAAAATGCTACAGTTTATACCATTCCAATTGTCTATCATATTGTTCATAACAATGATGCACTAGGAAGTGGCGATAACATTGATCCTGATTTTCTAGTCGCTCAAACAGAGCAACTAAACAATGATTTCAGAAAAGTGATGGGCACTTCTGGCGATGGAAATGGCGTAGATATTGAGATTCAGTTTTGTACAGCCACCGTAGATGAAAATGGAAATACGATGGCAGAACCTGGCGTCAATAGAATTGATAGAAATGACAGAGGTTGGACGGCACCTCCTTATGGCACACCTGTGTTAGGATGCCTGCTAGGTGTAAATTTAGATTACATAAACAATACTATCAAACCGCAAAGTCAGTGGAATCCTGAACGCTATTTTAATGTTTGGATATTAGATATGGAGTGCGGTGTGGTTGGTTATGCGCAATTTCCAGAAGCCCCTTCCTTGGCAGGTATTGGAACAGGAAATGGTAGAGCAGATTCGGATGGTGTAGTGATGATTCCTTCGGCAATTGGAAGCACAGATATGCCATTTCCTGGTGGTGGAGCTTACAGCCAAGGAAAAGTATTGGCACACGAAGTTGGTCACTGGCTAGGTCTTCGTCATGCTTGGGGAGATGGCAATTGTAGTGCAGACGATTTTTGTGAGGATACCCCTACTACTGCTGGCTCGAATAGAGGTTGCCCGGATGTAGATTCCTGTCCAGATAGTCCAGGTAGAGATCAAGTAGAGAATCAAATGGATTATACGGATGATGCATGTAGAAATATGTTCACTCAATGCCAAAAAGATAGAATGCGCATTGTGATGGGAGATACTGGCGAAGGTTCTCCAAGAAGAGAAATTCTAATTAATTCTACTGCTTGCGGAGCTGGAGTTGAACCAACTTGCGACGATGGCATCCAAAATGGCGACGAAGAAGGTGTAGATTGTGGTGGTTCGGTTTGTCCACCTTGTATGATGGAACCAACTTGCGATGATGGCATTCAGAATGGCGATGAAGAAGGTGTCGATTGCGGTGGTTCAGATTGCCCACCTTGTATGATGGAGCCAACTTGCGATGATGGCATTCAGAATGGCGATGAAGAAGGTGTAGATTGTGGTGGATCAGATTGTCCGCCTTGTATGATAGAGCCAACGTGTGATGATGGCATCCAGAATGGCGATGAAGAAGGCGTCGATTGTGGTGGCTCGGATTGTCCGCCTTGTATGATGCAAACTTGCGATGCACCAACTGGACTTTTTGAAACAAATAATACAGGTACTTCGGTTACTTTGAATTGGACTGCAGTTGCGGCAGCTAATAGCTATACCGTACAAGGTCGTCAGCTAGGTAGTAGTAACTGGCAATTGACAATGAACAGCAATACAAATTCTACCACGATCAGCAACAATATCGTCAATGGTGTAACTTACGAATGGAGAGTGCGCTCTAATTGTGATGACGGTAATAGCGATTATTCTGAAATTGCAACTTTCGTGGCTGGCGATACTGGTGGTGAACCAACTTGTGATGATGGTATCCAAAATGGCGATGAAGAAGGCGTAGATTGTGGCGGTTCGGTTTGCCCTCCTTGTATGATGGAGCCAACTTGCGACGATGGTATCCAAAATGGTGATGAAGAAGGTGTAGATTGCGGTGGCTCGGATTGTCCGCCTTGTATGATGGAGCCAACTTGTGATGATGGCATTCAGAATGGCGATGAAGAAGGTGTCGATTGCGGTGGCTCGGATTGTCCGCCTTGTATGATGGAAACTTGTGATGTGCCAACTGGCTTGTTTGAGACCAATAATACAGGTACTTCAGTTACCTTGAATTGGACAGCCGTTGCAGCAGCAAATAGCTATACTGTACAAGGTCGCCAGGCAGGAACAACGCGCTGGAGGTTGAACCAAAATAGCAATACAAACTCTACAACGATTAGCAATAATATTGTGAGTGGCGTGACTTACGAATGGAGAGTTCGCTCAAACTGCGATGACGGTAATAGCGATTATTCTGAAATTGCAACTTTCACAGCTGGTGCGAGTGCAATTGGAGGAATTGAAAATAGAGGCGAAACGATTATTGAGAAAGCATTAGTAGCTAACGTTTATCCTTCTCCAACTTCTGACTTACTGAATATTAGAGCTAATCAAATGGTCAATCAAATTCAGATTTTGGATATTACAGGTAAAGTTGTTCGTTCTGTGGTATTAGATCAAAACTCTACTTTAACACAATTAAGCGTAAGTGACTTAGTGGATGGACACTACTTCATTCGCTTGCAAGCAAAAAATGATATTAAGACGCTTCGCTTTGTGAAGCAATAAAGATAAAGTCTATCAGAAAATAGACTATAAAATCTGACACTAGCAATACAACTTAGAGGGCTTCACAAAAGTGAAGTCCTCTCTTGTTTTTGGCTCTATTCTACTTCACCTTCCCTTGAGGTTTAGGAATCAGAAACAATTCTGTTTGTCTCCCATCAATGTAGCGAAACTCCTTTCCATCAAAAAAGCCATCTTCCTCTATCATAATACGCACATCTTTCTGCCATTCTTCCACATAAACCGTTGTATTAAACTCAATAGAATAAGCCGTATTTGGATAAAGTGGATAATCACCTTTGTGTGGTACGCCTCCTTGCTGATCCCAAAGCCCAATCGTCGGACCAGCACCATGTCCATGATAGCCAATGGGATGTGTATAAATCATTGGGCGCATACCTTCTGCTTTCGCATTTTTTAATGTATTGGCTAATATTTCATTTCCTGTTTTACCAGTCTGATATTCATTGGTTAAAATATCCATTACGCGTAAGCCTTTTTGATGCGCTTTTTTCAAATAACTGGGTACTTCAGTTTCACCTGCTTTTAAGACATAAGCATTCTCCTGAGTGTCTGTATTCAATCCCAAATAGGTAATCCCAAAATCTACGTGTAACAAATCGCCTGGCATAATGACTTCGGTATCTGGACGACGCGAATAGGAGCGTTCATTTTCTTTGTTTTCAGGACTGGCGCGCTGTACATCTGCGGTTGGATGAAACCAAGCGATCAGCTTCAATTCACGGATTCGATCTCTATACCACCAAACCACATCATCAGTTGTCGTATAACCTGGCTGAATCACTTTTTCCGAAAATCCTTCCGCAATAATATGATGTGCAATACGCATAACTTGCTGATAGATAATCATTTCTCGTTCTGTTCGGGTTTCTAACCAACCGATAGCTAAGTCTTGCGCATGGACGATTTTATCTTGATAAGCATTGGGCAAATTTTGCAGAAAAAGTTCATGTTCCGTTGCCGTAATTCCATCTGCCAGTGCAAAATGTTCAGATTTGTTGATGCCAATTTTCCGAGGTTTACGCTCTTCAATTATCTCCATCAATCGCTTCCATTGATCGGGTTCTTTCTCTTTATCCCAAGCCTTTTTAAAAGCACTTCCAACATTGTAACGCGCAATTGCTAAGGCTTCGATTCCTTCCTCTTCTCCTCTATCAAAAAGTACCAAAATCGTTCTGCGCCTTGCAGAGAGCCAAGTGGCAGGCAACATCGTTTTCAAAACAGGATCTTCGTTATACTCACGCGCAATCAATATCCACATATCAATTCCCGCACGTCGCATTAGGTTTGGCAACACCGTTTCGATGCGTTCTTCTAGCAATTGATCTTTGAGTTCCGCTCTTTCTTTCATGGAGAGAATGTGAGGAAGACCAGTTTGAGCAGTTGTAAATTGGAAACTAAGAAGGCAAATAGTAGCGAGTAACAAGTATTTCACGAGTCTTGTGTTTTAGAATTGTTTAAAATGGAGATTGTTATAGTTCTGAAAGTATTTAACTCATAGTTTAAAATACTGATTATCAACGAATTTTATGGTTAAAAATACGCAATTGATACAAATTAATGAACACGATCTCCTATGTGTAGTAAATAGCACTTTCATAGAAAATTTGAAGTACTGAAAACTCTAGTCTCTGCTTTTGTCAACTCTTGGCGGCATCGAACCGCCAAGAGTTGATCAGGGTTTACTAAGGATAAAAAATGGCTGTCCACCATTTTTTATCCTTAGTAAACCCTGATGGATTTGGATGGACTCGACGTCCATCCAAATCCAAAACAAGTCACTCTTGGTAAGTCTCATTTTGATATTTGTCATACCATCTCTTAAGGCATCTACCAATCAAAAAAGACCTGCTAGAGTCAACAAACTTAGCAAGTCTTTTCTGAACAACAAATCTGTTCTAACTTATTCAATTTATACTTTTACTAAATCTTCCGTTCCCCATCAAAGTCTTCCAAATAATCCGCAACCTTTCGTAAGAACGAACCTCCCAGAAAGCCATCCACTACTCGATGATCATAGGAAAGCGATAAAAACATCATTTGCCGAACGGCGATGACATCACCATATTCCGTTTCCATGACGGCAGGTTTCTTTCTAATCGCACCAACAGCTAGAATGGCTACTTGTGGTTGATTGATGATAGGCGTTCCCATTACATTACCGAATGTACCAACATTCGTCAAGGTGAATGTACCATCTTGAATTTCTTCGGGTTTGAGTTGATTGTTGCGCGCTCGATTGGCTAGACCGTTTACTTCTTTAGTCAAACCTAGCAAATTGAGGCGATCTGCATTTTTGATTACTGGAACGATCAGATTGCCAGAAGGCAAAGCCGTCGCCATACCAATATTGATGTATTTCTTGCGGATGATTTTGTTGTCCTGTACAGATACATTCACCATTGGAAAATCCTGAATCGCTTTTGCTACTGCTTCTACGAAAATGGGCGTAAAAGTAATTTTCTCGCCATGTTGCTGCTGAAATGGTCCTTTTACCTTGTTTCTCCAATTCACTAAGTTGGTCACATCTGCTTCCACGAAAGAAGTGACGTGCGGCGAAGTATGCTTCGACATCACCATATGATCGGCAATCAATTTGCGCATACGATCCATTTCGATGATTTCGGTCTCTCCGTTTGCAGAAAAAGATGGCGTGTGGTTAGTTACTGCAGGCATTGGTTTGGGGGCAGGAGTGGCTTGTGGTTTGCTTACAGGTGCAATTGTTTGTTTGCGCTGACCGATATAAGCTAGTATGTCATTTTTGGTTACTCGTCCTTGTGCACCTGAACCTTCGATTTGCTCTAGTTCTTGCATATTTAGGCTTTCCTCTTCGGCGATGCTACGCACCAAAGGAGAGTAGAAACGTCCTTTTGAATCTGTTCTGCTAATAGCGGAACTAGCCGTGGCTGGTATAGGTACTTCGCTACTTGTCTGAGGCATTTCAACAGCTACTTCTTGATGCTTCGCTTCACTTGGCTGTGCGCTTGCACTTTCTACACCATTAGTAGAAATGACTGCGATGACTTCTCCAACGGCTACGACATCGTCTTCTTTGAAGAGTATTTTCTCGATTGTTCCTTCTACTGGAGAGGGCACTTCTGAATCTACTTTATCGGTCGCAATCTCTAAAATGGTATCGTCCTCTTCTACAGTGTCGCCTACATTTTTAACCCATTTCAATATGGTTGCTTCAATGATGCTTTCGCCCATTTTGGGCATTGTCAATTCTACTTTTGCCATCGAATGTGTGAGTTTACAGCACTACAAAAAACGCACCCTAAAAAAGAATAATCATACTCCGAATCGGGTGAACTACTTAGTAAAAGCTGCTTTTTCTAATTTGGTTTTATTTTCTCTGCTATAAATGCGGTAGCAGCCGAAAATTGACACAAAATTAAGTCTTTTCTTAGACTTGTTCACAAA
The DNA here is from genome assembly GCA_039176995.1 of Bacteroidota bacterium. Taxonomy (GTDB): domain Bacteria; phylum Bacteroidota; class Bacteroidia; order Chitinophagales; family Saprospiraceae; genus JAAUTG01. Next base: position 6,278 of record JBCDFY010000075.1, read on the forward strand.
ATATTTATTGGCAGGTTTTAATTCTGATTGTCGAGTGTAGAATAAAATTTGTTTTTCCTGTAAATCAGGAAACAAAAAGAAAAATTTGCTTTTGTTCAGCAGCTTAACGATAATGATAACCTAAAAGCCCCTCATTACTATTCAAAAATTGCTCCGTGTATACTTTCGCCGATCGGCAAGCCTCAACTAAACTTCTTCCTTTTGCGAGATTAGCAGTAATTGCCGCAGAAAGCACACAACCCGAACCATGCTTGCCAGCCTTTGAAATATTTTGCGCCTCAAACGTAGCGATCTTCTTTCCATTTTGCCACAATTCATCTTCGCCCAATCGCTCTTCATGGTGTCCCCCCTTTAGCAGAACAGCGCAATGTTGACTAAGAAATTGAGCAGCTGATTTGGCGGTAGCATTAGGAACCAATTGAAGTATTTCTTCTCGATTAGGTGTGATTAAAATGAGGTGTTTCAAATACTGATAGAGTTTTTTTAGTTCAAGATCGTTGTGAAATTCAAAACCCGCGCTGGCTCTTAAAATCGGATCAAAGACGATTGGAAATTCCCTGAACATCGGAGAAGTAATCAAATCCAATACTTCTAAATTTTCGATCAAGCCGATTTTTATGGCTTTCAAAGGGAAACGATTTTTAATAGCAATTGCCTGATCTAAAATGAGTGATAGTTCTACCCAATTCGTCTTTTCAAAACTCACATCTGTCTGCACCGTCAAAGCCGTACAAATACTTAATCCATAGACTTCATTTTGCTCAAAGGTTTTTAAATCTGCATTGAGTCCTGCGCCGCTACTTGGATCGTGTCCTGCAAAAGTAAGGACGAAAGGGCGAGTATCTAGGATTGGTAAGCGCGGAGGCACGGAGCGATTGCTAAGCCTTTCTGTTATTTCGTTATATCTATTCACGACATCGCTTGGACTGCCCCAAATATATCCAAGTACCGCAACTCCATCAAAATTTTTCTCTAAAGCAAGCTGTACATTTTCTGCCTTAATACCACCTAGTGCAAATAGCTTAGCTTTAATTTTTCCTTGATAGTTGCTGACTTTTAAATCGGTATTTGCCTTATAATCCGCTTTAGAAATACTATCAAAAACAGGACTTATCAGTACATAATCGCACCATTGTCCTAGAAGCGACAAATCTTTTAGATCATGAATTGCAGCAGAAACCTTTAAATGAGCGTTCTTGTAGCTAGTAATTTTCTTCTGCAAACTATCCGAATCCAAATCTTTTCGACTATGCTCCGTCAAGTGTACTCCTCCTAAACTCAATTGTTCCGCCAAATGATAATGGTGATGCAAAATAATGCGATCCCAATATTCAATAGGAATTTCTGCTAGATATTGCGCGTATTCAATATCGCTAAAATCAGGTTTGCGTAAATGAAAGCATTGTAAGCCTGCTTCAAATAGTTCCACAATTATTTGATATTCGTTTTCCACGTTTTGAGGTGGGGAAAGGACGATGATTTGACTACTGCGCATACGTTGGAAAATTAAAAATCTGCTGCATAAACTACTTGCTTCTTCCCGACTAACCGCTTTAATTTTGGTGGACGAAATTGAAGCGTACCAATCTGTTTTGCGGGATAAACCAAGCAATTTTCATTAGCGGCATCCTCGAAAACAACGAAACAAACCCAAGCCAAGGGATCTTTCAAAATCGGGTCTTTGCGTCTTTGGGAACATTGAAACGTCCAAGATAAACCGAATCGATTCGCTGCCGAGCGTTTTTGTGTTTTCACCGCCATGCCAATATCATCAATGTACAAATCTTCTGCCCAAGATTTTTGCTTGCCTTTATAAATAGCATAGTCTGGACCTTTCACTTGAAAATCAGCGCGCTCATATATTTTACGTACTGCTTCTTCTCCCAATTTACTCACAAAATGATCTTCTTGTATTTTCTTCGTATTACTTTGATTGCTATCCTGATAGTTGACTGTACCGACAACCGCAGCAGCGAACTTTTTAGCTCGCTCCATTTCAGCAGCCGTAATTTCTACTTCTATGGCTTTATTGAAAATAGTTAGGTTCATGATTTATGATGAAAAAAAATTACTAAATTTTTGTTAGATTCGATGAATTTTAGGCTTCGTCTGGATACGGAAATCACAAGTACAACAAGATATGAATGATAAAAAATATCCCGCAAAACTCCTACTCTTTGGTGAATATACGGTGATTTTAGGAAGCCGTGCGTTGGCGATGCCTTTGCCGCGATTCTTTGGACAGTGGAAAATGACTGATCAAGAAGTAGATGATCGTCTATTAGGAATGCTGAAGTATATTGAAAAAGAAAAAATATTCCATAAGCAGCTAAATATCAATGAATTAAGTTTTGACATTAAGAATGGATTAAAATTTGACAGCAATATTCCTCTGGGCTACGGCTTAGGCAGTTCAGGTGCTTTATGTGCGGCTATTTATGATCAATTTGCCTTAGAAAAAGGAGAGGATTTGAAAAACCTGAAAGCTATATTAGCGCATTTGGAGAACCATTTCCACAGCTCAAGTTCAGGCGTCGATCCTTTGATTTGCTATCTGAAAAAAGCCACTTTACTCGAAGGAAGTGATATTGAAGTTTTGGAGCAGTTTAGTTTACCACAGTCAAGTGACAATCAGCTTTTTTTACTAGACAGTGGTTTCGCTCGAACCTCTGGAAATTTAATCAACTGGTTCGTACAACAATGTGAAAAAGAATCTTACAAACAGCAAATTGAGAGCCAATTAATGCCTACAGTTGAAAATTCCATCGCAGCTTTATTACAGCATAATATGGCACAACTATTCGATTTTCTACACGAAATCAGTCATTTTCAATGGCAATATTTTCAACCTATGATTCCAGCATCCATTCAAAATCTTTGGTTGGATGGACTCAGTAGCAATTGGTTTAAACTCAAACTTTGCGGCGCAGGCGGCGGCGGTTTTTTTATGGGCATTACCAATGATTTAAAGCGATTGCAGCACTATTCCAATTTTGAAATTTTACCGATTAAGATTACATTAGATTGATCGTTTCTCTCACAACCATTCACCCTTTCAAAAAAACATACAAAAACATGAGACTTAAAACATTGCTATTTGCTGTTCTATTCCTTTTTTCTTCAACTATTTATGCTCAATTTGAATTGTGTTCCATCTTTACCGATAACATGGTTTTGCAAAGAGACACCGAAGTCCCAATTTGGGGATGGACGAATGAGCGGACGCCTATAAAGGTGACCTTCAAGGATAAAACTTACGAAGCAAGAATAGATGACAAAGGCAATTGGAAAGCTAAACTTCCTGCCACTGCCGCTGGTGGTACTTATGAAATTTTAATTGAACAAGGAGGAGATAAAAAAGAGCTAAAAAATATCCTTTTTGGGGATGTCTGGGTTTGTTCAGGGCAATCTAATATGGAGTGGATTCTCCAAAACTCCATGCGCGCCGAAGAAGAAATTGCTAATGCCAACGATCCACAAATTCGGCATTTTAAAGTAACTCGAAAAGGTTCAAATTTTCCTGATAATCGTTTGGATGGCGGACCGTGGCAAGTGGCTTCCAGTGAAACTGTTGCCAATTTTACAGCAGTCGGTTATTTCTTTGCAGAAGAATTGCGCGACAAAGTGGGTGTCCCCATTGGTCTATTGAATTCTTCTTGGGGAGGTAGTCGAATTGAGCCTTGGATGAGCGCAGAAGCCTTAGGCTACGATGATGCAAAATCCGCAGGAGAGATTAATGAAAAAAGGCAAAGAGAACAAACAGAAAAGCAGCGAAAAAAGCTGCTAGAGCTACTAGGAACCCTGCCCAATAAAGATGAAGGCTTGGTAGATGGGGAAGCGAAATGGGCAACACTTAATTACGACGACGCTGACTGGAAAACAATGGAATTACCCAATCTATGGGAAGGACAGGGACTAGAGGGCGTAGACGGAATTGTTTGGTATCGAAAAAGCATTCAACTTTCTCCGCAAGAAGCAAGAAAAGGCATTACGCTCCGTTTAGGTAAAATTGATGATTCGGACATCACTTGGGTGAATGGGCAAAAAGTAGGAGAAATGGAGCAAAAATATAGCTCCAACCGCATGTATGAAGTACCTGCCTCAGTTTTGCAAGCAGGAGAAAATGTGGTTACGGTGAGAGTGGAAGACACAGGCGGTGGCGGTGGTTTGTACGGCGATGATAATGCTGAAATAAGTTACGTCCTAGATGGAAAAAAGGAAGATTTAACAGGAAGTTGGAAGTATAAAATAGGTAAAGTGGAACTGGCTTCCATGTCTCCTGGACAAATCAATAAAATGCCGATTTTGCTTTACAACAAAATGATCCATCCAATTTTGGACTTTCCTATAAAAGGCGTGATTTGGTATCAAGGCGAATCCAATGCTGCGCTAAGCGAAGCCTTTGAATACCGAGATTTGTTTTCTGATATGATAGTAGATTGGCGCAAACGCTGGAATGCAAAAGGAGATTTCCCTTTTCTTTTTGTACAACTGGCTAATTTCATGGCACCAAGTAAGCAACCTACAAAAAGCGGTTGGGCAATGCTTCGGGAATCCCAATCTGCAATTTTGAAAGTCCCCAACACTGCACAAGCGGTCATCATAGATGTTGGAGAAGCCAACGATATTCATCCTAGAAATAAACATGACGTTGGCTATCGTCTATCGCTAGGTGCGCGAAAATTAGCGTATGGGGAAAAAGACTTAGTTTACAGTGGTCCGACTTATAAAAAGATGAAACAAAAAGGCAAAAAGATCATATTATATTTCGATCATACAGGAAGTGGTCTAGTTGCTAAAGATGATACCCTAGAAGAATTTGCTATAGCTGGAGTAGACAAAAAATTCGTGTGGGCAAAGGCAAAAATTAAGAAAGATAAGGTGATTGTTTGGAGTGAAAAAATTAAGAAACCAACGGCAGTGCGCTATGCTTGGGCAAATAATCCTGATGGTGCTAATTTATACAATGAAGAAGGATTGCCTGCCTCGCCCTTTCGAACGGATAATTGGTGATTCAAGGCAGAAGAGTATCGGACACCCTCGAAGATGTCCGATACTTTTATTTCAAACTACTCAATACATACTCCCAAAGCCGCTCATAAGGAATCAATTCCAGATCAAAATTTTTACCAGATTGGTGAAGCGGAACTTCCGCAAGTTTTTTCTGGTAACGCTCTACTTTTCGCACAACGGCGGCTTTCCGAAATCCATTTTTTGGAATTTCTAAGAGCATCTTAATGAAAGCATTGCTACGTACCGCTTCGTTGTAGCGCAAATGCCGACTACAATATTTTTCTATTCGCTCAATTCGATCTATTGCTTCATCCGTGCGCTTTCGGAGAATCATAAATAGAATTTGGATAATGAGAATCGGAACGTTTTGGACGCGTTTGTCCTTGGAGAATTCAGGGACGGAGTTGAGGAAGCGACCGACCCTAAATTTTGCAGGTTTTTCTACTTCAAGTGCTCTTAACTCTATTATGTAATGTAAATATGCCTCTGCTACTGCCCAAGACTCCTTCATATAGGAAGGTATATTTTTATATTGTTTCTTATTGAAAACTTGTTTGTAAACTTCGTTTGCCTGTTTGTAATCCTTTGATTGCATATAAATAAAGAATTCATTGTGTTTAATTGGATACCAATTAATGCTATTATCATCCAACAGTTTTAGTGATTGGTTCACAGTGTATAGCCCTTCTTCATAGTATCCTAATTTTATGCAAGCTGATGTCTTTTGATTAAGGAAAATATATAACGAAGTTTTATGTAATACTTTTCGATCTAAATAATAATCCACTGCCTCACAACAATGCCGATACAGGGTCTCAAAATCACAACTGATACTATCTACATTGGCTTGAATAAGTCTTGTAATCAGCTGGTAGCGAAAACTATCACAAGAGTCTAGATAAGGGGAGAGTTCATCGTAATATGATTGGTATAACAAAATACTCTCTTCGGAATCATACTTGCTCTTACTTTGATGAACATACATACTAGAGTAATATTCATCTGCTAATTTTTCAATTCTTCTATATTCAGATACTTGTTTTAGTTCGTTCAGATAAAACTCAAACTCTTTCTGCCGCTTCTTTACAGCACCATAGTATCTCATCAAGATTAAAACAGCATCCTCCATGATGTCATAACACGCAAGCTCTTTTGATTTCTTATAACACCTTCTTGCATAATATACTGCCGAATCACGTAAATTTTTACCCTGTAATATTTTCGCAACTGCTATTTCTCTAATTAAAGCGTAGTATCCTTTTTGATATTTAGACATAGAACGATCACCGCTCCAATCTAACATCAAAACTGAAGTGGTTAAACTACTAATGAAACGTTGTCTTAGTTCTCTATATCTATGATCCCAAACTCCAAAAAATAGTTGCGCAGCTTCTTCTTCAGTAGTTACTTCTTGATTCAATAAGCTCTGATAGAGGTTATCAGAGTAATTCGCTTTTCGTGTATTTTTTATTAAGGTATGCCCTTGATAAATAGTATTTACACGAATAAAATTTACTATTTCTTCATAAAATCTCATTCACAAACTACTTAGGATTTAAAAACCAATTTTATATTAGTTGTTTTTCAATCTGTTGTCCATAACAACTTAGAGATCATGCTTAAATCGTACCCTTTAAAAATCGAATTTTTGTAACCTAACTTCTCGTAGCAAGATGAGACATTTGTACTATCATTTTTAATATAAAAGTCTCATAATCATGAAATTAAGAAACATAACACAAATGGATATTGAAGCGGTATAAACCACCATCCCAAAGGGCGCAACACCACATCAAGGCTTGCGCCTTTTTCATTTTTCCTTTTCTCTTCTTACCTTAGTGCCATCAAAGGATTGAAAGTTAATAATTTTAGATTTGAATTTTAAAGTAAAAGGCAATTAAAAATTCATAAAGTCTAAAATTTTAAATGGCATAATAAGGCTTTTTCCTTTTAATTTCAAGTCTGGTGTATAAATTTACCAAGAAAACCGTAAAAGTAGCTTTTCATATACATGCCTTTGTTGGGTGGAGTCTCTCCGGCTCCGCCCTTTTTTATGTCCATATTTACCTTTCACTATCTCCTTCTCCCAATCAAATCGATCACCACCTCATATTGTTCTTGCTTGATCCTGACGGTATGCGTCGGCACTTTCTTGAAATTGCAGGCGTGTTGAAGGGCGGCTTGTGCCATTTCAGTATTATCAGGAAAGCGATTGATAAAATCCCAGAAGAGTTCTCCTAACTGTTGTTCGATGGCTTCTTCCGCGGCTATGCTCCCAGCTGCTTCATAATCTTCGATGGCTTCCATCATTTTTTGATACAAAGCATCTTCATCCGAGTAACCTGGCTCAGGTTTTTCTTCCACTACAATGGCTACATCCACTGGTCTTTGTTCGGCATTGGCTATAATATCTATGGGTACATCTGAAAATTTACATTCTTCAATGATAAGATCGAGTACAGTGGTATAACTATCTGGATAATCTAGGAAAAGTTGTCGTACCAACTTGCTGAATTGCACTGCTCGAAACTTACGCTCTTTATTGGAGTCAGCTGCTACGTACAAATTGAGTTTTCGTTGAATGCGGCTACGATGCCATTCGACATTGAAAAAGGAAGTAGTGCTCGTTGCTTCTTCGGACTTTTGCTCTTGCCAAGCATCCGTATCTGCGACGGTGGCGTACAGATCAGAGATTCCTGCCGGTTCAAAAACAAACGCAATGTACACTTTACATTCTACATCCTTGCCTGCGCGTTTGGCAGGTATCCAATCGGGCATTTTTTCAACAATTCTTGCTGCTTCCTTTTTTAATTTTTCATCCGTATCAGAGGAAGCAATTACCTGAAAATCACCTAGCTTTCCGCTGGCTCTGATATTGACTTCTACTGTCACGCCGCCTGCTTCTGCTCCTTCTGGATACTTCAACTCTTCATAAATAAAGTGATTCAATTCGCTCTCCGAACAAATGTATTTCCCAATATCTGATACTTCCTCACAAGCAGCAAAATAGGGCAGTTCATCTACATTAGGCACTTCGTTCCGTCCTAGTCCATAAGTACTTGTTTGCTTGCCTTGCTCGTTTTTCCAAGCCACAAATTCGCCACCATATACACGCGCAATATGCGCCGCTAACATCGTGATTTCTTTTTCGTATTGAGGAAAAGTTTGTACTTTTTGTTCATATTCTTGCGTGAACATTCGGTTGCTGACAGAAGAAAATAGGTGTCGGACTAAGGTTCGTTCTAAATCTTTATGAATTTGCTCTAAATCTTTCACTCTATCGGTCATCATATAAGCAATCTGACTTCTTAAAGTAGCTCGATTTTCCTTTTTACCAAAAATCAAAATAGCGGCTAGTAGTAACGGAAGCAACCAAAGATAGTTACCTGATTTGCGCTCGGACGGTGGGAGGTATTGATCCATAATTCTCAAGTGATTTCAGCCAAAAATAGAGCTTTCTGGCTTCATATATTTGGTGTTAACACAACATTTGCAAAAAAAATCTTCTGCGAATTTTGGAAACGAAAGCTCGTGTTTTCAATTTATGTATCTTGCTGAATTAAATATTACAATAGATAAGTTTAGGTAGAACATTATTACCTTAGTTTACTCATTCTTATCCTTACGAATGTTATGGCACTTATCTTCGATTTTGATGGCACAATAGCGAATACATTAGACCTGATTTTAGATCTATACAATCAACACATTACTAAGCAATTTTCTTGTAAAGTCTTTGATAAATCTAGGACTGACGAATTTAGAAAGCGTCGCCCTACATCCTTTCTTCGTGAATATGGCGTCACTCCAATCAAGTTGCCATTCATTGTGCTTCGCGTACGTAAGTTGATGAACAGCCACATTACCGAAGCGCAATTATTTGAAGGAATGAAAGAAGTACTGACGCAGCTGCACGAGCAAAACACAAAGATGGGAATTGTCACTTCTAACAGCCGAGACAATGTAGAATTATTTCTCCAGCATCATCAAATTGCGCATTGTTTTTCCTTTATCAGAAGTAGCCGTAGCTTAACGAGCAAAAAGCGATCGCTCCTAAAAGTAATTACTCAAAATCAACTCAATAAGCAGCAAACCATTTATATCGGTGACGAAATGCGCGATATTTCTTCTAGTAGAGCTGCTAAAATTCGTTGTGCCGTAGTCTCTTGGGGACAACAGCATCGCAGTTTATTGGAAGCACAACAGCCTGACTATGTTCTAGAGCAACCTGCTGATATATTAAAACTGATTTAGCTCATCGCCAAGAGCAAGGAACTTGACCTTTCCATTGCGATGCTTCTCCTATTCCAATGAACATTTTGTGGCGTGTGTGTAACAATTTGCACTTTTGTGGCTTCTCATATTTTCATTAGTCATTATTTCTTTTCTTTGCAGTCAGTAATGAATGTGGCTGAAAAATCTGCGAAAATCCACTTTATCAGTCAACTCCATATTCCCATCCAACAACACAAACAAATAATGAATTCAGATATTCGAGTATTCAAATTTGGAGGTGCATCTTTGAGAGATGCCGAAAATGTTAGAAATGTAGCTTCTATTTTAGCCAAATATAAAGGACAGCGATTGCTGATTGTCGTTTCTGCCATGGGCAAAACGACCAATGCTTTGGAAGCAATTGTGGCAGCTCATATGAAACAAGATGGCAAAGCGCAAGAATTATTAGAGCAGTTAAAACAAAAACATTTCCAAACGGCACAGGAATTATTTGGACAGGAGACAGAAGAAATTTTCACCACCATCAATGATACTTTTGTTGAAATAGAATGGGTATTGGAAGAGGAGCCACACGACGATTATGATTATACTTATGATCAGATTGTTTCTGTTGGTGAATTGTTGTCCTCTAAAATCGTAGCAGCGTATTTGAATCATCAACAACTTAAAACACATTGGTTAGACGCTAGAGATGTCATTTTGACCGACAATTTGCACCGAGAGGCTTGGGTACAATGGGACGAAACCTTGGAGCGTGCCGAAACCTATGCGCTCCCACAAGTTACAAAAAATCAGTTTGTTGTCACACAAGGTTTCATTGGAACTACTTCCGAAAACTTTACGACTACACTTGGAAGAGAAGGCTCCGATTACACTGCCGCTATTTTTTCTTTTTGCCTAGATGCTAAGGATATGAGCATTTGGAAGGACGTACCTGGCGTTTTGACTGCCGATCCGCGTTTGTTCAATCATGTCACCAAATTAGATCGGCTCTCCTATCGCGAAGCCATTGAAATGACGTATTATGGTGCAAAAGTTATTCACCCAAAAACCATCAAGCCACTTCAAAATAAAAGCATTCCACTTTATGTAAAATCTTTCATCGAACCAACAGGAGAAGGAACTTTGATTTCCAATGAAGTCGAAGATAAGTATCCACCAATGGTTGCTGTGGAGAAAAATCAAGCAGCGTTATATATTTCAACCAAGGACTTCTCCTTTGTGGCGGAGCATCATATGAGTTTCTTATTCAACAAAATTGCAGACTTCCGTTTGCAAGTTAATTTGATGCAAAACACAGCAATCAGTTTTGCCATTTGCGTCAATAATGTAGACGATAAAATTCATCAATTTGCAAAGGACATCGAAGAGCAATTCAATGTCGTAATAGATGAAGGTTTAGAACTTTACACAGTAAGACATTATAATGATGCGACGATTCAAAGTTTGCTTTCCAACAAAATGGTTTTGCTTGAAGAGCGCACACCGAAGACGTTGCAGATGGTGATTCGAGATTTGCCAGTGATGCGGAGAAAAGAGGAAGAATTGTAGAGTCAAAAACACAATCGCGTTTCTACATAGGATCAACATCCACATTCACCCGAACCCCAGAACAACCCTCCGTCATCTTCATTTGATTGCCTGCTAAGCGAATGGTCTGCTTCGCATAGCGTACCTTTTTTCCTTCACGATCTATTTTGATGATAAAATCCAGCAAATATTGACCGCGCACTCTGCTGATGTAGGGAATGGCTGGACCGATGACCCAATCGCCTAGTTTGTGCTTCAATACTTTCTCATAAACCTTTGCACCTCTATTAAGGATGTCGGTGCGTTTGTGCTTCAATGTAATGCGAATCAAGCGAATGAAGGGTGGATAGCTGAATTGTTTGCGTTCAGTAATTTCCCTAGTAAAAAATGTATCAAAATCATTGGCGATGACTTCGCGAATGACGGGATGTGCTGGATTGTAAGTTTGTATCAATACCTTGCCTTGCTTATGCTTACGACCTGCACGACCGCTCACTTGTGTCATCAATTGAAAGGCGCGTTCGCCCGCTCGAAAGTCAGGAAATTGCAGCAATTGATCTGCACTGAGAATACCTACAATACCAACATTTTCAAAATCCAAACCTTTGGTGACCATTTGTGTGCCAACAAGTATATCAATGCGCTTTTCCTCGAAATCAGTCATCAAGCGCAGCAAAGAGTTTTTGGAACGCACCGTATCCAAATCCATTCTTGCAATAGTCGCATCAGGTAGAAAAATTTTTAGCTCGTCTTCGATTTTCTCTGTCCCAAAACCTTGCAAATGCAATCCAACTACGCCACAAGCAGGACAAGCCTCTGGAATACTCATCGTGAATCCGCAGTAGTGACATTTCAGCCGATCGTAGAATTTGTGGTAAGTCAAACTCACATCGCAATGCACACATTCTTGGTGCCAACCACAAGTGACGCATTGCAAAACAGGCGAATAGCCACGCCGATTCTGAAACAAGATGATTTGCTCTTTGCGCTCCAAAGCCGCTTCCAGTTCCGAGATCATCGCGGAGCTAAAAATGGACTTCATCGTCTTGCGCTTGGTTTCTTCTTTGATGTCAATGATTTCAATTTTGGGCATCGCCAAGCCGCCAAATCGCTCCTTCATTTCCACCAAACCATACTTTTTCCAGATGGTATTTTGATAAGATTCTAAAGAAGGTGTTGCCGTTCCCAACAGCACTTTTGCGTCGTGCAAAGCCGCCAAATAAATCGCCGTATCGCGACCTTGGTATCTTGGATTCGGATCGTTTTGCTTGTAAGAAGGATCGTGTTCTTCATCTACAACGATGAATTTCAGATTTTGAAAAGGCAGAAAAATACCGGAACGCGCTGCCAAAATGATTGGTTTACCCGCTTTCACTTCCTTCCACATTTCTACACGATCGTTATTGCTAACGCGAGAGTGGTAGACGACAATTTGATCGCCAAAAATGCGCTGTAGGCGTTGTACAATCTGTGTGGTCAAGGCAATTTCGGGCAGCAAATACAGCACTTGTTCCCCTCTGTCAATGATTTTTTGAATCAATTCGATAAAAACGCGCGTTTTTCCACTGCCCGTCACACCGTGCAACAAAACCACATTTTTTTCTTCGAATTGTTGCTCAATTTCGCCAATTGCTCGCTCTTGTTGTTCCGACAATGGAAACTTTTCCACCACTTCTTCTTCATAACTTCCCAAACGACTCACTTCTCGATCGTACAACTCAAAAATACCCTTCTTTGACATCGCATTCAGTACGGTGCTGTCCACATTTCCACCTGCTTTGTACAAATCCTTTTTGCGAATGTGTTCTTGGCTGCGACCAATTTGTAAATACGCCATCAAAGCATTGGTTTGTCGCTCCGATTTTTTGACCAATTCAAAGGCTTCACTTAAATTTTCTTCTACATCAAAAGGCTCTCTCAAACGGACACAGCTGATCGTTTTGGGCTTGTATTTTTCTTGCAAGTCTTCTTTGAGATAAACCAGTTTTTTGTCCAATAAGCCCTTCAATATCGAATACACCGATTTTTGTTGGAGCAAGTCGCGTAATTGGTCAGTCGTTAGGCTTTTGTTGTGATTTAAGGCTTCCATGACCATGAATTCCTTGTCACTCAAGCCTTTGATATTCGGATCATAAAGTGGACTGACAACAATTTGGGTTTCGCTGGCGAGTTTTAAATTGGCAGGCAAAGCGGCACTCATCACCTCTCCCAGAGTGCAAGTATAATAGGCGGCTAACCACTGCCAAAGTTGGTATTGAATATTTGTGATGATCGGTACATCGTCTAAAATAGCAAGTATCGGTTTCGATTTTTGCGTATGCTCATTCCCTCCTTGAATGACGTTAACGACAACCGCTGAATAGATTTTATTTTTCCCAAATTGCACTTCCACGCGCACGCCAAATTGTACTTGCTGCGCCCATTCTTCTGGCACGAAGTAAGTGTAAACTTGCGGCAAAGCCAAGGGCAAGATGACTTCTACATAGATTGCGTTTGCGGGAGAGGGATGTAGCATTTATTTTGTTAAGATTGAAGCCTTGATATTTTATGAGCGTCTGGTATCGCGTTTACAAACTGTGACAATCAGAAGTTCTTAGCGTTTTATTTTCAAAAATTTCGTAAGTGCATCTTCTATTTCCTGCATTTTGACACCGGAAATTTCGCCGATTTTTTTGATAATTCTTCTATGAGAAAGCGAATGTATTTAAAAACAATCTGCCGATGGATCTTTATCGAGATTATTATTTTCATTTGGACTCAACTTTACCATCCAATCAGCATTTTCGTAATGCTCTTTTCAATCAGTGATAGGAACCATAACTTTGTGTGGTAAGAGACCTAAGTCATCCTCATTTACGATGACGACGGGTTTAGTTTTCTTTATCTCTGCACCAATGGTTGGATCAAGATTGACCAGCCAAATTTCAGTTCGTTTCATAGAAATCCTCTTCATCTAAAACAGTAAAAGCAGTCAATTCTTCATCGTTTTCGTAATCTGCCAATAGTAGTTGAGCAGCTTCCTTCACGCTCATCTTTTTTTCGTCTTTTGGTGCAGTTTCTTCTCGTATTTCCTTAGAGATTTGTTTGATGATGAACATTTTTTTTCGCTTAACGGTGAAGGTCTTATGATATTTATTGTTTGTAGTGCTTCCATTGCTTTAATTTTTTATTGGCTTTTAATTAAAATTCAGCGTTTTTATTGCGAAGTCATATTTCTACTCCTTTTTTTAAAAGCATTTTGATAAACAGGACACTTACCAACAATGGTTTCCAAGTCTTCTTTTGCGAGCATTTTTACATCCAAAAAAGTATCAAATTCCATATCTATATCAGAGGCGGTGGAAAGAATGTTTTTTCTTTGGGAAGCCTCAATCGGATTTTTTAAAATGAGCAATACATCATGATCTGAATCTTTATGTGCTTGACCATTAATTTGCGAACCAAAAAGTATCAATTTATGAATTGGACTATCTAATTTTTCAAGAAGCTGCTCCTTGAAAGATTGCATAACCATCTGATTTCTACTATATTTCTCATACTTACCATCACTAACTTGAACTTCAGTAATTTCCTGCGCTTCACAAAACTGCATCAAGCGTTCCATTTTTTTAAGGTGATCAATCTCAATGGTTACTCGCATAGTATTTCAATGATTGAGTCGCTTACAAAAGTACAATAATTGCAGGTGTATATACTGCGTTTGGGATAAAAAAGTGCATTTAAAAGATAAAAGGATATGCATAAATTTGAAGTGCTAAAACTTTAAAATAAGATGCGTATTTTATACGTGTATCTTCTATTTGTATCGTCATTACTGCTTCGTTTTATCCCAAAAAACGCTACTTACTAGCAAGCTATACATAAATAACACAAAACTCAAGGAAAGATTTCATATTTCTATTTTTCTTCTCAGAGAACACTGATGTTTCCATCAAAAAAGAATTTCCGTACCTTCCTCCCTTCAAAAATAAATTGAACGGATGAAACAGATTTCACTCACCTTACTTTTAACTCTGATTTTAACTTTCAATCTTTCTGCTCAAAAAGAAACGCTCAAACCTGATCGCTGGACACCTAAGGACGTTATCCATACGGAATATTTAGGTGGCGCAGTTATCTCTCCCAATAATAAAATGGTGGTTTGGTCGAAGCGGCGTGCGGTAAAGAAAAAAGATCGCTTTGTGTCGGATTTGTACTTGACGCGTTTGGATATGGAAAAAGATGGTAAATTCAAAACTATTCGTTTGACCAATGCGGACGATAGTGATTTTGGTGCATTTTTCTCTTCTGATAGCGAAACGATTTACTTTCGCAGTTCAAGAGATAAAGGCAATAAGTTGTGGTCATTGAGCATCTACGGTGGGGAACCGCAAAAAGTACACGAGTTTAAAAATGGCATTTCTAATACGCAATGGCAGAATGACAGCACATTGCTTTTCACTTCCAA
Organism: Bacteroidota bacterium; assembly: GCA_039176995.1. Classification (GTDB taxonomy): domain Bacteria; phylum Bacteroidota; class Bacteroidia; order Chitinophagales; family Saprospiraceae; genus JAAUTG01. The sequence continues at coordinate 21,504 of JBCDFY010000075.1, forward strand.
TGATGGTAAAAGTTTGCATGAGCAAGAGTTGAAAGAAAAAAAGGACAATGTAGTAGTCGTGGAAGATGAAGAACATTGGACGATCTCGAAAATTTATGCTTTTGATGTTAAAAAGAAGAAGATCAAACGCCTTACGGATAATGATTTTCCGATCAGTAGCTATGCGGTTTCTAAGGATGGAAAATACTTAGCGTATTCTACCACCCAAAGTCGTCATTATACCTCCGACGCTAATCCAAAACCGAAGCATTATTTGCATAATTTAGAGACGGGAACGCGTATTCAAATTCTAGCAGATGTACATTCGCCTCGTGATTTTCAATTTACCAAAGACAACAAAGGTTTCTACTTCGCTTCCAGCCTAACCAACAATCCAAAGTGGAATGGCGCAGGCATTGGGCAAGTCCATTCTTATGATTTGGCGAGCAAAACCCATCAAAAAATTGATCTCAATTGGGAGTGGGGAATGGAAGGAGGCTTTCGAGTCATTGAGAACGATTTGCTAGTCTCTTTGGCGAATGGAACAACTCGAAAATGGGCATATTATGCTAAAAATGAAGGTTGGAGAAAGAAAGAATTAGACTTAGGAGACAAGACGAATCATCTTTCGATTAACGCGATTTCTAAAGACTCCAAAAAGATTATTTACAACTATTCCACTTCCTCAAAAATGCCGAAATATTACGTAGCAGATTTGCAAAAAAATGTGGGCGTACGTTTTACAAGGGATAAAGAATTGGTCAAACTGAATGACAATTTGGCGAAGAAATCTATCACCAAAAGTGAGGCGATCAAATGGAAAGGGTGGAAGGGAGAAGAAGTAACCGGACTGTTGTATTACCCTGAAAATTACGAAGAAGGCAAGCAATACCCTCTGATGATTTCTATTCACGGTGGACCTTCTTCGGCTACTTTAGATCGTTGGGCAGAACGTTGGAGCACCTATCCCAACATCTTGGCACAGCGTGGTGCTTTTGTCCTTAAACCCAACTATCACGGCTCTTCCAATCATGGACTCGAATTTGTAGAAAGCATTGCTGGCAACTACTACGATCCTGAAATGGAGGACATTATGCAAGGCATTGAGTACCTGAATGAAAAAGGCTACATTGATATGGATCGTATTGGAACAATGGGCTGGTCGAACGGTGCCATTTTAACGACTATGCTCACTGTTCGTTATCCTGATCTCTTCAAAGTAGCTGCAGCAGGTGCAGGCGATGTGAATTGGACTTCGGATTATGGTACGTGCCGTTTTGGCGTACAATTCGATCAACACTACTTCGGTGGCGCACCTTGGGATGATGTGGACGGCAAAACCTACAATGAAAACTACATTCTAAAATCACCACTTTTTGAACTCGAAAAGGTAAAAACACCCACCATTATTTTTCATGGTAGTGAAGACCGCGCCGTGCCTCGAGACCAAGGTTGGGAATACTATCGTGCGTTACAACAAGCTGACCAAACTGCAGTGCGCTTCCTTTGGTTTCCAGGTCAACCGCATGGTCTAGGAAAAATTACGCACCAAATGCGCAAGATGGAAGAGGAGTTGGCTTGGATAGATAAATATTTATTCAAAAAAGAGGAAGAAAAGAAAGAAGCCTTGAAAGAAGGCAGTCCACTGGCGATGCTCTTAGAAAGGGAAATCCCTCGACACGAAGGTAATTTTGGAGCATTGCAAAAGGGCATTTTAATGCCAGAAATGGACGAAATCAAAAAAGATTCCATCGCGATCAGCGTTTATGAAATCACCAATGCGCAGTTTGCTGCTTTTGACAAAACGTACAATCACGCCGCCGCTCGCTCCAACTATCCTGCTTTGGTCACTGCTAAGCAAGCGATGGCTTATACTGAATGGCTAAGCGAGCAATCGGGCAAAAAGTATCGCTTACCCAACGAAAAAGAAGCCAAAAATTTCCACAAAAAAGCACAAGCCGTCGCCGCAAAAGGTAACACTTTGAATCGTTGGGCAGGTTATGAATTGACACCCAAAGATGCGGCTGTACTACAAGCAAAAATTAGAGATAAAGCGAGTCATCTACTCAAAGTAGTCGGTAAATACAAAGCCACGAAAATTGGAGAGGCGAAAGTTTATGACATAGGTGGCAATGTAGCAGAATATTATGGTTTGGAAGGAAAGACGTATGGATTTGGGGCAAGTGATTTTGTGGATGGAATGAGTGGTGTGGAAGAAGTAGAAAGTGAACTAAAAGGGTTTCGAGTAATTCAAGAATGATAGTAATGAACGAAGAAATACCATTGGTTGATTCCCAATATCTCCTACAAAAATTCCCAGGCAAAGGTGGCTGGACGTACGCGGAAATTCCAGAAATTTTGCAGAACAAAAACAACCCTTTTGGCTGGGTGAAAGTGTGCGGCAATATTGATGATTTTGAGTTGAAGCCATACAAGCTGATGCCGATGGGAAATGGTAAATTATTTTTGCCTGTAAAAGCAGCGATCAGAAAGAAAATACAAAAGCAAGCAGGAGATTATGTGCATATCATTTTGTATTCGGATGAGTCTGAATTGGAAATTCCAGTGGAGATTTTGGAGTGTTTTGAGAACGAGCCAAAAAAAGTATTAGAGAATTTTTTGTCTTTTTCAGAAGGACAACAAAAGGCATATTTGGATTGGATTTATGGCGCTAAAACAGAAGAAACCAAAGCCAATCGAATTGTGCGGATGATGGAAAGAGTAGAAAAGAAATTAGGCTTTTACGAAAAAGAGACAGAATAAAAAAGGGCAGAATCGGAGAGATTCCACCCTAAACAAAGGCATGTATATGAAAAGCTATTCACTAAATGAATTTGCATGAAAATTTATTGTGTATAGTCATTAAAAAGTTCAAATAAGTAGACTGCTAGATTAAAAGATATGAGACATGAGACGCAAAGTACTCTTGTTCAATTTCTCATAGCAATCAAAATATCCAATTTTTTTAGGGCATATTACTTAGTATATTTTACGCCCAATAATACACAAGTATGAAAGTCAAGATATGCTGTATTTCCAGTATCGAAGAAGCAAAATTGGCAATAAATTTGGGTGCAACAGCTTTAGGTTTAGTCGGTCCGATGCCAAGCGGTCCAGGCATCATTTCCAATGAGGAAATCGCAAATATTGCTGCGCAAATTCCCTCTTTCGTAGACACTTTTTTACTCACTAGCGAGACAAAAGCAGAACATATTATTGCACATCATCGAATGGTTTCCACAACGACCATTCAGTTAGTAGACGCTTTAGAAAATCGGCAATATGAAATTATCAAACAAGCACTACCAGCGACCAAAATCGTACGAGTACTTCACGTTCTAAATGAAACAACAATTCAAGAAGCTATCGAAATTGCTCCGCAAGTAGACGCTTTATTACTGGATTCAGGCAATCCAAATTTAAAAATAAAAACGCTTGGTGGAACAGGCAAAACGCACGATTGGCAAATCAGTCGGAAGATCGTAGAAGCAGTAGACCTTCCTGTTTATTTAGCAGGTGGATTGAATGCACAGAATGTTGCCCAAGCCATTCAAAAAGTACGACCCGATGGTGTAGATTTGTGCAGTGGAGTGAGGACAGATGAGAAATTAGATGAAGCAAAATTGAGGCAATTTATAAATGCTGTCAAAAATGCTACATCATAAATTCAAGAAGAACAGGCAATATTTGAGACCTTTTTGACCTTTCATTTCCAACAAAAATCTATTAAATTGCCTATCAAAAACTTCATGCTGAAAAGTGTTCTATTTTTCCTGCTCTTTTTTTTAGCTTATTCTGTATCTGCTCAAAATAAAGGTACAATCACGCTTTATAATCCTTCTTTTGAAGGAACAGCAGCGCCTTTCACCTCTCCTAAAGGCTGGTATGATTGTGGCTTTGAAGGCGAAAATATAAATATTCTTCATTCTGGAAATTCACCGTTCACAGGCATTCGGCAGCAAGCATTTGTTGGAAATACTTATCTGGGATTAGTGGTGCGAGAGAACAATACTTGGGAAGCCGTTGGACAAAACTTGAAAAGAGCGATGCAAATCGGGAAGTGCTACGAATTTCACCTAAAGCTCTGCAAATCTGAGCATTTTTTTTCTAGAAATAAGGAGGAAGAAAAAGTCGATTACAATGGCACTGCAAAGATCAAAATTTGGGGGAGCAACGATTTTTGTTTGCGTGAAGAATTACTCGCAGAAACCTCTAGCATAGATCATTACAATTGGAAAGATTATGTCTTTGTGTTAAGTCCACAAAGCAGCGATATTACACATTTGAGAATCGAATCTTATCATTTGGAAGATTCTCTTTACGCTTACAACGGCAACGTATTGATAGATCACGCTACACCTTTAATTGCCATTGATTGTGAGGATAAAAAAGCAGTAGAACTACAAACCAAAACTTTCTTGCCAGAAAATTGGTACTCCGTGCATTTGTCCTTTGATGCACGTCTAGCCATCGCTAAGCAAAAGTGGAAAAGTCAGTTGGTTGCCAACACGTATTCCGAGGCCACACCTTATAAACACAAAGTTCGAATTCGACTTTCTTATTTTGATGACTTAGACGATGCCATTATCAAATTCGCGGCAGCCTTGAAAGTGCCTGTCGATCTTTCCAAAGATGGCTTCATCATAACACTTGTTTCAGGTTCACTCAAAGAGAAAAAATCAACCTATCCTTTGCTTCGACAAGCCTTGGAAGAAATGGGCGTTCCTTGGGAGCAATACCGCATTCTTTCTGAAATAGAAAAGGACAAAAAATTCCGCACTTATTCAGGTAAAAAGCACTTGCTTTACTTAGAACTAGAAGAGAAAGAGTCTCTGGAACGTTTCATCATCAAATTGGAAGAAGAGATAAGACAAGAAAGTGCTGACCCACTAAAAGATTCTTTTACACTTGATGTGAAAGCGAAACCAAAGGAGCAGAAAGCAATTAGAAAGAAACTCGTGAAAGCCTTGAAAATACTGGAGATTTCGCCTTCTCAATATAAAATTCGATTTGAATAAAAAGATCACTTCCTTAAAAAAATCAGAGCTTCTTCCAAAATTGTATCCTTTCCAGCGTCTGCATCCTCTTTTTTCAACTCTACTGCCACATCGGGTGGAATACCATTTTCAATATTGAAGCCATCAGGCGACTCAAATTGCGTATTGGAAACGCGCATTCTCCAACCATTTCCTAGTTCTGTAAAAGAAGGTGCACCACCGCCGCCACCAGTCCAGTCACCCATCACGGTTACATTAGGCAGGGCTTTCATGTATTGAGTAAAAAAAGAAGCTGCACTGTAACAAGAACGATTCGTGAGTAGTGCCACAGGTTTTGTAAAATGATAAACGGTTGTGTCATTTTCTATGTCCGAATCAGGATCATAAGGCTCTAATGTCACATCTTCCCATTCTGAAAAATCATTGTGATTGACGCCATTTCGATAGCACTCTCTTCCTACCAGAATTGGTTCTTTCGTGAATCGCCTAGAAATACGCGTCACATTGCCGCTCGAACCACCACCATTGTCTCTAATATCCACAATAATGCCCTTGTGGTCTTTGAATTTTTCCATGATGTAATTCAATGCACCTTCGCTGACCGAAGAAGAAAAACTGCGATAATGCATATAACCAACATCACCAAAATCATAGACGATGAAAGAACCTACGAACTGCTGCTCTTCTTGGAAGTAGTTGCGTTCTAATATGTCATAATTATAATTTGGTGGAAATTCCAAAAACCATCGCCAGTTGCGACTGCGATCAAAAGAAGCACGCAGATTGACATGACCATCGCGCAGTTCAAATAACATATCGGCGATCACGTCAAATAGTTCTTCACGATTCATTTCAGGATTGATTCGTTGGCTGTATTCCGCACGAACAGCATTCCAGTCAATTTTCTTATAGTCGAAAAAAGAGTACTCTTGATCGGCAAATTCCCAAGCCTCTTCAAAGATAGCTTGAGGATTGAGCGGTGTTTCTTCTTCAAAAAAGACCGTTTCGCAATTGAAAAAGAGGAACGTAGTTAAGAGCAGTAATATATATGATATGCGCATTTTGCAAGAATTTAGGAAGTGAAGGATTAAAATGGTGAAGGTTCTTGAGCTTGAATCATATTAACCAGCAGACCAACGCTGAGAATATGTTGTCCCGTAACGACTTTATGAATTTCATTGTCTCGCCATCGCAGGAAGTCCCATTGGTAAGCAATCTGCAATTGGTTGGCAGTATTCTTCCGGAAAGGAAATCGAATTCCAAACTCCATATTGGTATTGCCTAATCGTCCCAGTGTGCTGACGTATTGTTCTACTTCGCCACTCACCGTAATGCCATAAATCGGACGATTCACATAAGCAATCAATGGAACATAGACTTGCGCGTAGGTAGCGACTTGTTTTTTCAAAAATGGGATGGTGAAAGGGTGTTGCGCGCGCGCAGTTATTCCTAGTGAACCCACCAGTTCCCAGTGTAAGCTACTGTTGCTCAAAGCATCGGTATAGCGCACTTGTGCAAGAAAATTGGCTTGTCCACCTAAGAAGAAGTTAGGATTTTTCAATCGACGTAAATAGATATAACTGAAGTTGCCCCAAAAATCGTCTGTGAACACACCACCTCTGGAAGAGATACCATTATAGCCACCTCTGGAGCGATATTGATGAAAATGATCACCTCTGATTCTAAGTCCACCAATTCCAATTCCGCCGCCGAAGCCATTGTAAATTTGATTGGAAGTGGCGAGGTCTTGCACATTTCGATAAGTACCCAATGCTTCTAGGACGAAGTAACTATCAGTTTGTTGGAGTCGCTCTTGTTGGCGAAGTTTTCGTTGCTCTTTTTTCGTGGTTTCATTTTGTGCAAAAAGAGAAGTACTGATGTATAGTAAGCAAAAGAGATATAGTGTTTTCTTCATGTTGTGATAGGTGATTTATAAAATACAGTGTCCAAGACGAACCAAAGGTTGTTTTGTTACAGCTCAATCCTTTTTCTAAAGAATTCTTAGCCCCGAAAGTTGTCTTACATTTCTTAAAAA
>JBCDFY010000076.1:0-28319 GCA_039176995.1 Bacteroidota bacterium
ATTTAACCAACCAATCAAGGGAGCTCATTTTACAAAAATAGTGGTATCCATAGACAATGGTAGTATCACAGGGTGATGTTGCAAATCAACCGTATTGAAGTGGCGTAATGACTCAGTGAGTATGAGTTTACTTTGGCACCACACGTCTGCCATTCAGCTGTGAGATTATTCTATTCATTGATAAATAGTAGCCGATGTTGAGCAACCGATGAAAAGTTTGACATTATCGCTCACACAGTTAGCAATAACAATAACAAGACAACTCATCAATCAATTGCAAAAAATCTATAACGGAAAGGCTTGGCATGGTCCAAATATCTTGGAAACACTCTCTACTATCACATCGAAAGAAACAACTGAAAGAATTGGGTCAAGTAATAATATTGCTGAATTATTGCATCATATTTATGCTTGGCGAATTTTTGTAATTAAAAGATTTTCAGGGGAACACGAATTTGAGGTAAGCGATGAGTTTAATTTTCAAAGATTTGAGACGATTGATGAGAAGGCTTGGAAGCACTTGAAAGAACAACTAGCACATAGTCAAGAGCAACTTGTAGAGACCATTGAAAAGTTTGATCCTGAAAAATTATCCAAAGAAGTTAGCAATCGTGATTACACTTATTTAGATTTGTTGCATGGAATCATTCACCATGATCTTTATCATTTAGGACAAATTGTGCTATTAAGAAAATGAACGAAATCGAAAACCTATATGCCTTAATCGGTTACCCACTTTCTCATACTTTCTCTCCAAGGTACTTCACCGAAAAATTTGAACGAGAAGGCATTCCCAATTCCACTTATATTGCGATGCCAATTGCTAGTATAGAAGAATTACCTGCAAAATTGGAGGCCCATCCAAATCTGCGAGGTATGAACGTTACCCTTCCTTATAAGCGGCAAGTGATGCCGTATTTGGATGAAATAGAGGAAGGTGCAGCAGCAATTGGTGCAGTGAATACTATTCGATTTCGGGATGGCAAACGCAAAGGATTCAATACAGACGTAACGGGTTTTGAAGTGTCTTTAAAGGAGTTGTTGGGCAACATTGAATATACAAATTTGCGCGCATTAGTGCTAGGAAGCGGTGGGGCGTCGAAAGCAGTAAATTATGTGCTTGGGAAGATGGGCATTCAGTATCAATTGGTTTCTCGCAATGCTCAAAAAGGCGACCTAACCTATCAAGATATTAGCCCAAACGTCTTGAAAGAACACCAACTCATCGTCAATACCACGCCACTTGGAATGTCTCCAAAAGTAGATACTGCGCCCGATTTACCATATGATGCTTTGACTTCCGAACATTATTTGTACGACCTAGTTTACAATCCAGAAGAGACGCTATTTCTAAAAAATGGTAAAAATCAAGGTGCGTCAATTATGAATGGTCTAAAAATGCTATATTTACAAGCAGAAGCCTCTTGGGAAATATGGAAGGAGTGACTTTTACAATCCGATTAAATCCTAATTGTAAAGAGATAAGGCAGGATAGCTGAATAATTCCTTTGTATTCTTTGTTTCTTTTGTGGTTATTTAAAACTTAGTGGTTCTACCAAAGCATGAAAAAATTAGGAAAGCCAGTTTACTATCCAAATAAAAAGATACTTGAAGTGATCAAATCATCTAACGTACAATATAAGAAGAGCGATATTGATTTTTCAAATACTGAAATTGCTTTCGCTCATAAGTCCGATAAAGAATTAAAAGAAACCGCTTGGCTGTTCAAAATGATGAATAAATCTTGGTTGGTCAATGTAGGTTCTAAATTGGGTGTCACAGCAGTGAAATGGCACTTACCTTTTGCTAAATCATTAGTGGAAAGCACTATTTTCCAGCAGTTTTGTGGAGGCACGACTTTACTGCGTTCGCAAGAGACGATCAATCAGTTGTATCAGCACAATGTATTATCTGTCTTAGATTACGGTACGGAAGCTAAGAATGAGGAAGAAGATTTTAATGTTACGATGAATGAGTTGATTCGAGGTATTGAATTTGCTGCAGAAAATGAAAGTGTACCTGTCGTGGTGACTAAAATTTCGGGTTTGGCGCGCAACTCCTTGTTGGAAAAGGTGAGTAGTAATGCGTCATTAACAGAGTCTGAAAAAGAAGAATTCAGAAATGTCAAAAAACGCGTAGAATCTATTTGTCATGTAGCGCAAAAGAATGGCGTCGCGATTTTCGTGGATGCAGAAGAAAGTTGGATTCAGCAAGCGATTGATGATTTAGCAACTGAAATGATGGCGCGCCACAACCGAAAACGTGTTCATGTTTACAATACTTTCCAGCTCTATCGCCATGATCGTTTGGCTTATTTGAAAGCCTCCTATGAAAAAGCACAAAGCGAAGGTTATTTGCTGGGCGCGAAATTGGTGCGAGGTGCCTACATGAAAAAGGAACGCGAGCGCGCCGAAGAAATGGGCTACAAATCTCCTATTCAAACTAGCAAAGAAAATACGGATCGGGACTTCAATGAAGCGGTTCGCTTTTGCGTAGAACGCTACGAGAGCATCGCCTTTTGCAATGCTTCCCACAATCAAGAAAGCTGCAAATTACAAGCAGATCTAATTGTGCAGTTGGGCTTACCCAAGAATCATTCCCACCTCAACTTCTCCCAGCTTCTCGGTATGAGCGACCACTTGACTTTCAATTTAGGAAAAGCAGGTTTTAATGTCGCGAAGTACATGGTTTATGGCCCAGTGGTGGAAGTGTTGCCTTATTTGGTACGAAGAGCGGAAGAAAATAGCTCCGTGACAGGAGATATGAGTCGAGAGTTGGGTTTTATTTTGAAGGAAATGGAGCGGAGAGGGTTGTTTTAAATGAAGGGAATATTCTGTGTGATGAAAGAAACTTGGAGCGTGAGCTTTTTGTTTTAGGTGTATAAATAGTTATAAAAGCAATTCTGATATGGCAAAAGAACACTGGACAAACTACATCACTACTGACGACGAAGTTTTGTTAGGTAAGCCGACAATAAAGAGTACTCGCCTTTCAGTGGAATTTATTTTGGAAAGATTAGCTAATGGTTGGACGGAAGAAGAAATATTAGAAAACTATCCTAGATTAACTAAAGCAGCTTTTCGAGCTATCTTTGCGTATGTATATGATTGTATGCGTGATGGATTACTTTATATTCCTAATGCTAAAGCAGCATGATATGCTTTTATTACTCGCTGATGAAAATTTCCCCTTTGCAAGTTATAAGTACTTGGTAGAGCAACAATACGATATCAAGCACATTGCGGTAGATCATGCAAGTATAAAAGATTATGAAGTTATAAATATAGCCATAGAAGAAGAGAGAATCATTCTAACTTTTGATAGTGATTTTGGAGAATTAATTTTTAAGCTAGGATTTTCTCCAAAAGGCGTTGTATTTTTTAGATGGAAAGACTTCAAACCTAGATCACCAGGAGAATACCTGCATGAGTTGATTGTTTCTAATACCATTCAGCTAAAAGGCTATCTGACGGTGATTGATGAACAAAAAATTAGGCAGCGAAAAATTGGAATTCAATAACTAAAAAAAGCGATTCCAGTCATCTGAAATCGCTTTCTTAATGAAACTACTCTTTAATTCATTATAAAGAACATCCACCCCCAAACTCTGTCGCATCAAACTTCGTCGTCACGTTCCCTTTGAGGTTCATATAAGTGGCTTCAATCGTCACATCATGTTCTCCGCTGCGCTTTGGACTGCAATATTCAAACAGATAATAGCTGTTGGCATCCTTGCTTACAATTTCTGCGATTTTGCCAAAAGTTTCGGTCAAGCGATCTGTGTTTTCAGCAAAAACAAAGCCATCCTTCCCGATCTTAGTCAATACACTTTCATCAATTTCATTACCTAAACCAATAGAATAGAACGCGATGTTTTCATCTGCTCTACTCACGGTTTCCAATGCTCTTTCTTCCGTGTAACGCGCCGCTTGGTCAGTTCCATCCGTAAATACAACCACCGAAGCCGCAGAAATGCGATCATCATTTTGAAATTCAAAGAAAACCGAATTTATTTTGCTAACGCCTTTGATGACTGCGCCATATAAATCCGTAGAATTATCTTGGCTGATGTCTTTGGATATATTGTCAATAGTGGTCGTCAAAGAATTTACATCACTCGTAAAATCGTGCAATTGATGTAGCACATCTTCTCCATCAAACCAAGCAATACCAATCTCAATAGAACCATCATTATTTTCTGGAATGACGGCATGAATAAATTGCTTCGCTGCTTCTTTCAGGCGCGGTAAATTGGTATTAGTTACACTAGCACTTAAATCCAAAATCAATAAAGTGCTGTAAGAAAAACGTTGCGCTCTTGGAGAGATTTGACGAGCTGCTTCATCTGCGGAGATCAATTTTCCATTTTCCGAAATTTGAAAATCACTATCCATCAAACCTGCTACGGGTTCGCCATCTGCTGTTTCTACTTTGAAGAAAACGGAAACTTTAGCAGGCAAGGATTCAAATTTGTTTTGAATAATCAAATTGAGTCCATCTGTAAAAATTGGACCTTTTGGTTCATCTTTTCCGCAAGAGGAAAGCACTAATGAGAAAATGAAGAACACAGAAAAAATACGAAATCGGGTAATCATATGAGCTGTTTTTAATTGTTCGATTGGGTTTTATGAAGAACGTTTTTACAGAAGCCAAAATTGCTAATAAGATGCGAGTCAAAGTCGAAAAGTCGTGTTAAATGAGGGAGCGGTGGTATTAAAAATGGTAACGTGTGTTAAGGATTTTTTAAGGAAAGGAAGAAATACGAAATCGGAAACTAGAAACACGAAGTGTGAAATACGAAAAGCGGAAGGCGAGATTTGGAAGACGAAATATGAAGGGGCGAAATAGAGAAGAGGAAATGCGAAGTAGAATTTATAAAAAGATGCCGACCTGACTTTTTGAAAGTCAAATCGGCATCCAAAGTGATCATAATAATAAGGTGTATCTTAGTATAAGTTTGATGGATAATTATCCATCGTTGGGTGTTGTGTGTGTTAGTGTTTTATAATCTTTTTCTTGAAGGTATGCTCGGTAGTTTCGATAACTAAAATGTACATTCCAGCACCTAAATCTGCGAGTGGCAGCGTGCGCATATCTGTTTGCCAATATTTGACTGTTCTACCCAATTGATCGGATAGCTGAATGCTTCTAATTTCCTCTGTTTGCGCAAATTGTAAATGAATTTCATTGGAAGTTGGATTCGGATAGGCAGTTAATTCTGCTTTGGAAACAATTTCTTCTTCGCGTGCTTCGGTAATATTGCTTGGGGGACATGGTTCGATGCGCGCCGTGAAAATAGAGCCTTTTTCTGCAAAGAAACCAGGCCTCAAAGTGATGCTTTGTCCTGCGATCATCGTTACTTCTGCACCGTTAATGACGTCGCTGGTTGCGATAATGGTTTGACAAGCTCGGACGATGATTCCAGTCTCTACATTACCATCATAAATGTTGTCATCTACAATATCATCAGGGAAAGAATTATCATTAATCGTATCATTGATCGTAATGAGCTTGATGTTATCACTCAAATCTGCACAAATATTTCCATTATTGATGTCGCTTTGTAGAGCACTCAAGCTACCACCTGCATAATCGTTATTGAGTGTCGCTGTACTGATCGTCGCACTTCTCTCCATTCCGTAGATTGTATAGTCTCCATCTTTGTAACTACTCAAATCAGGATCGTCTTCAAAAGCTACAATGCTATTATCGGCATCGTTGACAATGACATAAGTGTACGCAAAACCTGGATCAGGCTGAACTTCTTGTAGCAATTGTCCTGCGCCACTGTACGTAACCGTATAATCGCCAAAGTAAGAAGTACTATTATTGAAGCTAGAGACGACTAAAGAATAAGTCGTATTTGCACTCAGATTAACGGTTACGCTACTTCCCAATCGAACACCGCCCGAGCCAGAAGGACGTGTCGCAGTAGAGCCTAACCAACCATTACAGACATCATTTGGGTTGTAAGTTCCTAAATAAATATTCAACAATTGCCCAAAAGGACTAGAACGCGTGAAAGTGTAATCTCCATTGGCATTGGTAATGAATTCGTAAACATCGTATTTGTTGGGATTAGAAGGACCAGAGCAAGTGCCATTTCGATCATCAAAAACAAGATTAGAGGAAGCATCATCGCCACTTATCGTTCCTTGAAAATCATTAACGATGACATTATAATCAGGTGCTAAATTCAAATTCAAACTCGCATCTCCTTCGTCTGCCACCAGAGCATCATCGGGCGAAAAGGTAACGCCGTCTGCTTCGCAATCATTCGTAATTGTTATATCTGCGTTGTTGATGTCAAAGAAAATATTATCACTTGCGATAATTTTGATGCGTCCTTTGGTCGTATTTTGGTTTGGAATCATGACGCTTTGGCTGCCGTCGTTATTGGTATTGTCTGCCAAAACAATAGGGAAAGTCATCCCGCCATCCGTAGAAAATAAAATATCTACTTGCGCGCATTGGACATTGCCGCCCGTCGTACCTGCCACATTCCAAGTCACGGTGAAATTTCCACCTGTTCCGCCTTGCAAAGTAGTTGGTGCATTTTGCGAGGTCATTTCAAATGCACCACCTGTATTTTCTACATTGATCTCGATATTTTCAGAGACAATAGAACCTCCAACTGGATTATTATCTCGCACAGTAAATGCGAAAGTCATTGAGCGATTGACAGAAGGCAAAGCCTCGAATGCTAAACCCGTATTGCTGCCATTTAAGATATTAGATATAGAGGGGAAAGTACGAGTTGGGGAATTATTTGGAGGAAAACTTCTGAACAAAGGAGCAAGTGCATCGGCAGCCGCTGCAGCACCTATTTTTCCATGTGTTGGAATGCCAGTACCATCTTCATCGTATTGCTCCCAGCAGTAAGTTAAGTCATCATTTTCTGCATCGTTCGCAGTCCCCGTCAATTCAAAAGGCGTATTAATAGGAATGGTATATTGAATTCCGCTAGGATTCGCACTAATGACAGGTGCAGTATTCGCAATATTGTCATTTTCTCCACAAAAACTACCCGTGCTCGTCGTGATGTAGTTGACCATACGTTCTATGGAACTTACATGGAAGTAATTGTCAGACGCTCCGCCATCAGATAGGTTTTGTCCTGCACCACAAAGACCATTATAGGACATAATCGTAGAACCACTACCAATTTCATAAGCATCCCTCTGTGGAACATTTCCTCCTGCACAATTGAACCCATCACCATTGAAGGTATGAGGAGCGCCGAATTGGTGACCTAATTCGTGAGCAGAGAGTTGAATCCAACTGTTCGTCGTATTGTTAAAAGAACCACTCCAAGCAGCTGCTTTATTTGGTCCTAAAAGTCCATCATCAGGTGTTTCTCTAGTAAAGTAAGTCCCTTCATTACAAACCACGCCAACACCTGCAACTCCTCCACCAGAAAAACCTCCTCCAACGGAAGAATTATGGAAAACGTGACCAATATCGTAGCTATCATCTGGAAAGTTCAATCGAAGTGCTTCCGCAGCTTGGTTGACTCGACTATCGCCAGCAGCTTCAAATGGATCGGTAGCAGGATCGTTGTAAATTTTGGTATTCACTAAGGAGATCGTTACACCCAAATCTACTTCATAAATCAGATTCCAGGCCTGAACAGTACTCGTAATTCTCGCCATACTATTCGCGCCATTGGCATCTTCAAATTCACCCGTAGTTACCACAGCTAAGCGGTAATTTGTCAAAACTCCACCTCGTGAGAAACCGTCTCCTGATTTTTCAAGACCATGGTTGTGTCCTATTTTGGGTCTAATAGGTTTCCAGTGCAAAGCCTCATCTTCCTTACAAGCGTGAGCATCGGCAGGAGCATCAAGTTGCTCAGGATCAATTGCACCGTAGTAGGCTTTGTATTTTTCTTTTTGCTGAATGGAAGGAAGGATGGCAAGCAGTCCTTTCGGAGTGCGAATATTAATGTGCGCCTTGCCATTATTGATGGTCATTTTTCCTTTCATGGAAGAGTGACGCAAGTCAAAGGTCTGTAATTCAGGATATTGTGCTTGAAGTTCTTCGGAAAGTAGCTCATTTTGTAATAGCTCAAAAACTACTTTTCGTCCATCTGGAAAGGGCAATTCTATTTGTTTTTGACTCTTGCTATTGTCATTGATTACAGCTTCCACATCGAGATCATAGAGTTGATGAAGTGAAAGTGTATTTTTTTGAGCGTTGGTTAGAAAAGAGGTACACAAAAGGATTGTAATCGGTAAATAGTATAATTTATACATCGTCGTATAATATTGTATTGTGTGTGCATTAAAAATCTAAGTCAATGTGTGTCAAGACACATTGGTTTCTGGTATCAAAAGTTTCAAGAAATGTGTAGTAAGGTGTTAAATTGTGTAATTAACGCAACTGAAGGTGGGTACTATTAAATTCTGTCTGAGTTCTAAAAAAGTGTTTTAATAAGTTCTTGCACAAATACTAGCATGATTCCACAAAGGAATACCTTTAAACTGACATAGTATGTTTAGTAGAAATGTGTGTAGTGAGCAATCTCGTAAAATTTTTCTCTATGAGATTGTAATTATAACATTGTTGAAGATATGATGCGCAAATATAATACGTCTTCTTTAATATCCAACTATTTTATATATGATTTTAACATATTTGATTTTATCTACGCCGAAATATCATTTATTATACCTCAATAATTGAGTGTAGTTTCGCTTCATCCAAGTGATTATTCTTGTATCTTAGCGAAATAAGAAATAGATTTATATTATGAACGCAACGTATCCATTAGGAATACAAACCTTTGAAGAGGTAATCAAAAGAAATCACATCTATATAGATAAGACAAAAGAAATTAGTAGCCTTTTATCAAAGAAGTATTACTTCTATTCCCGCCCACGAAGATTTGGAAAGTCCTTGATGCTTTCTACTATCAGAGCGATTTACGAAGGCAAAGAGGAACTCTTCAAAGGACTTTGGATAGAAGATAAATGGGATTGGTCGAAGAAACATCCTGTGATTCACTTGAGCTTTAGCAGCATTAACTATCAAAACAAACCACTTGAAAAAGCAATAGCAGAAACCTTAGCGAAAATTGCTTCAGAATATGGAATTGAATTGCAAGGAGAGTTTGCGAAAGATCGATTCAAGGAATTGATTATTGCATTAACAGAGAAAGAAGGAAAAGTTGTGCTACTAATTGATGAATACGATAAGCCCATTATAGACTATTTGAGTAAAGTTAAAGTAGCACAAGAAAATCGAGCGACTCTGAAAACCTTTTATTCCGTAATTAAAGACTGTGATCCTTACATTGAATTTCTTATCATCACTGGAGTTTCCAAATTTAGTAAGGTCAGCATTTTTTCCGAACTCAATAACCTAACGGACATCACTTTCCATCGTCGCTATGCAACGCTCACGGGCATTACTCAGCAAGAAGTGGAGGATAATTTCAAAGAAGAAATTGTACGCATTGCCGAAGAAAGAGAGATAGAGCCTGACATTCTAAAGCAGCAGATCAAGCGTTGGTACAATGGATACAGTTGGGATGGAAAACACTTTCTCTATAATCCATATTCACTTTTGTCTTTTTTCGATTTTGAAGAATTCAGAAATTTTTGGTTTGAAACTGGAACACCCACTTTCTTGCTAGAAATCATGAGGCAGCAAGAGATGGTGGAAGTAGATAATTTGGAGGTAGATAACACTATATTTTCTTCTTACAATATTGAAAAATTGGAGAGTATTCCCATCCTTTTCCAAACAGGTTACTTGACCATTAAAGCCAAAAAAGACTACGACATTTATGTTTTGGATTATCCTAACTTGGAGGTGCGAGACTCTATGCTGCGCTCCTTGATTGGAGAGTTTACGCATGGACAAACTGCTTTCAGTCGTCCGATGATTGTGCAAGTGAAAGAGGTTTTAGAAAACAAAAAATTAGAAGAACTCATCCGATTACTCAAAAGTATTTTTAAGAATATTCCCAATCAATTGTTTCAGGCAAAAAGTGAATTCTACTACCACAGCTTGATTTACCTAGTCTTTTTCTACTTGGGCGATTTTATGGAAAGCGAAGTCAATACCAACAATGGTAGGTTAGATGCAGTCGTGAAGACGAAAGATTACATTTATGTTTTAGAATTTAAGCTGGACAGAAGCGCAGCCGTAGCTCTTGCTCAAATCAAGGAAAAAGGCTATGCTGAAAAATACTACGGCGATCAGAGAGAAAAAATACTGATTGGCATCAACTTTAGTAGTGAAACAAAGACGGTGGAGGACTGGGAATATGAAATTCTAGCATAATATTCTTTAAGAACTAGCTTCTGCCATTTTTGCTTTTTTCAGTGAATAGATAATACCTGCTGCCAAAGCGACACCGATGAAAGCTAAAGAAGTCCATTCAGGAAAATGGAAATGGTGTACCAAGAGCATTTTAATACCAACAAAAGTCAAAATGGCAACTAGGCTGTATTCCAAATAGCGGAATTTTTCTAGCATACGAGAAAGCATAAAGTACATGGAGCGCAAGCCAAGAATGGCTAGGATATTGGAGCTAAACACTATGAATGGTTCAGAAGTAATCGCCAGAATGGCAGGAATGCTGTCCAATGCAAACAAAATATCCGTGAATTCGATAATGATAAGGGCAATAAAAAGCGGCGTGATGAATCGTTTACCTTCTTGAATAATAATGAAGTTTTGTCCATCGATTTTTGGTGTGACTGGAAATATTTTACTTAAGGTTTTATAAATCACACCATCGTGTGGATCGCTTGTTTCGCCTCGACTGGTCAGCATTTTGTAAGCTGTAAAAATCAAGAACGCCCCAAAGATATAAGTCATCCAATCGAATCGCTGAATCAATGCGACTCCGAATAAGATCATCAAAGCTCGAAAAACGACTGCTCCTAAAATACCCCAAAATAAAACACGATGTTGATACTGTTGCGGAATTTTGAAAGAAGAGAAGATGACTGCAATCACGAAGATATTATCTACGCTTAGAGAGAGTTCGACCAAATAACCTGTGATATAATTTATGACTGCCTGCTGTGGTGTTAAACCAGTCACGTTCTCGACAGGACCAGCACTATACAACCAATAAATGATGCCTGAAAAACCTAGCGCAATACTCACCCAGACCGTTGTCCAAATACTTGCTTCTTTCGTACGAATGACGTGTGGCGTGCGATTAAATACGCCCAAATCCAACGCCAATGCAATCAAAACAAATACTATAAATATTATCCAGACAATCATGTGTGTTTTGGTGTATGATGCTTAATAATGACATTTTAGGGCCTATTTGATCACAATTTAGATCAGTAAGTCAAGTCCGAAACAAATCAAACTCTAAAATGATCGTTCAAAGCGAGAATTTCTTGCACAGCTTAGTGGCTCTACGCTCTAAGTATCTATAAAAATAGGACTATCTTTGTAAGAATCAAACGCTTACACTATGTACCGATTTTCTTTATTGACCTTAGCCACTCTCCTACTCTTCTCTTGCGTTTCTAACGAAACTACAGAGCAAGTTGAAGTAGCAAATGACGAAACTCAGCTTGGAGAAATTGACTTTCAAGTAACAGGCAGCGAGGATGCGAAACCTTATTTTGAAAAAGGCTTGATTTTACTACACAGCTTTGAATACGAAGATGCGCGCGAAGCCTTTCAAGCAGCACAAAAAGTGGATTCCACTTTTGCAATGGCATATTGGGGCGAAGCCATGACACATAATCATTCCTTGTGGCAGCAACAAGATCGAGAAGCAGCATTAGAAACTTTAAATCGCCTAGCACCTGATGCAGAAGCTAGAATGGCTTTTGTGGAAACGGAGTTAGAAAAAGACTTTCTCGCAGCCTTGGAAATCCTATTTGGCGAAGGTACAAAATACGAACGCGATCAAGCCTACAAAAACTATATGGAAAAGCTCACCAAAAAGTATCCTGAACATCACGAAGTTTCTGCTTTTTATGCGATCTCTTTACTGGGAGCAGCGCGCAATGGACGCGACGAAGAACTCTATGGGAAAAGTGCGAAAATTGCGCAAGGTATTATCGCAGAGAATCCTCAACACCCAGGAGCATTACATTATTTGATTCATTCCTATGATGATCCAGGTCATGCTTACTTAGCTAAAAATGCAGCAGATAATTACTCCAAAGTCGCACCTGATGCGGCTCACGCCTTGCATATGCCTTCACACATCTATGTAGCACTAGGACGTTGGGATGATGTCGTCACTTCCAATATTGCTTCTTGGAACGCGAGTGTTAAACGTATGAAAACCAAGGATTTGGATAAAGATGCTAAAAGTTATCATGCTTTGAATTGGTTGCAATATGGTTTGTTGCAGCGCGGCGAAGTGGAACGGGCAACGCCAATATTAGAGGACATGGTTGAATTTGCCAAAATGGATTCTAGTAGTCGAGCGAGATCTTATTTATTGATGATGAAAGGTGGACATTTAGTGGAAACGGAAGATTGGGGTGGCGCGTTTGCGGATGTTGAAATTGATGTAGAAGATTTGAATATTTTGGCACGAGCGGAGTACGACTTTTTGGAAGGCATGAAAGCCTATCATCAAAAAGATAAAGCACAACTGAAATCCATCGTCAAGAAAATGAATGATGCGCGTCAATTGGCTTCCAGCATCGTTGGCGATCAAGGGTTTTCTATGTGTAGTGCAGGAGGTTACGCAGGCAGACCACCCAATCAAATGGATATTGATATGGCAAATATTATGGAAATGGAGTTGCAAGCCTATCTAGCAGATTTGAATGGACAAGTAGCAAAAGCGAAGGAATGGTTTGAAAAAGGCATTGAAATAGAAGAGCAATTGAACTATTCTTTTGGTCCACCAGATGTGTTGAAACCTGTACATGAGGCTTATGGGGAATATTTACTAGAAAAAGGCGAAGCAGAAGAAGCATTAGCAGTTTTTCAAAAAGCCTTAGAAGTGCAACCGCGTCGTTTACGTTCTTTACAAGGAAAGCAAAGGGCAGCTGAATTGACTGGTAATGAGACGCTTTTGTTGGAAGCTAAGGAGGAATTGGCAGTTTCGCTTTCGGAAAAAGAGAGAGCGACGATTTTGTAATCTCATCCGTGCGAAGATGGAAACGATGATCTCAATTCGTGACCAAGATTAAAGTGCGTTTATCAAATTACTTTTCATGATAAGCGCATTTTATTTTAGTGACATGCCCAATAGATTTTTTGTTGTACGAAAAATGTTCAGGTCTGAACAAATACTGTTCACTTTTGGACGCCTTACCTTAATTTTTACTAGAAAGCTAAGTTTAAAATCTGATAATCAATTACTTACAAGTTCTGGCATGAATTTAGCATGATTTTTATCAGAATATTCTACTGATCAAAATAACAACAATGCTCAAACAAAATTTATTGCTAATCCTTCGTCGCCTAAGGCACAGAAAAAGTTATTCCTTTATCCATGTCTTAGGATTGACGATTGGTTTTGCGAGTTGTTTGCTCATTTTTCTATTAGTCAAATATGAATACTCCTTCGATCAGTATCATGCCAAAAAAGATCGAATTTATAGAATCAATACAGAATTTACCGATCCAGATGATCCAGGTCTAGCTGCGACCCTACCCTTTCCAGCTGGACCTGCTTTTGCAGAAGAATTTTCCGAAGCCGAAGCAGTCGGTAGGTTGTATTGGAGAGAAGAAAGTTTTCTGAATGTGGCGGGGCAATCGCCACAAGTTATAGATTATCTCTACTTTGCAGAAGCTGATATTTTGGAGATGTTTGACTTTGAGATACAACAAGGAGAAGGAAAAACTGCGCTCGCTAAACCTGGTAATATTTTACTATCCGAATCTACTGCCAAGCAAATTTTCGGCACGCAAAATCCTATTGGTCAGGAAGTTAGATTTGAGGCAACACAGCCCTTACAAGTTGCAGGAATCTACAAAGATACACCTGCCAACACACATATTCCAGCAGATGCACTTGTTTCTTATGAGTCTTTGACGAAAGAGGTGATTGGTTTTTCTCTGGAAAATTGGAAGATATATCTGGGTTGCACTGCTTACGCACTTTTTCCCCAACCTATCGATCCTACAAACTACGAATCTCGCTTAGATGCTTTTTCTGCTAAGTACATACTTACCGATGATGGACGATTGGAAGAGCAACTCCGATTGCAAGCGTTGAATGATATTCACTTAAGTCCAATAGATGGTAGCAACATACCCGTCGAACCAATACCTAGCGCGTTAATTTCAGCTGCAATCAGCATTGGCTTGCTCATTTTGCTCATGGCGTGCTTCAATTTTGTCAATTTAAGCCTAGCTTCCAATGCAGAAAAAGGACTAGAAGTGAGTATGCGCAAAATCGTGGGTGCAAATACTCTTCAGATTTGGAGTTTGTCCTTAGGAGAAGCCATCGTACTGAGTATTGGAGCACTGCTACTAAGTATTGGAGTATTATTTTTAGCTCTACCTAAAGTTAATCAAATATTAGATAAAGGTTTGCAAATCAGCGATTTACTTACACCTTCGCTTCTCTTGTTTGGATTAGTAGTAATTCTATTTGTTGCTTTAGTGGCTGGGGCTTATCCTGCTTGGATGCTTGCTAGAAAAAAGGCAAAACACGCGCTACAATCTGCCAAAAGTATTGGGCAAAAAGGAGATAGTCGGCTACGACAGGTTATGGTGGTCGCTCAATTTGTGATTACTCTCATCATCATTACAGGAGCAGTGACGGTTAGTCGTCAGTTGAACTTTGTCAAAGAAAAAGATCTAGGATTCGAACAAATTGGACGATTGCAAGTCAATTTACCAAAACCTGGTACGAACGACGCATTAGAAAAGGCTTGGCGTTCCAACCCAAGTGTTGAAGAGGTTACTTTTGCACTCGGTGCACCGCTTTCAGATAATGGACTAGGAATGGGTGCTTATCCTTTCGGTGGTGATCCCAACAATGAAGAATTCGTAGTAAGTGTAAAGACTGCGGATGGAAATTATCTAAAGACTTATGATCTAGAATTGCTGGCAGGAAGACCCATCACCATTCAGGAAGCCAAGCGATTGGAAGGTTATCCAAAACAGGGCGAAGTGCGTCCTGTAATTGCGAATGAAGCATTGGGACGTCGCTTGGGATATGATACGCCAGAGGAAATGTTGGGCAAGAAAGTTGTAGTTTTCATTAATAGTTTTGTCGCAGAAATTGTAGGCGTTACTAGGGATTTTAACAACAACTCCCTTCACGATCTCATTGAACCAGAGATCATTACGCCAATGTCTCCGCAATATTATCAGGTAGGAATCAAAATCAACACCAATCAAGTAGAATCTACTCTAGCTAGCCTTGCTAACACTTGGAGCACTTATTATCCTGACGCTCCGTTTGAATACACTTTTTTGGAGGAAAGCATTGCTGCGGAATACGATAATGAAAGTCAAATCCTACAATTGTTGAATATTTTTGCAGGCTTAGCCATTTTTATTGCTTGTCTCGGATTGTTTGGTCTAGCAGCCATTTTCACCACTCAAAGACGCAAGGAAATTGGTCTTCGAAAAGTATTGGGAGCTTCGGTTAGTGGCATTATTCAGTTGCTTTCTAAAGATATTATTTTGCTCATTTTGGTCTCCATTGCATTGGCTGCTCCCTTGGCTTGGTGGCTCTCTAGTTCTTGGCTAGAAAATTTTGTCTATCGTATCGATTTTAGTTGGTTGTTCTTTGTGCTTGCAGGTATCGGACTGTTGCTTTTAGCATTAGCTTCTATCAGCAGCCAAACCATTCGTGCGGCTCTGGCAGATCCAGCTGATGTGATGCGAGAGGAGTAAGAAGTAAAATTAGAAAGCTGAGCAGTTCCGTTTCCAAAACTTGCAGAAAGTCTTTTCACCTTTGAAAAAAGACTTTCTGCTTAGGAGATTTTTAAGGGAGAGAAGTGTGAAAAATTGACAATTTTTCACACTTCTCTCCCTTAAATTCCCATTGGAGCAGAGAAAAAATTCTCCTCACGTAAAGTCCGTATGGAAAAGATTTTTTTGTCTGCGACTACACGAATTTCAGAAATGCATCCACTTTTGAGAAACTAAAAAGACTTCAAAAGCATCTGATTGTTTTATCAAAAAAATACTTCACAATGAAAATCACCACCGTATTTATCACTTTTCTTTTTGCTATTCAAATACTTAGCGCACAATCCAAAGACATTCCAACTTCCTCTTTTGACAAAGTCATCATCAGTCCAAATATTAATGTCACATTGGTAAAAGCAGAAGAAGCAAGTGTACGAATTGATCGTCATAGCATTCCTTTAGAAAAAATTAACGTGGAAGTGAAAGGAAAGACCTTGAGGTTATTTTTAGAGGATGCAAAAATCACAACAAAGACCAGAAAAGAGCGTGGGCGCAACTACAAAATGAACCTACCGATTTACAAAGGTGGAGAAGTAACCGCTACTATTTTCTATACGGACTTGAGAAAATTATCTATCAGAGGAGAAGAAGAAGTGGTTTGTGAGAGTCTAGTTCAAGGAGAAAAGTTCAAGGTCAAAATGTACGGAGAAGCTCAATTTATCGCAAAGGACATAGAAGTGGAAAAGCTGAAAGTTGCACTTTTTGGAGAAAACTATTTTGAAGTGAAAAATGGTTTTGCGGGTACACAAACCTTGCGAACTTTTGGGGAAAATGAAGTCAATCTAAGACGCCTTGATAATAAATTATCCGTCGTGCGTGGATATGGCGAAAATGAATACAAAATTAGTGCAGAGAACACCATCCGTTTTTCCTCATTCGGGGAGGCTTCCATTGCATATTCAGGAAATGCAGATTTACGTAAAGTGATTGTATTGGGAGAAACAGAAGTGAGGAGACGATAGTGAGATTAAGAGACTATTGATTACATTCGCTCGTCTTTATCATATACACAATACAAATATTACCTTATGAGTCATTTTGGCGAGCGATTGTTAATTATCATTGTGCTTTTATATTTTAGCTTTCCCCTATTTAGTCAACAATACAAATACGCCAAAATCAGCGTTCAACTCGACAATCAAGACGATGTGGCTTGGTTGAATGAGTTAGGCTTAGAAGTCGATCATGCGCACTTGCATGGTAATAAAATAGAATTCTTCATTCGACACATTGACTTTTCAGTTTTGGAATCTAATAACTTATCCTACAAAGTCATCATTCCCGATTTTGAGGAGTACTACAATGATCTGCAAGTCAAAGATCAAGCTAATCTAGCACGAGTAAAAAGGAACTCCAATGTGGCCAATAGTTTCGGCTATGGCAGTATGGGTGGCTTTTACACCTTGGCAGAAATAGAAGCCAAACTGGATGAAATGCACACCCTTTATCCTGATTTGGTACAAGAGAAATTTTCCATTGGAACAAGCATCGAAGGACGTTCAATCTGGGCAGTAAAAATATCAGATAATCCAGACATAGACGAGGCAGAACCCGCAGTTTACTACGATGCTTTGACGCACGCAAGAGAACCGCTTTCGATGGCTTCTACCATTAATTATATGTTTTGGATGCTCGAAAACTACGCCACTGATCCAAAAGTGAAATACATTATTGATGAACGCGAACTCTACTTCGTTCCAGTCGTCAATCCAGATGGTTATGAATACAATCGCTCTACCAATCCTAATGGTGGCGGCTTTTGGCGTAAGAATAGAAGAAATCAGCCCAACTGCATTGGCGTGGATTTGAATAGGAATTTTAGTTATCAGTTTGCCGATAATTTTTTCTGTGCTTCTCCAACTCAATGCAGTGACACCTATCGAGGTCCATCTGCTTTTTCAGAACCTGAAACCCAAGCCGTAAGAGATTTCATTACTCAAATTCAGCCTTCCACTTCTTTTACGGTTCATTCTTGGACAGGGGCTTATTTGCTACCAGATGTAGATGCTAATTTAGATTTGCAATATGATAGATATTCTGAATGGGCAAGTGATTTCACTGATGAGAATGATCATATTTTTGGTACTGGCTTGGATTTATTGGGCTATACTGCCTGTGGTACAACGGATGCCTATCTACATTCAGAAGGTGTTTTTTCTTGGACACCCGAGATTGGCTTCACAGGTTTCTGGCCTGCACAAAGCGATATTTTTGATCTAGTGGGAGACCAAGTCTTTCCATTTTTCTATCAAGCCCTCATTGCTGGTGCTTACGTGGATGTGAAGTCCACCGAGCAACTTTCGGATGCAATTCCAGGCAGTTCTTTTTCTCTAGCAGTTGGCTTAGTCAACAAAGGCGTGAACCAAATGGCGTCAAATACTTCAGTAGAAATAGAACCCATCACCGCAGGCATTTCGGTCAGTGCAGCTCAAAATTACGGAACAATCAACGCGGAAGCAGTTGCAGATAATGCGAATACGCCTTTCGCTATTGTGGTGAGCAATGGATTTACTGGAAACAGTTTTGATCTGGATATTGTTGCCAAGCAACAAGGTGTGGAAATGACTAGAGAGCGAATTACTATTTTCATTGGTACGCGACAAATGCTCTTTGAAGATGATGCAGAAAATGGAACAGGCAACTGGTCGAGCAGTGGACAAGGCGGCAATTGGGAAATTTGTGATAGCGATAACTATGGTGGAAATAATTGTTTCTGCGATTCTAATGACGGAGCTTCCTCTTCTAATGATGACAAGTCCTTTACGCTCAATCAAAGTATCGACTTGACGAATACGATTGCGCCAAGGCTTCAGTTTTTTGCAAAATGGTCGCTAGAAAGAGGCGGAGCAGATCGAGCATTTTTGGAAATAAATGCCAACGGAATCTGGGAAACGCTACGGACTTATGAAACCAATTCCGCTTGGAGATTGGAGGACTTTGATCTAAGCAGCTATCAATCCAGCAGCAATTTTCAAGTCCGATTCAGATTGGATAATAATAGCAGCGAAAATGGGGATGGTTTCTATTTCGATGATTTTCAAATCGTTGACTACGATGCTAGTGCGAGTAATCCTTGCGCTAGTCTTCCACAAGTACTGGAGGTAACGACCAACCCAAGTATGAACGAAACTTACCAAGCAATCGATTCGCTCTATTCCAATGCCACTATTGCTGATGGACTAGCCGTCAATTTCATTGCAGGTCGAGTCATCACTTTAGATAAAAATTTCCATGCAGAAAATGGTTCAACTTTCGTTGCACGAATTGATAATTGCTCAACCAATAATGCAGCAAACCAAGCAGAGGAACGTGAAGAAACCATTGTAAAAGAAGATCAGATTGGTATTTATCCTAACCCCTTTTCTGAGCAGACAACGATTCAATATGAACTCACTAAGAATTCATCTGTACAAGTCACCATTCTAGATTTGACAGGCAAAATCGTTGAAGTATTGCTACCTGCCAGTTCACAGCAAGCAGGTTTGCATCAAGTCAATTGGTCAGCATCGAATCAGCAGGTAGGTTTGTATGTGGTGCGTTTACAAATTGGGGAGCGAGTTTTGATGAAGAAATTGGTGGTGGTGAGGTAAGAGAAATTTAGATCTTGGAGATTTTTGAAATCTCCAAGATTTCACCTAAAAAAAGCAATGTCCACTTTTGAACAATTTCTTGTTTAAGAATGAACATTTTACTCTTACAATATTACATCATATCATTCATTATCAACTACTTATCACTCTTGGCATAATTTTAGTAGTATAATTCCCAAACGCTATAAACATGCTCAAGAATTATCTAAAAATCGCCCTTCGTCAACTTTGGAAACACAAACTCTTTTCTGCGCTCAACATCTTTGGGTTGGCAGCGAGTATGTCTATTTGCTTGTTGTTGTTTCTTATTCTTTCCGACCAATATGGTTATGATACTTTCCACGAAAAAGGAGATCGCATCTATAGAGTTATTTCTGGTGGTGCGGAGAAAGGACACGAGATCAAGCAAGCTACTTGGGCGACATCACCACTCACAGTAACAGAAAATCTAGAGCGAGATTATCCTTTCATTGAGCATGCAGTGAGAGTCGTACAAGTAGAAGGTGATTTTAAAGTGGGTGAAAATGTCTTCGATGATTTGGGGGAAAACTATGCAGTAGATAGCGATTTTTTAGAAGTGTTTGACTTTGGTTGGAAGGCTGGAGATGAATATACCGCATTGCAAAAGCCTTTTTCCATGGTATTGACAGAAGAATTGGCGCAAAAATTCTTTCCTAATCAAAATGCAGTTGGGCAAGAACTAGAAATCTTAGAACTCGGCAATTTTACGGTCACTGGCGTACTTCCTGACCCACCGATTCGTTCGCATATCTATTTTGATTATCTAGTTTCCTACTCGACCATTCTTTCTTTAACGAAGGAACAACGTGCCAATCAAGGTATCTTTGGCTTTAATAATATTTCAAGAGGTTTGACCTACCTTTTATTAGACGAAAAAAACGATCAGCAACAACTAGATGATGCGCTAGCTACTTTAGCAGTAAATTACAGTGAAAAAGACCCAAGGGATAACTATTATTTTGAGTCGCAAACCTTAGGCAATATCATGCCAAGCAATGATTTGAGTAACGAAATTGGAGTTGGTACACCTGCTGTGGTAATGTATTTCTTAATAGCTTTGGGCATCCTCATTATGTTTACCGCTTGCTTCAACTACATGAATCTTTCCGTGGCGCGCTCGCTAAAAAGAGCGAAAGAAATTGGCGTACGAAAAGTGATTGGAGCGAGAAAAAAAGACATCATTTTCCAGTTCTTGGGAGAAGCCGTTTTAATTGCTACGGTTGCATTAATTGTGGCAATCGGCTTGCTGCAATTCTTGATTCCAGCTTTTTATAGTTTACATCCTTTTGTGGAAGAAATTTTTTATCTAAAAACGACGCCACAACTCTATCTGATGTTCTTTGGATTTAGCTTGCTCATTGGTTTGTTCGCAGGCGTTTTCCCTGCCTTCAATATTTCTAGTTTTTCTCCTTTGCAAGCCATCCAGCAACTTGCCAATGTCAAAGTGATTTCCAGAATTGGCATTCGTAAAGCACTCATTACCAGTCAATTTACGCTGTCTCTTATTTTCATATTGGCGGTTATCATAGTGTTGCAGCAACAAAAATACGTCCTCCAAACCGATCTTGGCGTCAAAACTGATCATATCCTAAATGTGAGTATGCAAGGTGAGATCGATTACGAAGTTTTTGCGCAGCGCGTTCGTCAGTTACCTAATGTGGAAAGTGTTTCCGCGATTAGCAACCCATTATCCTCTGGTGGAATTCAAACCATCGATGCCGTTTTTAAAAATGGTCAAGACTCCATGAAACTCAAAAACTCTATCGTCAGTCCAGATTATATCGAAAATATGGGCGTTGAGCTACTTGCGGGCGAAGCCTTTCCCAAAACAACCAACTCCAAAGGCGAACAATTCGTCCTACTCAACGAAAAAGCCATTCAAAGAATGGGTTACGAAACACCAGAACAAGCCCTAGGAGAAGAATTAGTTCTCTTTGATACCCTTGCTCTTTCTATCGCAGGTGTGATGCGCGATTTTCACTACAGCAATAATATTTGGTTTGACGAAATACAGCCATTTGCTTTACGCAGTCGTGGCGATCGTACTTGGAGTGCTACTATTGCTATGTCAGGAGCAGAGGAAAACAAAACCATTGCAGCCATTCGAGCGGTTTGGAATGAACTCTCTCCCAACGAAAGTATGTCTGCTTTTTTGGTCACCGATCGCATCTATCATCTATCAAAATTCTTCCAAATGGGTTCAAAAATTATTGGCTTTGTAGGTTTCTTGACCATTTTGATTGCCTGTATGGGCTTATTGGGAATGGTTATTTACACTGTCGAAGGAAGAATCAAAGAAATTGGGATTCGCAAAGTGTTGGGTGCGAGTGAAAAAAATATGATTTGGCAACTGTCGAAAGGGTTCGTTTGGCTATTAGGCATCGCCATTGTCATCGCCGTGCCGCTGACGATTTTCGGAGCGAATTTGTGGTTGCAAAATTTTGTGATACGAGTAAGCGTAAGTCCAAGTATGATTTTGATGGGCATTGGAATTCTATTGCTGCTTGGCATTTTGACGGTGGTGTCACAGACTTATTTAGCAGCGAAAACGAATCCTGTGGAGTCCCTCCGAAGTGAGTGACGAAGACCCGTCTGGGTGGAGCGTTTGCGGAATGAGTAGAATTAAATGATACCTTCGAAGATCATATTTAATTCAATCTCAATATTAGTGGCTGGGTCCTCAACTATTCCTGTAGTGAATAATATTTTTTGTTCATCAGGTAGCAGAATTTGGACTGCTTTTAGAGCAGGGATAACGATCCAAGCAGATTTAACACCCATCGGAAAATATAAATTCCATGCTTTACTAATT
Organism: Bacteroidota bacterium; assembly: GCA_039176995.1. Lineage (GTDB taxonomy): Bacteria > Bacteroidota > Bacteroidia > Chitinophagales > Saprospiraceae > JAAUTG01. Next base: position 22,303 of record JBCDFY010000076.1, read on the forward strand.
AATTCATCAATGGATTGAGAAGGAGATTGGATTTCGATGGTAGTAATGGGCGTTTCGGATTCTTTGGCACTCACATTTCTGCTGGAAACGATTCGCTTAGGATAAATGCAAATGTCTGGTGTGCTACCTGGAATAGTGGCTAAACTTAGTTCATTGGGAAACATATATTGGTCGCGGTATTTCAATCGAAATGCAAGATTCAAATTAGACTGAATCAATCCATGTACTAAGTTGGGTATAGGCTTATTTCGTTCTATTTCATATTGTGATACCGCGTGTGCAGTCATAACCTTAGAATTTTTTGATAAAGATAAACCATTTCCCTTAAAACATCAACCATGTATTATTTAGTTCAAAACATCAAGCAAAATCATGTTCAGTAACTATCTAAAAATCGCTTATCGCAATCTTAGAAATAACAAGCTATATAGTTCTATCAATATCTTAGGCTTAGCCATTGGTCTGAGTATAAGTATGCTGATTCTCTTATTTGTGGTACATGAGCTAAGTTTTGATCGTTTTCATGCCAATAACGATCGAATTCATAAAATGAAGCTGAAGGCATTCTTTGGAGAACAAGAGATTAATACGACGGTGCTGTCAGCTGGTTTTGCGCCAATCGTGAGTGAACGCTTACCCGAAGTAGAAGATGCCGTGCGAGTTTGTGCACAAAAGCAAATCATTTTTAAAAGTGATGACGAACACATTTTTTCTGAAAAAAACTTACTGCTTGCCGACCCTAATATTTTAGAGGTCTTTTCCTTCAAATTATTGGAAGGCAATGCTGCTACTGCCCTTAGTGAACCACAAACCTTGGTATTAACTAGACCCATTGCCGAGAAATACTTTGGAACGCAAAATCCAATCGGAAGAACTTTGATTTACGAAGATGAACTGCCATTTAAAGTAACTGGAATTATAGAAGAACCGCCTTCCAATTCTACTATAAAATTTGACTTCATTGCTTCTTTAAATAGTTTAAATGCTATTCAACGACTAGAAGCAGAAAATCCAGAAAAGGTATCGCTTAGCCTAGATTATCAAAAGATGGGCTTAGGGCAATTTGAAACCTATTTGTTGCTATCACCTCAAGCAAATATTTCCGAGGTGATAGATAAAGTCACCGCACTCCAAGCAGAAGATGAGAGTTTCACAATGAACGTTAAATATTTTACAGATGCCTTGCCAGATTTGCATTTAGGTAAGCAAGCTGCTAAGCGTATCTATTTGTTTTTGGGCATTGCATTACTCATTTTAGGTTTGGCTTTAATCAACTACATTAGCCTTTCCACTGCTCGTGCGGTGCAACGCTCCAAAGAAGTAGCCATTCGTAAAGTAATTGGTGCAACACGTAGGAAATTGATCGTTCAATTTTATACAGATTCCATATTACTCATTGCTCTATCTTTTCTGATTGGTTTCGGTTTGATTTGGTTTTTTCAACCCTTTTTTTACAATCTACTAGATTTAAAAATAGACCGTCAATTCATCTATCATCCTTTGATTCTCTTGCTTTATGGTGGATTGCTTTTGGTTGCCATATTGTTTTCAGGAAGTCTGCCTGCTTTCTTGATGTCTGCCTATCGTCCAGTCAATGTTTTAAAAGGTAAAATTAAATCAGGGAAAAGTGGAAATCGTTTGCGACAAGGATTCACCGTTTTCAGTTTACAGCGGCTACCGCATTGATGATTTGTAGTGTTATTGTCTATCAACAGTTACAACACTATCAATTCAGTGCACCAGAATATATCTAAGGAACAAATTGTATGTATTCCTTTTGAAAAAGGTCTGAAAGGCACTTTTCAAGCCTACCAGAATGAACTAGAGAACCAAGTGGGAATAGAAAAAATGGCGACCTCGTCTATGAGTATATTCAAGCGAGGAGTGAATATCTTTTTCGTCACTTCTCCTTTCAATGAGAAAGAAATCGGACTCCAAACTATGAATGTCAATACGGCACTTTTGGATTTATTTAAACTTAAATGGGCAGAAGAACCAAGTGATTTTAATCGAATAGGCGCAGATAATACGATTATTTTGAATGAAAAAGCAAAAAGAGAATTTGGTAAAGAAGAAATCGTGGGCGAAGGAATCACGCTAGGAGGAAAACTCTCCAAAGAAGTCATCGGTATCATAGAAGATTTTCACTATCAGTCATTAGAAGCAGAAATACCACCACTAGCCATTCAAATTGTGGAAGAACCTAGTTTCTTTGAGTATTTTGGAGGCGCTTTCTACGTCAAATTTATCAATGATCAAAATTTATCTGCACAACTTCAACAACTTGAAACGATTCACGAAAAATTCTCTCCAGATCAACCCTTTGAATACTATTTCTTGGATGAAGTATTTGGTAATTATTACCGAAAAGAAGTACAACTCGGTAAAATGTTGGGCATCTTCACGGGCTTTGCGGTTTTCATTGCCTGCCTTGGCTTGTTTGGTCTCATTACTTACACGACCCAACAACGTTCTAAAGAAGTAGGTATCCGAAAAGTGCTAGGAGCATCTGCATTAAGCATCGTAAGATTATTTTCGATGGATTTCGTCAAGCTAGTCTTGATTTCTTTGATTATTGCCTCCGCAATTGCGTGGTATTTTATGCACCAATGGCTGCAAGACTTTAATTACCGAACGGACATTCAGTGGTGGGTTTTTGCACTTTCAGGTTTTTTGGTGCTTGTCATTGCAATGTTGACAGTCGGGCTACAAAGTATAAAAACTGCCTTGATGAATCCTGTGAAGAGTTTGCGGAATGAGTGAATAAAGTTAAAGTGCAAGTTTCAACTCCTTCTTTAAGCCAATATATTCCGCATCTCCGTCGCCACGAATGAACTTCATAAAATTGAGTTTACCGAGAATGGAGTTGCGGAAAGATTTGAGAATTTCTGCGGGGAAAATATTGCGCATTTTCATCTCTTTAGAAGTCAATTTATGAAAAGCAACAATATCGCTACGCAGGTGCTTCAGAAAATCTTTACTCACATCGGGTTTACCCGTATGCAAAGATAAACCTGTGATGTGTGTTTCCTCTGTGATTTTGCTTAGAAAGCTCTTTTCTTGGTTTGGGAAAAAACCTGATTCTAAAATTTCACGCAATATTCTCTTAGTTTGCTTTTTCTTGATTTTCTGCTTCGAAGAGAACGAAAAATCATCCAAATAGCGCGTGTACACAAGGTTATATTTCTCAACCAACTTCGTCAAACGCCTATCCAAAGGCAAACAAAGCAGGTTGGCAAGCACTGGGGAAGTGGGCGAACCAATCGGCAAACGATTCTCATAAGTTGTCAGATCACCTAATAACTTCACCGTAGTATCATTAAAATGAAAGGGCTCGTGGCGAAAAATTTGCCGAATTTGGATGTAAGAAATATTATGAAAGAAATCCTCCAAGTCAATACTCAATAGCCATTTACCTTTAATGTGTTGCAAAGCATTGGTGTAGATATTTTTTCGTTTGTGTTCATCTGCGGTGGCAAGAATACATCCGTAAGCACATTCGGGCTTGAGATGATAATAAACGGCTTGTAGGTAATTGTTCAGCCTTTTCAGCGTTCTTTTCAATTCTCTACTAGGCGTTTCAATCAAGCGTTTTCCCCCTTTGGGTTTAGGCACGTAATATTGTCCGTAGTGCCGATGCTCCACTAGATGTCTAAGCTGCGAACTATTCTTTCCTAGTAGTTTCGCTAGTTCAGGTAAAGTGCCCGCATCTATAAATTTCTCTGCGCGACGCTTAAGTTGCCAAGAGGTGACTTTTTCTTTGGGCGGCGTAAATTCTTCTAAATGATAATACATTTTTCTTGTTTTTGCTTGTTTGTTAATAAAGGTTTGAAGGCTACGCTATTTGAGGTAGTTCGGTGTTGTTTGAAGATAGTTGTATAGTGGTTTGGAATGGTTTGTATTGAGCAGTCCTATAAGCTAAAGAAACTGAGTAAGTTGGCGATAAATCAATTTATCTACATTCAACTTCCCAATAGACAATATTCTCTTCATTCCTTTTTGCGTGGTAGGTAGAATGATAATAGAATCAGAATCAGTTTGCAGCATCGTTTCGCTGTCTTTTTGAAAGCGACGAAGCAAACTCAGGCGCGTCTCGCCGAAAAAGACCGACTTCTGCATTCGTTTCAATCCTATTTGCTTGCAATACTTTGCGATCTTGTTGCGCAATTTTGTATTACTGATATCATACATAATCCAGACTTTCATAGCTCGCTAATTTTGAAATTTTTAATAATCTTGTTGCCAATAATTCTGCTTCGCGTTTGATGATTTCATTGCGAATCAAATTCATCCCAAAGGCTTTAGTGCGTCGTTCTTTATAATATTTGTTCCAAGTAGGAATCAGCAGTCGCTTACCTTCCCGAGCCACATCTACTCTCGCTCCCAGATCGCTGACGTGTTCTTGCAAAGAGATGCGTTCGCGTACGAACAATTGATAAACCACCCAAACCGTGTCTGCTCGGAAAGGCTCAATGAAATCATAAACCATACTTTTGAGTTGATAACCTTCGCGGTGCATCAAGCCAATGATCGGCTGAATGCCTGCTCGTACTAGCGCACGTTCCACTTCGGTATATAACAAAGCAAATGCGTAATTCAGAAAAGCATTGAAAGCATCTTTGACAGGTCGCCGACTGCGCCCATTGAAGCGATAGCGTGGCAGAAGCGTTGTATTAATCGCCGCATAGAAATTGCGACTGCTCGTACCTTCTATTCCACGCAGACTTTGCTTCATAGCATCATCCAAGATGCCCTCCATGGCTTGCATCTTCTGGAAGCTATCTTCTATGGCGTCCAAATAGAACAACAATTCACCATTCTCCTTCTTGCTGCGCTTGGCAACCTTGCGCAGAAAATCAGCTTGGCTATTTATTTTGCGAAGAAGCAGGTCTTTAACAACAGGAAAGGACAGTTTGGGAGAAACACTAACTATAAATTGGGCTTTGGCAACTTTGGAAGAGCCTCTAGGCACATAAGAACTATATCGCCCCATAGGCATATCGCGTTCTCCCACGAAAATGATTTCTATTTCGTGCTGGGCGGCTAATTTGATGACTTCTACAGAAAGCGAAGTGGGCGGGTACAACCAAATACAGTCTAGCTCACTCGGAGCGTACTCTTTTCGATGCAGAATCATTTCTTCATCGAAGTATTTTACTGCAAACAGTCCTTGCCTTACCCTGATCTTGGCGCCATAAGATGTAAGATGTAAATCCACAATAACGTCTTTAATTTTATTAATAAAATGGGCATTTTAGTGAGATTTAATTAAGTAATAGTGTTCTCATTAAAAATTTGATCGTTTAGAGCAGCATTCATTTAAATAATTCTATGGCAAGCCAAAAAGTTGCGTTTAAAATAATTTTAACAAAATTTAACTTTTTCATAACAAATTTTGCCGTTGAAAATACAGTACCATAAATTAAAAAATCCTTGTATCTTTGCTCTTGAAATTTTTCTATTGTATTGATAATCTTATACTTACGCCTTATGTACTTATTCAATAATCAATACCCGAAAAATTTAGCTCACATTCGACTAGTGCTGTGGATGCCTACATTTTGGTAGGTGAGAACAGCTAAGTACGCCTTTAATCCGTTCATCATCAAGATGCTGTGGATGCCTACATTTTGGTAGGTGAGAACAGCTCTTCAGGAACTTCATAATCGCAGTTTGAATCAGCTGTGGATGCCTACATTTTGGTAGGTGAGAACAGCTTTGAACCTGCGTTTATTAAATCTTTCTCTAATAGGCTGTGGATGCCTACATTTTGGTAGGTGAGAACAGCTGTCAAACATGAAATCATCTCCAGCATGCAGTTCAGCTGTGGATGCCTACATTTTGGTAGGTGAGAACAGCTTTCTCATTTTTTTTTTTAAACTCAGGTTTATTGCTGTGGATGCCTACATTTTGGTAGGTGAGAACAGCATTTCCATTTCGGATTTCGGATATTGTCATTTTAGCTGTGGATGGGAACGAAGCGCAGTTTTGCCTTTGCAAAACCAAATGCTAAGTGC
>JBCDFY010000077.1:0-28230 GCA_039176995.1 Bacteroidota bacterium
GGACGGATTTGTGCAAGCGCGATTTTCATGGATAGGTGTGATTATTTACCACATAGTTCACAGAGTATTTTCATATAGTTCGCATAGTTTTTACTTGCCTTGCTAAATGATTTGTACATGAAACTAAATGTTGCGTGGTAAACAGCTAAGTAGGTTTGTTAGAAAAAAGACTTTCCAAGTTTCCAAAACTTAGAAAGTCTCCTTCTTTTTGATATCAAGCATCCAAAGCCTCCAACTCTTTCAAGACTTCCTGTGCCTCCGCAGTTTTCAGATCGCTTGCTTTTCGATCCGTATGCGAAAGTCTGTAGGCTTCTTCGGTCAGTTTGTTGTACTTCTCTAATAACTTCTCTCGTTGCGATTTCTTCTTAAATAATCCGAACATAATGGTAGTTTTTTAGGGGTAACTGGAAATGGATGAAGATTGTTTACAGATTAGATCGGAGATTTGAAAATCTTCGATCTGTTAGGTTTCCTAACTTAACAGCATTATTCACTCGTTTCCTAACGAGTACAAGCAAGACCAATAAATTTAAGGTATCCAAAAACACCTCCGCGAAACTCACTGATCGTCGTGGTTTGTAACCACGATGCGATACGCTCGTTGCATTCAAAACCTAACATTCAACAATCCCGCCAAATCTTTCACTTCCTTAATGGTCTGCTGTGCACGTTTACGAATTTCGTAAGAAGATGCCTTGATTTGATTTTTGACTTCTTTTTTATTTGCAGTCAGCTCCGCTCTCTTTGCGATAAATTCCTGACTAACAGCAACTAAAGTATCCGCTACGGCTTGCTTCAAGTTTTTATACATCAAACTACCCGACTTATAATCTTCCATCAAAGCATCGTGCGCTTCATGATTTTCTGCGGCACTTAACAACTCAAAAAGATTCGCAACACCAGCACTCATGCTATCACTCGCTTCTCCTGTGTCCGTCACCGCCGAGCCGATTTGCTTCCGCAATCTTTTCTCTTCTTCAAATACATTGATGTAGTGCTTTACGCCTGCACTTTTACTCATTTTTCGACTTGGATCAGCGGTAGAACGAATCTTAGGGGTAGCCGTAAATAGTGCTTCTGGCAACACAAAATATTCCTTCCCTACTTGTGCATTAAATCGCTGCGCGATATTTCTCGACAATTCCAAATGCTGCTCTTGATCTTTCCCAACAGGCACATAATCTGCTCGATAAATCAGAATATCTGCGGCTTGCAAAACGGGATAATCTAACAGTCCCGCGGAGATAAAATTATCTGCGGTATTACTGCTTTGCTGGCTTTTATCTTTGAATTGCGTCATACGCGTCAACTGCCCGTAGGACGTGAAGTTGTTGAATATCCAACACAGCTCGGAATGCTCAGGAATCAGCGATTGTACAAAGAGCGATTCTGGCCTAATTCCAACTGCTAACAGATTGAAAATCAAGTCCCAAGTATTGTTGCGCAACTTCTTCGGGTCGTAAGGCATCGTCATGGCATGATAATCCACCACCCCATAGAAGCAATCGTATTGCGCTTGCAAATTCACCCAATTTTTTACTGCGCCGAAGTAATTACCAAAGTGCATTTGACCAGTGGGTTGAATGCAAGACAGGACTTTTTTTCTTTCTGACATTTTTAGTTTGGTTTGAAATTGTTTGATGGCTGCGCCGTTCAAAATGGTTCAATAATTGTTTGAAGTAGTTCGATTCTGTTGTTTGATAGCATAGCGGTCTGATCGTAAAACGGTCTCGCCTCTCGTAGCGCAGCGGTCTCCTACTTAGCCGCTGCAATCACCGAAATTTCAATATTTACATACTTCGGCAAATTAGCAACTTCGACCAATTCTCTAACAGGTGCCGTATTTTCATCAAAGTATTCCGCATAAACAGCATTGATGCGAGCATAGTTCCCCATGTCTGAAACAAAGACGCTGCACTTGATGACATCCTCAAAAGTCAAGCCTGCTTCGGTCAGCACCGCTTTGATATTTTTCATTACTTGATGCGTTTCTGCTTCGATGTCCGTCATCACCAATTCGCCCGTGCTTGGGTCTAGTGCAATTTGACCAGAGATATAAAGTGTTCCGTCATGCAGAATGGATTGATTGTATGGACCAACGGGTGCTGGCGCGTTGGAAGTGTTGATGATTTGCTTACTCATTTTTTTGTTGATTTGTTGAACTGTTTATTCGTTGATTTGAAGACTTGCACAAAAATAAACCGATTGTAAACCGTAATCCTATAACGAAAGAAAGCTCCTCATACGACAAAACGATATGGGAGCTGTTTATTTTTCGCTAACGAATTTAGCACGCGTTATAGACTAATCTTCGTCTTCTACTGCTTCAATGAAGAGCTTACCTCGGTAATACATATTTCCTTCTGCATCGTAGTAAGCACGGTGATATCTGTGAGTCTCACCAGTAGTGGAACAAGTTGCAATTTGTGCATGGCTTGCTTTATAATGTGTTCTACGCTTGCGCTTTCTCTGCTTTGATATTTTACTCTTAGGATGTGCCATGATTAGCTATTTAAGTATTTCTTTAATCTGTTTTTAAGTCTTTTAAGGTGTCCCAAACGGAAGATGTTTGTTGCTCTTCTTCGTCTTCTAAGAAAGATTCCAAGTCAACAGGACAATCTTCACCTATATCTTCGTGCGTCTTCGTTATTGGAATATTCAAATGTGCAAACTCGTATATAAAAGTGCTCACATTTAATTCTTGACTGCCAAAAGGAATATAAGATACTTCCAAATCATCTTCTAAGGATTCAGAATATTTTACTAACATTCGCTGGTGGTCTTCGATACCTAAATCCATATTTTCCAGACACCGATCACACTGCGTTTGTATGTATCCTTTCAGGTCGAAATGTAATTCCAACAAAGAAGCACGCTTCTGTAATTCTAATTCAACATCCAATTTTGCTTGCTCAATGATAGAGTCTTCAAAATCGGCAAAAAACGAATCATCAATTTCGAATTGATAATGATGATTTCCTTCTTTTAGGCTTCCAATTGGAAGGACAAATTTCATTAAATTTGAGCTTCCTGAATCGCTTTTTTTCATAAGGACGCAAAATTATACTTTTCTTTTAAATTGAGCAAGATTTTGGAGTAACTATTTGCTTTTCAACTTTAATTAATCGCTCTTACTCATTAGGCTGACTTTTGTAACAAAAATAAGGACTCAACAATTCCAAAGGTCTTTTATATTTGTCACCGATTTAGTAAGGTGTCTAAAAAATTATACTAGACCACACTAATACAAAGAAAATTGAAGTAAAGATCAAGTTTTCGTTCATTTCAAATCAAGTGGGTATCGAATCCACTTGATGGATTTGGATGGACTCGACTTCCATCTAAATCCAAAATAAGTCGCTCTTGGTAAGCATTAATAATTATTTTATGCACACTTTACTATGCTTTCTTAAAAACTCAACACAATGAATATACTGCTACTCGGAAATGGAGGAAGAGAACATGCTTTTGCTTGGAAAATTAAGCAAAGTGGGTATTGCGATCAATTGTACATCGCACCTGGTAATGCAGGTACGATGCAAGAAGGCATCAACCTAAAAGTTGATCCAATGGATTTTGGAGAGGTGAAGCAAGCGGTGATTGATAAAGAAATTAATCTAGTGGTAGTCGGTCCAGAAGCACCTTTAGTAGCAGGTATTTGTGATTTTTTTCAACAAGATGACTATCTGAAAAACATTCACCTCGTTGGTCCTTCCAAAGATGCGGCACAACTAGAAGGTAGCAAGGATTTTGCGAAGCATTTCATGCAAGAATTTGGAATTCCGACAGCCGCTTATCGCTCTTTCACTAATGCGACCAAAGCAGAAGGTGTTGAATACATCGCGCAGCAAAAAACACCGATTGTTTTGAAAGCAGACGGTTTGGCAGCAGGAAAAGGCGTGATGATTATTAACGATATCGAGGAGGCACAGCAAGAATTGTCTGATATGTTGGGTGGCAAATTTGGTCAGGCGAGCAATACTGTTGTTATCGAGGAATACTTAGATGGCATTGAATTCTCTGTTTTTGTGGCAACCGATGGTAAAAGCTATAAAATATTGCCCGCTGCGAAGGATTACAAAAGAATTGGCGAAGGGAACACTGGTTTAAATACTGGTGGTATGGGTTCGGTTTCTCCCGTTCCATTTTTGACGCCTGAATTGATGAAAAAGGTAGAAAGCAAAATCATTCAACCTACCATTCGAGGTATTCAAAGTAGAGGTTTAGATTATAAAGGCTTCATCTTTTTTGGCTTAATTGAAGTGAAAGGCGAACCTTACGTCATTGAATACAATTGCCGAATGGGCGATCCAGAAACGCAAAGCGTCCTCGCTCGCATGGACAACGATTTTGTTGATTTGTTAGAAGCGATTGCAACAGGTAATTTACGCAATATCCGCATTTCAGAAGATCGTCGATTTGCAGCAACGGTCATCTTAGTTTCGGGCGGCTATCCTGAAAAATATCAGAAACTCAAAGAAATTACGGGCTTGGAAAGAGTGAAAGACAGCTTAGTTTTTCACGCCGGCACCAAGCGAGAGTGGCAAAAAATCAAAACCAATGGTGGTCGCGTCATTGCCCTGACGTCTTATGGACAAACTATGGATGAAGCTATTCAACAATCCAATAAAAACGCGGAATGCATTAAATTTGATGGAAAGTATTATCGGAAGGATATTGGGTTTGATTTGTAAGGCTTTTACCTCACATAAATATTACCACTTTGTCTAAAATACCTCAAACTCGCAAAGGTCACCTGCTCATGCGACGGCAGATTTACCTTATGTACTTCACTTTTAAAAACGACTTCACTACTTTCTTTGAAATCCGCTTTTGGCGTGCCTTTCCAGTTGTTGGAATAAAATTCGACGGTAAAATATTGCGTGTTGTCGCCGTTGGAATAGATAACGGTTTCTTGCTCAGGTTGAGTTCCAATACCGATAACTTCTAAGTCTAATAACTCAATGCCTGTTTCTTCCAATACTTCTCTTTTAGCGCATTCCAAGATATTTTCATTTTCCTCTAAACCACCAGCAGGTAAGCCCCAATTGCCATTGTCGGTTCTTCGGATGAAGAGAAATTCGCCTTGTTCATTTTCTACTAAAACTCTTGCTGCGGGATGGATGAGGCGGCGTTGACCTACGATTTTACGAAGGTCGAGGATGAAATCTGCCATTTTTTTACGGTGGACGGGAGACGGCCGACGGTGGACGACAGTTTCCTATTTGAAAAATATTTGATGAAGTGTAGCCTTGAATAAAAAAAGTCGTACCACGATTGTGCAGCACGACCTACTATTAACAAATTATAATCCCATGAACATAGTAATCTTTTGGTTGGTTTGGTAGTCTAACTTTTGACTTACTGTTTCTGTGTTATACGGAAATAACGTGTTTAGGTTATTTTTAGTTTGTGTTTTTTTAATTATTTATCGTTTTTTCCTGAATTAAAGGACGGTCATTGATGAAATCGTAGAGCGTGAGGCGGCGAAGTTCGTAATACGCCGTCCAAAAACTTTGCAAAGCACGAACGTAGGCTTGCCTTGAAGTTTCTTCTTGTCCCAAAGCGATATTCAGTTCAGTTACACCAATTTTACCTACTAGATAACGTTGTCGAGTGATATTATTAGTCTTTTTCGCTACCTCATAAGTTCGGTTGGCTAACCCAACCTGATTTCTTACCAAGTCAAGTTGCTGTACTTTCAATAGAATTTCTCTTTCAAAACTAATTTTCTCTTGCGACACTTGTCGACGAGTTAACTCTTGATTGGACTTAGCCGTCTCCAAACGGGCTTTGGTCTTTCCCCAATCTGCAATTGGCACTTGTAATGTTACCGCTACTCTTTCTTGATCTAGTGGATTGCGATAAGCATCCGTAAGATTATCGCTTGTTTGAGATAAACCAAAAGAGGCATTGATATTCGCATTCAATCCTGCATTCCCTTTTTCCACTGCTACATTCCGTTCTGCTTCCAGCAATCTTCTCTCAAAGTTAATAACCGTGCTTCTGTTTTGTCTAGCATATTCTAGCGCCTTTTCTGGGTCTATATTCACCTTTGGTATTTCATATGGTGCGTCCAATTCAAATTTCACAGCCTGCTTTATTCCCAAAAAATCTCGGAGCTCTTCTGTGGCTGATTGTAAGCCCAAAGTGGCTGCTGCCAAGGCTTGTTCAGAACTTCTAACATTCAACTCTACTCGCAATAAATCCGTTTCTGCAATTCTCCCTACTCCAAATCTTCCTTTTGAAATACTATATAAAGTATCCGCATCTGATTTATTTTTTGTTGCTGCCTCCAAAGCTAATTGAGCAGTTAGTACCCGAAAAAAAAGTCCTGCTGTCTCAAAAGCAACTTGCTCCATATCCTCGGAATACTCGCGCTCTGCAATTTCATAGTCCAATGGACGAATCTTTTTATCCCATTTGACTAGGTTCACTTGGAAAATAGGCTGATTGAATCCAATAGAAATAGGTGTAGAAAGATAGGAAATATCAGAACCGCCTGTATTAAAAATATCAATGCGTGATAATCCTGTTGTCGCAAAAATGGTACCTCCTGTGGCTCCAATTTGCTGCTGCAACCGAACATCAAGATTGTTCTGCATCAAAGAACGATCAACAAAGGCTAGGCTACCATTAGGTAAAATAATAGGTTCAATTGCTCGACTTAGGGAGCTATTTGTTCCTAGTTGAATTTGTGGCTTAAAATCTGCTAAAAAACTTTGATACTGCCAATAGCGATTAGAAAGAATGGTTTCGGCAATTAAGACGTCTGGTGCGTCACTTTGAGCAAGTGTGATGATTTCGGTGAGGCTCAGTTTTAAGGTCTCTTGTTGGGCATTAGCAAAAAAGCATATACACAGCAATTTAGCTACCCAAGTGATTTTTCGTAGCAACATAAAACGGGTGATTTTAGTATGAGAATAACTAGAAGATGATTTCGAGCATCAAAATAGCGTACTTTATTCAATCTTCTAGCTATTCAAACGAAAAATCCGCAAAAAATTACGCGTCTACGTCCTCTACCACCACAATTTTCTCAATTCTATCGCCTTGACGAATATCATCAACTACATCTACACCTTCATAAACAATTCCAAAACAAGTGTGATTTCGGTCTAAATGCGCAACATTGGTTCGATCATGACAAATGAAAAACTGAGACCCCCCCGTATTTCTTCCCGCGTGTGCCATAGACAATACGCCTCGATCGTGATACTGATTATCACCATCCAACTCACAATCAATCGTATAGCCTGGCCCGCCATTGCCAATTCCATTTGGACAACCTGCTTGAACTACGAAGTTGGGAATCACGCGGTGGAAAGTCAGACCATCATAAAAGCCTTTTTTTGCCAAATCGGTGAAGTTTTTCACGGTATTTGGCGCGTCTTCTTCGTAGAAACGGATTTTCATCAATCCTTTTTCGGTATGCAATTCTGCAATCATATTTTTTTGTTGATTTGTTGAAACTGTTTAATTGTTGATTCGAAGACCAACTGAAACGTAAAATGAACGCGAAGGTAAAAGATTCTTCTTTAAAACAACACCCCAATCCGCAACACCAAACCATCCAAATTACTATTGGAATCATCACCCATCTCTACGTCTTTCGTCATGTCCGTAAACATATTTTGGAAGTAGAGTCCTCCAACTAAAGCGGTACTTTCACTTACACTATATTCAATACCGACACCCAAGCCCCAAGAAAGCGCGATTGGATTGACGAACTCTTTGATGTCTATATCATTAATGTCTGTATCCTTGATGTCACCTCTGGATTGGCTGCGGAAACCAAAAGTAAGATAAGGTTCGCCGAAATAACTGATGTAGCCAAATTCTCTTGTGCGCATTTTCAAACCTAAGGGAATTTCAATGAATTGTACGCTGTATTTCAGATCTGCACTTCTCAAACTCTGTCCAGTTTGCCAATAGCTTCCTTCTGGATCGTGGCGCAACGTTCCACCATGATTGAAAGCAAAACCTAGACCGGAAGTAAACGCATAATTTTCTGCAAAATAGTACTCGCCCATCATGGCTAATTTGAGTCCAACATTCGCACCATTTCTATTGATTTGCGAATTATCGGATTGCATCCAGGTGAAAGCAGGACTCAATTGCAAACCAAAACGCACATTGTAAGAGTTTTGGGCAGTCAACCAAATAAAGCCCATCAAAAAAGTAGTAGAAATAACAATTTTTTTCATCGTTTTTAAGTTTTTATTTGCCGTAAAAAAGCAGTAACAACAACACTTATGTCAAAACTACTTTATTCTAAAAAACGCCTTTTGCGTTTTGATCTAATTTTTCTATTCCTTTTAGGCGTTTCCTTAATTCATTGTACATCGGACAAAAGTACTTCTGAGGTTTCAGATAGACAAGTAGATGTTAAGATTAAGCGATTTGAGCAAGAATTGTTTGCTTTGGATGCTAATAATTCTGACCTACCTTTTGATGCGCAACTCACCGAATTAGTAGCAAAGTATCCTGAATTTTATGAAGTTTTTAAGACTATCTTGACAGGCAGCAATTCGGATAGTATTGCGACGCCTATTGTTCAACAATTTATCCAACATGAAGGTGTGCGTAATTTGTACGATACGACGCAGATCGTTTATGATAACGTGGAATGGGTAGAAAAAGAACTGGGTCAAGCCTTTGCGTATCATCAGTACTACTTTCCTGGCAAACCTGTTCCAGAAGTTGTTTCCTATGTTTCTGAATATGGTGTTGGTGCATTCACTTATGGCGATAGTTTACTCGCTATCGGCTGGGATTTCTTTTTGGGTGAAGACTTTCATTATGACTATAATATCTTTCCTGCTTACCTACAAAAATATATGACTAAAGATCATTTAATTGCCAAAGCCATAGAAACCTTAGCGTCCAATAGTTCAGGGGAAGTACACGGTGATCGCCTCTTAGACCATATTGTCGCTAATGGAAAAATGCTTTACATAAAATCGCTATTACTCCCTGATTATGAGGAAGATGTATTGATGGAATGGACGCCCGAACAACTAGAATGGATGAAAGATGCAAGCAACGAACGTGAGCTTTGGACACAGTTGGCTAAACGCGATTTGCTCTATTCTACGCGTCGTTCAGAATTCGATAAATTGATTGTTCCCAGCCCAATGGGAGCGACTTGGATGCCACGCGAATCGCCTGGAAAAGCGGGTAATTGGATCGGTTGGCAAATCATTAAATCTTATATGGCGCAACATCCTGAAATGAGTATAGAGGAGATGGTTATAGTAACGGATGCTCAAGCTATTTTGAATGCAAGTAAATATCGTCCGCCGAGGAGTTAAGTGAAAGAGTTAATTTAATATGGTTTGAAGGCTTCGCTGTTTGAAGTTGTTCGATAGTTGTTCAAATCAAATTACGCAGCTGTATCATTTCATCCATTACGATTCGTCCTCGATCATTCTTCTTAATAGTACAGCCTTCAACATGATGATCGTGCTCGAATAGCAAATAGTAATTGTTGTCTAGTGCTTCCGAAAGCAAGCGTTCTTTTTCTGCTAGTGTGCTCAATGGACGCAAATCATAAGCCATTACATAAGGCATCGGAATGTGAGCAGAAGAAGGTAGAAGATCAGCGCAATAGACGAAAGTCTTATCGCCTACTTTCATTTTCACAGTCGTCATCGCTTCAGTATGTCCATACACATAGTTCAAGTAAATATTATCCATCCATTTGACTTCATCTCGCTGAACATCAATGAATTGCAATTGTCCTGATTCTTTGATGGGAACAATATTTTCCTTCAGGAAAGAGGCTTTTTCTCTAGCATTGGGGGTCATCGCCCAGTTGAAATGTACTTCATTCGACCAATAAGTCGCATTCGGGAAAGTGGTGACTAATTCTTGCTTTTCGTTGTACTTAATTGCGCCACCCACATGATCGAAATGCAAATGCGTTAGTAGCACGTCCGTAATTTCTTCTGCTTCCACACCTTCTGCTCGCAATGAACCAATCAGACTATCTTCTCCATGTGGATCAAAATGCTTCCTAAATTTCTCGTCCTGCTTATTCCCAATTCCAGTATCCACCAAAATCTTTCGATCTCCTTGCTGAATCAACAAGCAACGCATTGACCAAGTGCAGCGATTCAGTTCATCGGGTGGGCATTTGCGTTCCCAGAGTTGCTTCGGTACAATGCCGAACATCGCGCCACCATCTAGTTTGAAATAACCGGTGTTGAGTGTTTTTATTGTCATTGTTGTGGGTGTTGGTGAATATAATTTATAATGAAGTTGTTTTAAAATGATTTGTATCAAATTTGATAACTCCTTGTGGATAAAAGAAATAGTAGCTTTAGGGCATAAAATTTTATGCGTAAAAAATTTCATGTTTCTATTTATCCAAATTAATTGATAATCAATTCAATAGGCTACTTGTATTATTTGACTTTTGAAACAGCTTCGATAACTAAAACCCTATCTTATGCAAGATTATTATATAATTTTCAGTCATTCAACTCATCTTGCTAAACCGGTTCTCTTACCTGACTTTTTAAAGTTAAATACTGCACGAATTATCTCTTTTTCAAGTTTATTTACTGTTTTCCCATTTTTGAGCTTAGTTAATAATCTAGAGATAACCTCATTGTATTTTTCTTTATCAATCACAAAGTCCTCTCCTTCTTTATAGAAGAGTTCTCTATTTAATCTTTTATGGGTTGAGTCAAATCCACCACTAAGCCTTTCTTCAAGCAATCTTCTTTCAAGTTCACTATTATTTTGCATTTTCTTAAAAAATGAGATTAGTAATGCAGACTTGAAATACCTTACAAATGATGTGGAAAAATATATAGGACGTAGTCCGTAATTGTTAAGCAACTGAACCCTGTACGCAAAAAATGACCAACAATAGTAATCAGAACTTCTATCACCAACCATTGCTTTAAAATTATTATAACCATAGTAGGCCCATATCAAAAGTACAGGAAACATCCATATGGCATGAAGCCACATTGATTTTAGTTCTACATGCGTCAGGATAAAAGCGGATATGATAATTATTTGTAAAATTGAAATGAAGTAAAGATATTTCGGATATTGCCAGCTTCTCACCCTGTACTTGGTGTACAATTTTCTTTTATCTTTGTAGTAGTTCTGTGGTTTCCAGACTATTTCTTCCAAAAACCATTGAATCACATTTCTTTCTTTACCTTTTTCTTTATCACGAAATAAGCTTAGTTGATCATAAGAGTAGCCTGGAAGTTGGAAGCGAAAATCTAATTTTGAGAAACCGTTTTCGTCATACTTATCTTCTAATTGCCTGCTGTTCCATCTCGACATAATGTATTGCCATGACATGATAGTTTTATCAAAGTCTGCATTTTGATAGATTTGCGTATCAGTACCTTTCTCTAAATCTTTGTGAGTCCCTCCAATTGGTATTTTGCTTTTCTCAGTGATCTGTAAATGATTAAGCTCCTGAGAAAGTAATTGCATATAACCAACATGTCTGTTATGTGAGGCAAACTTATAATCCACTACGAAGTAAAGTGAAGAGATAATTATTAATCCTATAAAGGGCATTAAATTATGTTCTTGAAAAAGAAATTCTGGGTCAGTAGCCTGAATATCTTTATTTTCTTCATAAAAGAGCTTGATTGCAAGAAACAATGCTCCATTAGATCCAATTATGTAGCCTATATATCTAGTAATACATAGCCTAATTTCTGAAACTTCAGATGCTAGATACTCATATTCTTTCACTGAACAGTTTAACATGGCGTTTTATCTTTAATTGATATTTAATTCTCCTCACTCCACCACAAACCTCACCACTCTACTCTTCCCACCACTCTCCAAACGCATAAAATAAAGCCCAAAAGGCAAATCCAAGTCAAAATCGAGATTCAAATTATTGGTATTGACGCTTTGCTCTTGCTGCAATAGAACACGTCCTCTCACATCTACTAATTTAATATTCAGTTGTTGTGTATTTGATAGATTTTCAAGTTGCAGATTAAATTGCCCGCTATTTGGACTTGGAGACACAGTCGCATTGAATGTTGCTGTAAATGCTTCTTCGGTATTCACACTTTCTTCAAATACCAGATCGCCTTCCCAGATACCGCGTCCAAAAGTAGCCGCATAAATTTTCTCTTCGGATTCTAATATTTCTAATTCACTCACAATGACATTCGGCAAACCTTCACTGTACAATTGCCAAGTATCTAAGTTATCGTTGAGGTAGTAGACGCCTAAATCTGTACCTACATATATGGTATTGCTTGGTGAATTGGCATCTTGCGTAATACAGTTCACAGGTACATTCGGCAAATCGTAAGAAATATTCTCCCAAGTATCACCGCCATTATCCGAGCGATATACTTTTTGTCCATTCGAGAATCCACCAACGGTCAGCCAAAGTAATTCTGGGTTGCTTTCGTCCGCAGTCACGTAGGTGAAATATAACTCCTCTGATAAGCCCTCTGTGATTTCTGTCCAAGTATCGCCACCATCGAAGGTACGCCACATTCGGCTAGGTTGTTCAATGGAGTGGACAATGCGATGCGCTAGATAGATGTAATTATTATCCGCAGGCGAAACAATGAAACTGGAAGCAGGCTGTGCTGCAGGTACTGGAAAATCGGAAATGGCTTCAAAACTTTCTCCTCCATCTTCAGACTTGTAGAGATCGGAATAGCCAACGTAAAGCGTTTCAGGGTCATTTTGATCAAGCATAAAAGGCGTTGTCCAAGCACCGCGTTCTGCATCATCAGCGGGAATATTTCTACTAATATTAAAGAAGCGATTGCCACCATCCGTAGATTTTGAGATGTTTCCATATTGCGAAGAACCATAGATAATCTGCTCATTTTCAGGATTAAACAAACCTTCCATTCCATCACCACCAATGACACCTGTCCATTCTCCATCTTTTTTAATCCACGAAGAATTATCTTGTGTCCCTGCAATAAATTCGCCTGGCTGTTGCTTATTCAAGCCAATGCGATAGAAGGAAGTGATTTGCATACCGCCTGCAATATCTTCCCATTTGGTTTGAAATTGATAATTGAATAAATCGTTCAAAGCAGTGGGGTCGCCCAAAACGATTTCATCTGCACGAGAAACGCCACCGTCGTTGCAAGCATAAAATTTACGATCAAGTGGATTGTACGACAAGAAATGTTGATCGGCATGAATGCTCGTTCTTCTAGGATTACCCACCCAATAGGAAACGATGGACCAATTTTTTCCACCATCAGCAGAACCCCAAAGATTGATACCACCCGTATAAATTTTTTCAGGGTCAAAAGGGTCAACTAAAATAGTGAGATCGTAGCTACCTTGCCCACCATTGCTCGTTCCGTCTGACCAATGCAGTATGTTTGGACTATTGGAGCGCATTTCCCAAGTTTCGCCACCATCTATACTTTGATACAACCCATACATTCCACCTCGATCATTCACTGCTAAAGCATAAATATAATCAGGATTGGAGCGTGAGATTGCTAATTCAATTCGGTAAATGGTATTATTAGCAGGAAGATCAGCATTCAGTCTTGTCCAATTTCTTCCAAAATCAGTGGATTTCCAAATGGCGGATTGCCCTTGCTCTAAATTGCGAATGGTTGCCGTTGCAGCGTATAAAATATTGGGATTGCTAGGGTCTTGCTCAATATCTCTAATGACTTCTTCATTGACGGTTTGCCAAGTATCGCCACCATCCTCGGAAGTTTTGATGCCAAAAATGCCCCCTGCAAGTAATCGCTGACCATTATTTGGGTCAACAAAAACTCGTCGCGTCAAAGTTGCATCTCGATTTTCTTGCTCAAAAGTCAGTCCCGTTGCTTCCCAGCTTTGCCCACCATTGGTGCTTTTATAGACACCCATACCATAGTGCGTATGCCTTTTTCGATCATCTAAATCCAAGGCAATTCCTAAGTAAGCATAATCACCAACGGAAGCGTACATTTCGTCAGGATTGCTAGGATTGACAGCAATATCACTGATGCGTAAAATGGGTAATCCATTGTCTAAAGGCATCCAAGTTTCTCCACCATTAGTGGTTTTCCAGATGCCGCCTTGCGCTACGCCCACCCAGAAAGTATTCGCATCAGTTGGATGGAAGGTAATGCAATTGATGCGTCCCATACCTCGAATAATGTAGCTCGTCACAATGCGCGCATAGTCATTTGGTCCAGCAGGCATCCAATTGGGATTGCGAGAAACAACTGTATTTTTCTCTGCTTCCATTTTCTGAACAGCAGCCTGGAAAAGCGGGGTTTGATTACCAATATTTCCATTTGCATCTGCCCGAATCGCTTGCTCTTCTAACCAACGTGCATACCACTTCCAGCCCTTACTATTTTCTAGTTCGTTTAGTTTTGACCACTGCTCAAAAGGAAGCTCTAAATCTTTCATTTTCAAGGCTTCAGCTTTAGTTTGAGGTAAAAAATCCTGAGCTGAGACTAGATTAGCATCGAATAAAAGGATTGCGAGAAGGATATATGGAAAAGTTCTCATAAATTAATTCAGATGAGTTGATAAAATGAATTGGAATTGAACACAAAAACGTTTTTTGGATGACTAAATATGTGACTTTTGAGTTCTAATTCTAGCAAAAGTCCTTAGATTGATAGGAAAATGACAATTTTTTTGCGAAAAGGCGATGGAAAGTTCCAAAATCGAACATGACTGTCCTCAAGAGGTTCGTATGGTAGTGCTACAACAGATCGAACCTAGATGATACAATTACTTAACAATTTTCTTAGCTATTATCGCCGCGTATTAAATAGCATTGCTTTTTATCCTAGTCTAATTGCTTTTATTTTTTTCACTTTAGCTTTCGCCTCTCATTGGGTAGAGCAATTAGGTGCTACAAGTTGGATGATTGATCATGTCCCTCAATTGGTTATCAATAATGCAGATACTGCCCGAACGCTATTAAGTACTTTCATTGGAGGCTTACTCTCGCTTACCGTTTTTAGCTTTTCAATGGTGATGGTTATTTTGAATCAAGCCGCTTCTAACTTTACGCCTCGTCTTTTACCAGGCATCATTTCGAGTAAGCGACATCAAGTCGTCTTGGGGTTTTATATTGGTACAATTCTATACTGTATTCTTATTCTGCTAACTATCAAACCTGATGGGAACGAATATACTTTGCCCGGTTTTGAAATCTTTCTTTGCATCTTTTTTACTATTGTTTGTTTAGGTCTTTTTGTTTATTTCATCCATTCTATTTCTCAAGACATTCAGGTAAATACCATTTTGAGCCGTTTGATGAAAGATACGACCAATCGTTTGGAGTCTTTGAATGAACAAGAAGAGCGGCATCGTAAGGAGCAGTCTATTGATAGCGATGACTGGCAAGAGATAAGAAGTGATCATTCAGGTTATTTCAGAGGAATTGAGAAGGATACCTTAATGAACGTAGCACAGGAAGAAGATACTGTTTTTGAAGTTTTACCTATCAATGGAAATTACATATTAGAAGGTGTTCCCGTTTTAAAATCAAAAAAATCACTAAAAAAAGAAGCTCGGAACAATGCTTTGTCTTGTATTAAATTTGGTAGTAAAGAAGTGGTGAGAGATAATTATATCGTAGGATTCAAGCAAATTACGGAAATTGCCATGAAGGCAATGAGTCCAGGAATTAACGACCCAGGTACTGCTTTGAGTGCGATTGATTACTTGACTCAACTGTTCGCAATGAGAATGAAAATCAACGATAGTGTTTTCTATTTGGATGATTCAGAAGATATCAGGATTTCGCTCAATGCTATTGATTTTAAGGAACTGCTGTATCAAACAGTTTCGCAGCTTCGCCTTTACAGTAAAGAAGATCCTTCAGTAATGCGGAGATTGCTTGAGATGCTAGGTAAGTTGGAGCTTTCTCCTTGCGAAAAGGAGCATTTTAAAGAAGCAATCAGAAAAGAGAAAGAGCTTGTATTGGAAGATGCGAAAGAGAATATTAAGAATTTAACGGATTTAGAGCACCTACGAGAATTTGCGAACTGAACACACCTCTTTTTTATTTCTAAACCTTTTCTTATAGTCACTGTTACCGATTCGAGCAATTAACTAAATTATCGAATCAATCCAAAAGAGAGCAGTGGCGGTCTATTCTATAAGAGACTTAGAGAAATTGTCGGGTATCAAGGCACATACGCTTCGAGTGTGGGAACAACGTTATGGCATTATTGAGCCGAAACGTACTAAAACCAACATCCGCTATTACCAAGATGAGGATTTAAAAAAGCTACTCAATATTGCACTGCTCAACAAAAATGGCATCAAAATTTCTAAGATTGCAAAGATGACCAATAAGGAAATCATGCAAAAAGTAGCCGCAATTTCTGAAATAAACTTTGAGTTCGATACGCAATTGGATGCACTTACCATTTCAATGATTGAAATGGACGAGTATAAATTTGATCGCATTATTAAGATGAATCTCCAAAAAATGGGGTTCGAGCGTACGATGTTGGAGATTATTCTGCCTTTTTTGGACAAATTGAGCTTACTTTGGTTAACGGGTTCCATCAATCCAGTTCAGGAAAACTTTATCAGCTATTTAATTCGTCAAAAGGTGATCGTAGCCATTGATAATGAGCCGTTTGCACTGGGAGAAGATGTAAAGAAATTCATGCTGTATTTGCCCGAAGGAGAAAGCCAAGAATTGAGTTTATTGTTTTTGCAGTATTTGCTCAAATCTCGCCGCAACCAAGTAATTTATTTAGGCAAAGACATTTCTATCAACGATTTACGAGATGCCTTTTTAATTCACCAACCAGATTACTTGTACACTATAATCACAGAAACTTTCGTTGGAGATTCTGTTCAAAAATATATCACAGAACTAATGAACACTTTCAAAAGTTGTGACATTCTAGTATCTGGATATCAAGTTATCACCAACAACATCAAGTCAGACAAAAACCTAACAGTTCTCAAAAGCCTAGATCAAACGATTCAGTACATAGACGAAATTCGTCAGTTGCCTTACAGCACCAATGGCGTAAATGGAATATAATCCTGTTGCTTACCTGACCGAACTACTATCCGTAAAAGTTTAAGTTTATATATATTTTTTTCATTAAAATCATTCATTCAATGAAAACTGCATTGAAATTATCTTTTTTATTCGCTCTATCTATGTTTTTATTTGCCTGTAGCAGTTCTGCTGAAAAAGAAGTGGAAGCTAAAGAGGCAACTGACGAAGCAGCTGCGCCTGCTGCTGCCGCTGCTGTTTACACTGTAAACACAGAAATGAGTACCGTCAACTGGACAGGTGGAAAAGTTTTGGATATTGGAGACAAGCACAACGGAACCGTTAAAATAAGCGAAGGTTCGTTAGCAGTTGAAGATGGCAAATTGACCGCCGGTAACTTCACGATTGACATGACTTCTATGGTTAACGAAGATTTGCCAGAGGAGAAAAAAGGAGATTTAATCGGTCATTTGAAGTCAGAAGACTTTTTTGCAGTGGAGGAATATCCAACAGCAACCTTTGAAATTACGACTGTAGAAGCAGTAGAAAATAGTACAGAAATGACACACAACATTACTGGAAACTTGACCATGCATGGGGAAACTAAGCAGATCACCATTCCTGCAAATGTTGCGATGGAAGACGGAAAAATTACTGCGGTTACTCCTGAATTCACGATTGATCGTACAGAGTGGAATGTGATGTATGGTTCAGATAAATTAGAAGGAATTGCTAAGGATAAAGTGATTAGCAATGACTTGACTTTGAAGATCATGCTGGATGCTAGTGCAAGCTAGTTTTCGTCATCAGAAGACTAAAGTCAAAATAGTATTCGGATAAACGAAAAGACGCGTGATCAATCGTTGATTACGCGTCTTTTTTTAGAATGCGAGATATTGGAGATTTTAAAAATCTCCAATATTCGCTACTCATTAATTCGTGTATCTACTACAATTCCTCTGGTCCTTCTCCTATCCAATCAGGTAAATACGTTCCCTCCTCGCAAAGCGGTGCCAATTCTTGATCTACAAAAGGACGCACTTCGTGAATAATGTTTTCTGGATAAAGCAAATGGACATTCGGTCCTGCATCCAAACTAAAGAAAACTGGATGATTAGTATCTGCTCTGAACGCGCGAATTTTATTGATAATTTCTAGCGAATTGGGCTGCATCAGGATATAGGATGGATGTGAAGTCATCATCAAAGCGTGAAGAGTAAGTGCTTCATTTTCAGCAATTTGACCGAAAGTATTCAAATCACCATCTTTCAAGGCTTCTAGCAATCGCTGCATTCTATGGCGCGCTTGCTGATAGCGAGGTTCGGCATACGCATTGTCTTCCATCAAAGCATGGCCTGCACGACTAGAAACTGATTTTTCGCCCGAGCTGACGATCAAAATATCATCGTGAAACCCCTTGAATGCTTCGTGTGTTTGCTCAAAAGGAATCGCATATTCATCCGAGGAACTTTCGATGCCACTCGTCTGTCCCCAAATTGCCATGGGCGAAAAAATAGAGCGGCAAGCACTGCCTGAACCTAAGCGAGCGATGTAAGATGCTTTTTGTACGAAAGCGTCGTCCTCACTGAGTGTTCCGAACAAGTTATCTTCTAAAGTACACAAGCACAACGCCAAAGCACTCATACTCGAAGCTGAAGAAGCGATGCCCGAAGAATGTGGAAAAGAATTATCCGAATGTATTTTGAGCTCCAGTTGCTTCAAAAACGGAAAAATCGGTGTTATGCTCTTCAAAAACTGCTGAACTTTATTACCAAATTCTTCATTAGGCTCACCAGCGAACAAAAATTCCAAAGCAATTTCTTCATCCATTGAAGTTGTGCTTTTGGGAGCGTATTCTACTAAAGTTTCGGTAAAAGCATTTTCCAACGTGATGCTAATCGAAGGATTGCGTGGCAGTTGTACGCCATGCTTTCCCCAATATTTAATCAACGCCAAATTGGAAGGACTACGCCAAGCGACCTTATCTGCTTCCACCTTAGCGCGATCAATTAAGAGTTTAGGATTTTTATAGTCTAGCATTTCTTTTTAATTTGAAAATGGTTTGAAGGTTGTTTGAAATGGTTATAGTGTTATATGGTCGTATGGCTATGTGTGACAGCCATGAAACCATTTAACCCTCCAACGGTTTCACGATTCCCAAAATACTTACTCTCAGTCCCAAAATTTTAGTCTGCATCTTCTCTGCCAAGCGATACATCCTCAACCTTTTGATGACCAAACGCATCCATTGCGCATAATGCCAAGCAAAAAGTCCAGTTGGAATAAGCGACAGTAAATAAACGATTGTGATCCAAGTACTTTGAAAATACCAATGAACAAAAACGGTCTGCAAGGTATAAAAAAGAGGAAAGGTAATTAAGCCGATCACCATTTTTACGGTGGCCCGATAACCAATGTAAGGTTGGCGGCTATTCGTTACATAATAAGGTAAATAGGAGGACAAGAGATTATTCAACGCCCCATAAAGAAAAACTGGAAAGCCAGCAATAATCCAAAGTACATCTAGGAGCTTCATAAAGAGTGGCAATTTGGCAAATTTCATCACCGCTCTATCAGACAGCTTATATTTTTTTATTAAATCCGTGTATTCATCTAGCTGATTGATTAACAATTGGTTATCTGCATTTTTCAAGTCAATCAACACCTTTTCCGTTCGATGAAAAGCGGCTTTTGTTGAGATTGGAAATTCATTTTTCAACATCTCCTCCAATTGACTCAAAAAGTAATCTTGCTCCTCGTCGGCTGGAGATATTTCCAAGGCTTGGAGGCGTTCTTCTAAGTCTTTGGTGAGTTGATAAATCGCTTTGCGTGGATTTTCTTCGTGCTCACTCTTGTAGTCTTTCACTTGAATTCCTTCGCCTACATTGATGACCAAACTCGTGCGGAACAAGTTTGCCGCTTCGTAATTCAATCCAACTGGCAAAATTTGCACATTCGCTTGAAAGTCATGTGCGGTTTCCGTCATCAAACCCATTCTCGCCGTACCCGTTTTTAATTTCATCCAATGTCTCCCCCAATAACTTCCACCTTCTGGCGCGACCCAAAGACAACCACCATTGTACAAAAACTCAATCACGCGACTAAAAGAATCTTCATTTTTGACGTGCTTACCTTTATTATCCGTCCTTCGCCGAATGGGAATACAAAAGAAATTGCTGTAAAACCAATTCCCGAATTTGCTGGCAAACAAGTCCGCATTAGCGAGGAAGAACACTGGATTTTTAGTGCGCGAAGCAACGTGTAAAGGGTCCATCATCGTATTTGGATGGCTGCACGCAATAATGGTTGGCTGCTCAAACTTTAGGCGTTTTCGATTCAAGACACCTGTCTTCGGATAGTAAATCCAAAGCACCGTTTTGACGATGATTTTGAGTAAGCGATAAAGTTGTCGATTGAACCAGTTCACGTTTTGTGTTTGGCACGAAAGTACGAATGAATCTCGAATATCGAACAAGGAATTAGGGCTGTTCAGAAAAATACTTTAACACATTTTTTGATGAAACACATAGGCTCATAGGGCACATAGAATGTAGTTTTCAACCGGAACTACTCCCAATTTCAATAGACAATGATCTTCACCGCCAACGTTCTGTACTTGAACAGAACCAAGCACTTTCGTCTTCCGATCTTCCAAAATAGCTGCCTCTACACATTCAAGAACTTCCTCTAAGAATCTGCCACCCGTTTTTTCACAGCTTATAATCGCAAGTAAGAATAGGATAAAAAATAAGGTCCTCATGTTTGATATATTTTAATCTAGACCTAAAAGATTAGTTAGTAAATCTGACAGGTTTTGTTTGATCAAATTGCTGATCATCAGATTCATAGTGCTTTGCTAAGATGTGCAAACCTGTCAGATTTTTAGCACTAAAAAAGTAAAAGAACTAGAAACCAATAGATGATAATTTTCATTACATATCGCGTTATCTATGAGGTAAGACCTTGGAAATGGAAGCAAAGGTTGGGCAAAAGTTGAAAATATGGCGTTTCCTTCTCATCAAGCAGTTCCACTATTTCATTATCCATCAAAATGTCCTTACTTTTGCAGCCGTTTTTGAAAAACAATAGATATGTTAAGTTTCCTAACTTAACATGCTTATCTACTCGTTTCTTAACGAGTTCACGTAAGCTCGTTAGGAAACGAGCAAATACTTACTTTAAGATAATAATCTTAAAGTATCGGATTTGTTGCTAAAATTTTCACTAAGATCAACCGAACTTTAACGACCTCATGTTTCGGTTCTTCTCTTTGATAATCTATTAAGTCTAAAATATGCAATTGAGCGATCAGGAAATCATCCGTAGAGAGAATTTGCAAAAAATTGAGGAATTAGGATTCACACCTTTTCCCGCTGCTAAATTTGAGGTGGATTTCAATTCACAACAAATCACCACTGCCCTTTTTCACGAGCGACTGGCGAAAAAACTAGAAGAAATAAAAGGTGTTGGCGAAGCAGGTGCAGTCAAATTGAGAGATGCGTTTTTTAAGAATCGTAGTAAAGCAGCGCAGGTGTTGGCAGATGAAGAATTGGTGAATGAGTTGGGCTTGAGTGAAACAGTGGGATTTGATGCAGGTATTGAGCGTGAAGCAATGGACTTACAAGCCTTCTTCGATGAGGCGAAAGCGGCAGCTATTGGCGTCGAAGGAAAAGTGCGCATGGCAGGTCGCTTTATGGGCCAGCGTGGCCCTTTTGCCAAGTTGCAAGATTCTGCTGGTCGCATACAATTATATATTGGCAAAAAAGACTTAGGCGATACAGAAGAAGAACAAGCACGCTACAAAAAATTGGTGAAATTGCTCGATATTGGCGATTTCATTGGCGTAGAAGGCGAAGTATTCAGTACGGGAACGGGTGAAATTTCTATTCATGTGCGCGAATTGACTTTCTTAGGTAAGTCTTTGCGTCCACTACCTGTGGTGAAAAGAGATAAAGATGGCAACGTATATGATGAATTCACCGATCCAGAATTGCGCTACCGTCAGCGTTATGTGGATTTGACGGTGAATCCGCAGTACAAAGATATTTTCGTAAAGCGAAGCAAAGTCATTTCTTCGATGCGTCGCTTTTTCGATGCCAAAGGTTGGTTGGAAGTGGAAACACCAATTCTGCAGCCAATTCATGGTGGTGCCGCCGCGCGTCCTTTTGCAACGCATCACAATACGTTGGATATGCCTTTATATATGCGTATTGCGAACGAATTGTACTTAAAAAGATTGATTGTAGGTGGTTTTGATGGAGTGTATGAGATCGGCAAAATGTTCCGCAACGAAGGTATGGATCGCACGCACAATCCAGAATTTACGTCTATGGAAATCTACGTGGCGTATAAGGATTACGATTGGATGATGGAAATGGTGGAGCAATGTTTGGAGCAAATTGCTAGAGATGTGAATGGCGATACCAAAGCACAAGTGGGTAAAAACGTAATCGATTTCGCTGGACCTTACGAGCGATTGACCATGTACGATTCCATCAAGAAATATACAGACATTGATATTTCTGAAATGGACGAAGCAGGTTTGCGAGCAGTTTGTAAGCAATTGCACATCGAAGTGGATGACTCAATGGGAAGAGGCAAGCTGATTGATGAAATTTTCGGTGAGAAAGTAGAATCGAACCTCATTCAACCTACTTATATTACGGATTATCCAATTGAAATGACGCCTTTGGCGAAAAAGCATCGCTCCAAAGAAGGTCTGGTCGAGCGTTTTGAATTATTCGTAAATGGAAAGGAGATCGCAAATGCTTATTCAGAGCTGAACGATCCAATAGATCAACGCGAGCGTTTTGAAGATCAATTGAAATTAGCAGCGCGTGGTGATGACGAAGCAATGGTTTTGGATGAAGATTTCTTGCGTGCTTTAGAATACGGAATGCCTCCAACTTCTGGCTTAGGTATCGGTATTGATCGTTTGACGATGTTGTTGACGAATCAGAGTTCGATTCAGGAAGTGTTGTTCTTCCCACAGATGAAGGCAGAAGCATAATTTCTTCATATGAACACTTAACGCTAAAGTTATTTAACAGCAATTTAAGCTGGCAAATCAAATGACAATATAAGACCTCTGACGTTTTAGAAACTTCAGAGGTCTTAATTATTCTACTCCTAAGGTATATCAATATTAGGATACAAATTGAAATGAAGCGACTCGTCTTCAGAAATCCCATAATGTATCCTTTCAATCTAAAACTCTGTAAAGATTCACTTCTTCTTTTTCACGATGGGTATTCTATCCCAAGTTGTTCTAAACAAGTTTCATATCTCTTTTCATCATAATAGAATTTCTCCAGTTGCGGACGATACTCTTCTATGCTGTCCGTATTCAAATAGATAGCTGGACTATCGTCTTCTGTTACCATTAGAATTTATTCTTGTTTCATACCTTGCTCGTTGCGAAAATATTCCCAAGCCTACTCGACTAATTCTGGTTGCAAAAAGAAATCCAAGTTGTTTTGGGCGGAGTTGAGAGATGGTAAAATGCTTAGAATAAATATTAGTTGGTAAAATTTCATGTTAAGCCCATGTTTATGAGAAGAGATGCGTTAATTTACAAAGTTTTTAGTTTCATTTAAATCTCTTAGGTATCGAGGTGTGTAGCAAATTGCACTTCTGTAGAGGATCGGAGGTAACAAAACCCTGATCTTTGCTTTTGTCAACTTATGGCGGCGTCGAACCGCCATGAGTTGATCAAGGTTTTCTAAGGACAAAAAATGGCTGCCTGTCATTTTTTGTCCTTAGAAAACCTTGATGAATTTGGATGGACTCGATGTCCATCTAAATCCAATGCAACATCGATTTCAGACAGCATTATTTGGTATTTGTGCAATTTGTTATAAATACAGTATCAAGCCTGAGAAATTTGAACCGAGTTTATAATAAAATCATTTCATGTCCTACTCTTTCCACGATCTAAAAGATACTATCGTTGCGCTTTCTACACCACCAGGTTCTGGTGCAATAGCGGTTATCCGACTTTCAGGAAATAAGGCTTTTGAAATTGTACAATCTTCCTTCAAAGGTAAGGATTTGATAAAGCAAAAATCTCATACTTTACATTTCGGGGAAATTCTGACGGAGGAAAATAAAGCATTAGATGAAGTATTAGTTGGTATCTTCAAAGCTCCAAACAGCTACACTAAAGAAGATGTAATCGAAATTTCTTGTCACGCTTCGCCTTACATTATTCAGGAACTCTTAGGCTTATTTGTAATGAAGGGAGCACGGCTGGCTCGTGCAGGAGAATTTACACAACGTGCTTATTTGAATGGACAATTTGATCTTTCACAAGCAGAAGCAGTGGCGGATTTAATTGCCTCGGAATCAAAACGTTCACACCAATTGGCGATGCACCAAATGCGCGGTGGCGTTTCTGATGAAATCAAGAAACTAAGGCAAGAATTGATTGATTTTGCGAGTTTAATTGAGTTGGAATTGGATTTTGGGGAAGAAGATGTCGAATTTGCTAATCGTGACGATTTGAAAAAAACAGTTACTGATATTCTTTCATACATCAATTCTCTCATTCAGTCTTTCAAATTAGGTAACGCGATTAAAAATGGCGTCAGCACCGTCATCGCGGGACGCCCCAATGCTGGAAAATCTACTTTGCTCAACAAATTGCTTAAAGAAGACCGCGCTATTGTTTCCGATATCGCAGGTACGACGCGCGATACCATCGAAGAAGTACTCAACATCAATGGTATCAAATTCCGCTTGATTGACACCGCAGGTATTCGCGAAGCCCAAGACCAAATCGAAGCGATTGGCGTGGAGAAAACACTAGAAAAAATCGCCCAATCAGCTATTCTACTTTACGTTTTTGATGTGATAGAAACGCCTCCAGAGGAAGTCGCTGGGGATATTTCCAAACTGCAAAAAGAAGGCACAGAATTACTACTCATTGCTAATAAAATGGACTTGAATCCATATGCTAAATATGAGCATTATGAGAAACAATTGGAAGTTGACAGTTGGCAATTGGCTAAGGAGCAATTCGTCCCTATTTCTGCCATCAATGATATGAATATAGAGTATTTAAAAGAAAAGCTGCACCAAATTGTCGCCAATCAAGATCTGCAATCCAATGTTATTCTCTCCAATACGCGCCATGTGGAAGCCTTACAGAAAGCAAGTGAAAGTTTAGATGCTGTCCTCGTTGGCTTAGACACGGGCATCACTTCTGATTTCGTGGCGATGGATATCAGGCAAGCACTTCACTTTTTGGGCGAAATTATTGGCGAAGTGAGTTCAGATGATTTGTTGGGGAACATTTTTGGTCGGTTTTGTATTGGAAAGTGACGAATCAATAAAAAAGCTAAACCATGCCAAATGAAGTCATGACCCCTATTGAATTACTAACAGAATTGAAGCCCAACAAATCTGCTTTATTACAAGCCGTCATTCCCAAAATGACCCAAGATATGCTTTGGTCAATTGCGCAAGCAGATTATGGTCACGAGGCAGATTATTGTATGCAGGAACTCCAGAAAATAAATAAAACTCAAGTTCTTCCGAAGAAAATTAAGTTTATGCTGAAAGAGGTACTAGAGTTGACGAGATGGAGCGATGCACAAACAGAAAAGGAACATTGGAAACGTCTTTTTGCCTGCACCAATTTATTGATGATCGCCCACGACACCGAGCTGATGGGAGAAAATCAAACCCTAGCCAATCTACTGGATAGTGTACTTTTCTTGGATAAGAAATTAATACAACCCGCTGTTCAATTAATTACATGGAGATTATTAGAAGATGAAAATAATACCGATTTCTATGCAGAAGAAACTCCTTTTTTCATTTATGCTTTACTTTATCTGATGCTACATCAAAAACAGTCAGCATCCAAAATCAAGACGCTGTTTCAATGGCTCAATGAAGCGGAAGCTAAAGAGCGCGAAATTCAGGTGTGGAGTCCTACTTTTCTACTCGGTATTACTAATTATGGCCAGCGATATTTGGTTTGGAAAGAACTGACAAGGCAATTGATAACAGAGGCGGAATATTTGGAAGACTTGGAATTGAAGGAAGAATTGTTGCTGGTTTTGGGCTGGATTTTGGAGTAATAGAGAGGTCTTGGTTAAGTGATGAGCAGATCGTATTGCGGTAACATACCGCGACAATCGGGTTTATAAGAACATTGATTTTTATCCATAAACATCATAAATCAACTCCGCCACCAGACCTGTCCAGCCAGTCTGATGCGCAGCACCAAGTCCTTCTCCTGTATCGCCATTGAAATATTCGTGAAAAAGGAGAAGATTTTGAAAATGAGCGTTGTCTTTATAAATGTGATAATTTCCATTGATGGCGCGTTCTGATTGCTCGTTTTTAGTGAATAAGGAAATTAATCTCGTAGCAATATCATCGGCTACTTCTGCCAGACAAACGTATCTACCAGAGCCCGTTGGACACTCTACTTTCAGACGATCTCCATAATAACTATCGTATTCTCGTAAGGATTGAATAATGAGATAATTCATTGGAAACCAAATTGGTCCGCGCCAATTGGAATTACCGCCAAATAGACCACTTCTGGATACACCTGAGTCATATTTCAAGCCAAATTGCTGCCCTTGGATGTTGATGTGATAAGGTTTTTCGTGGATTTTAGATAAGGAACGGATGCCACCATTGGAAAAGAACTCCTTTTCATCCAATAGCGCATTCAAGAGGCGTCCTAGTCGCTCTTTTGGAATGAGGGATAGCAATAAGTCTTCCCCTTCTTTCAATTCTTCGATCACTAGAAAATTTTGCTGCTCTCTGCGATAATCTCTAAACCATTTCAAACGTCGAGTGAACTTGGGGACTTTGGCGAGTCGCTCTTTTTCTAGCAGCAAGCTCGCAAATAGCGTCGTCAGACCTACCAAAGAGCGGATTTTCAGTGGTATGAATTCATTGTTCAACACCAGTATATCGTAGAAGAAACCTTCTTCCTCATCCCAAGCACCCGGGAAATCTTTGCTAATGCTATTCAAGGATTGCGCGATGTATACGAAATGCTCTAAGAACTTGGTCGCTACATCAATACAATCTATGTGAACTAAGAGTTAAAAACATTTGATAATCAGTGAGTTATGATTGTATTTAAGATGTACATATGAATATAAAATCAATTTATTAATGGCTGTAAATGAATATTTTAGTTTGTAAACAAGATGTAGCCGTAATAATTCACACATTCATATATGAAAAATATAATTACATAAAATGCAAATGTAGTCGTAACATTCCTGCCTATTTTCTAAGACCAAAAAGAAATAATAGGTATGAAAAATATCAATAAATTGATAAGAATGTACTTCTACATCTGCACTGCTTATGATAGGGAATTGTGTTTACACCACCAAAGAATGAGCAATAATTATCAACCTGATTTTACCGATCAAGAAGTGCTTTGCATTTTCTTTTATTGCCTCATAGTGGAAAAACGCATACAAGTAAAAGATATTTACGATTTTGCAGATAACTATTGGAGGACTTGGTTCCCTGATTTACCTAAAACCTATGAAGGCTTTTTGACTAGATTGAATGAATTATATGCAGTATTTCCTCCATTCATTGTCTATATGTTAGATGAATCTATGGAACAAAGCGGACAAAAACAACTTGTATTTTTTGCACAACAAGTTCTTAATGCAATAGATTCTATGCCCATCATTTTGGCTAAAGGGGCTAGGAGATTTAATGCTAAAGTTGCTCCAAAGCTCTGTGAAAGAGGATTTTGCAGTTCTAAAAATTTGAAGTATTATGGCTTAAAGCTCCATGTACTTGGATTTGTGAGAAAGCAGAAATTGCCACTACCTGAATTTGTCGGTATTTCTCCAGCTTCCAATCATGACTTGACGGTGGTCAAGCCTTTATTTGAAACCCTCTACAATAGAGCTATCTATGCTGATAAAATTTATGCTAAAAAAGATTTTGAACAATGGCTATTATCGCACAACAATACCGAAATATTGACCCCTGTCAAAAAGAAAAAGGGACAAGAACAGCTTAGCTATAAAGATAGAATTTATTCCTTTGCTGTTTCGCAAGTTAGACAACCTATTGAAGGCTTTTTTGCTTGGATTATTGAAAAAACAGGTATTCAGAATGCTTCTAAAGTGCGTTCTGAAAAGGGAGTAAGAACTCATGTCTTTGCCCGTTTTGCTGCCGCTGTTATGATCATGTGTCTTGACTTCCTTTGAAATCAATTACATATTTGACTTTTTATTATTTGTCCTATTTTACTCTTAGTTCACATA
>JBCDFY010000078.1:0-28070 GCA_039176995.1 Bacteroidota bacterium
AAAAGTAGCTAACTTGGGTTGAACCGTCATTCTAGCCATTAGTAATTGTTAAAGTGAAGATTGCTTATTTGAATTTATCCAATGTTCTCTTCCGGATATAGCCAAGTGCAAAAAAGAAGACCAATAAACCAACAACGCCTACGGAAAGAACATACAAAGTATTGTCTATCAATAAATAATGACCAAAACCAAGCGAGCCAACGACAGTCAAAGTAATCAAATTCCTAATAAAACTTCCTCCCTTTGCTTGATTTTTCCAAGATTCAGAAAACGGTAAATGATCGTAAAGAATAATGGCAATAACTGTACTTGTTAGTAGAATGATGGCTAGTCCTAAGAAGTAATCATCTAGTACTTTTACGCCCCATATACTAACGCCCGTTGCAAGCATTATTAAAAAAGTAGGTACAAAATATTTAACCAAAGCGACCCAAAATGCGCTAATGACCAAACTACCAGGTTGGGTGATCGGTAAAGTATGAAAAATCCAAGCGGTTTTACTTTTTTCGGTATACTGAGTAGAGGTAAAAGGTGTAGTGAAGAGCACTAAACAGAAATAAATAAGTAAAATGTACCAATTTTCAGATTGCAATTTCTCAAATTTTTCGGCTAGTGTTCCGCCGTCTTGTACAGCGATATAAATGAAAAAAAGCGGTACAAAAGCAATAGTTGGATAAACGCGTAGTTTAAAATCTCGACTGCGCTGGGTCATTTTCCAAATCCATTCGATACCTGCTTTTTCAGTTGTATTTTGAGCAAAAAGTTGAGCAAATTGGAGTGGGAGAGAAGTGCTTTGTTTGACAATCTTTTTATCTAAATCCTTCTTTTCCTTGCTGCCTCCCATTGTGATTGCCATCATCTTTTGGCTAAATTCTTTGGCGAGTACTTTTGCAATTAGAATAGAAAATAGGGTTGGTGTAAGAATTGCTAATGTACTTAATACCAAATAGTTAGATTGTGTAATCTGTTTCATCAAAACGCCCCAAATACTCGCCAACCAAGCAGGTGGAAAAATGTAGGTAAATGGATTATCCATTACGTCTGCATCTTGCAACTGCTCAAAATCTAGGATTCTTGGCAGTAGATAGTAGCTTCCAAAAATGATGATAGTGAAACCGATTTGGAAGTAGCTGATGATTTCCTTGAAACGGTTGATCGTTGTCACATTTAGAATGATGAGATAAACGATATTGACAAAGAAAATGGCGATGAGAACACTTAAAAAAAACTGAAAAACGAAGATCAAAACGCCTAGAAGTCCATGCGCGATTCCTATATAAATAATTGCAGGAATCATGAATGTTAGCATTAATTTGGAAAGATAGAGGAGAACATGGAGAATACGAGAAATCGTAATCGTTCGGTCGTTCACAGGTTGCGGAAGAATGATATAATTGTCTCGTACATCAATTAAGACCTCTGTGAAATCCGTAATGAGTGTCATAATGATAAAGACCATCCAAGCCGTAAAATAAATCGTCAAAGCCGTCGGAAAATGCTCGAAACGAATGAGCATGGTCATCATGAAGAGACCAAAAATGAAGTAGATAAATAGATTTACCGTCTGCTGACTTTGTTTTTTCTTTTTGTTCGATTGATTACCAAAACCACTTACTCTGCGGCTATCCATCAAGAGTTTGGTCTCTAGGATAGATAGCAATTGTTCCGTATTGACGCCCAAAGCTCGCCAAAGCGGATTGAAAAGTGCAGTGAATTTTAATAGAAATTTATTCATTGTTAGGGATTGAAAACCAAACAAGTTTGGTTTTTACGAAGTTACTTTGCTTTTGAACGCATTCATAAATTCTTCCGCTGAATTTGCTTGTTCCGTTTTTCCCGTCAGCGTAGAAAATATTTGTTCCAAAGACGCCCCACCTTTCACTTTCAATTCTTCAAAAGTACCATCTGCCACTATATTCCCATCATTAATCAAAACAATACGATCAGAAACTTTCTCTACGACGTCCATCATATGTGAACAATAAAAAATCGTCTTTCCCTCTCTCGCCAATCGTGCAATAATTTCCTTCACTAAAATCACCGAATTCGCATCTAAACCCGAAAGAGGCTCATCCAAAAAAATGATCGCTGGATCGTGCAATAAGCCTGAAACCAACAGTACTTTTTGACGCATTCCTTTGGAGAAAGTATCCATACGTTCGTTCAGCTCTGTCAAACCTAGAAAATTTAGCATTTGCTTTGCTCTTGATTCGATAATTTGATCGGACAAACCATGCAAACGACCAATCAGTGTCAAAAACTCAATCGGCGTTAGTACTTCGTACAAATCTGCATTTTCAGGAATATAGCCGATCATTTTTTTGACCGCTAAAGGATCGTCTTTGATGTTGATGCCGTTCACTAAAACCTCTCCATCGAACTGTCCATCTAAACCAATCAAGATTTTTACAGTTGTAGATTTGCCTGCTCCATTTGGACCAATGTAACCGATCACTTGACCTGCCTCGATACTTAGATCAATACCTTTTAGTACTTGATGATTGCCGTAACTTTTTTGAAGTTGCTTTATCTCAATGACACTATTCATAAATTTTTTATTCTGAAATCAAAGTTAAAATTTCCTGATAAAGAGGAAGATAAACTTCGACTGAATGAAAAAGAATGCCGATAAGTTCTTGAAATTATTACCTTTATGAAACAAGAAACACCGATCATAGATGAAGGAATTTTACCAAACGGCAAAAGTAATATCAGCACTGCTGATACTAGCTGCTAGTTGCATCACGCCAGTTGAACCAGAATTCAAGTTTCGAGATAATATCATCTTCATTGATGGATATGCTCTAACTGAAGAAGGCAAATCTTCTATCAGTATTCAGCGATCCGTATTGTTGAACGAACGCTTTTACACAGAAGCAGTAGATGGTGCTAAGGTATTGCTAATCAATACGATGACGAGTGAAGAAATCACTTGTAGTATTAGCTCCGATGGGCTCTATCTTCCTCCTAATGATTTTAAAGTAGAACCAGAAGAAAGCTGGAAGCTGTATATCGAATTGGCGGATGGAAGACGATTTGAATCTACTCCAGAAGTCGTCAGTGAAGGCGTTACTATTGATAATATTGAAGCGACTTACTCTGATGAAATTACTTTTTTGGAGGAAGAAAATAAATTTGTGCCGGGGCATAGCGTCAGCATTGATTGGACAGATCCAGTAAAAGAGGAAAACTTCTATTTATGGAAATACAAGACCTACGAACCGCTTATAGTTTGTAAAACCTGTGAACGAGGACGCTTCCGAAATGGCGAGTGTATTCAAGAAAGTAATTTTCGCTTTCGCAATTTTGATTATTTATGTGGAGTACCTTGCTGGTTGATTCGCTATAATGAATCCTTCCAGATTTTTGATGATGAACTAGTAGATGGAGAATCTATTTCCCGCCCAGTTGCTATTGTTCCGTTCTATCGAAATCAAGACATCCTCATTGAGATTCAGCAACTCTCCTTGAATAAAGAAAGCTATCAATACTTTGACATCATCAACGATATTTTAGTAGAAAATAGTGGTTTGAATGCGCCGCCACCCGCAGCTCTAGCAGGCAATATCGTCAATGCAGATGATCCAAGTGAGGTAGTATTAGGACAATTTACAGCAACAACTAGCTCCACATTGACGCTCTACATTGACCGCTCGGAAATCACTGTGCCCGCTATCAATCCAGAAACCTTACCTGCCTTAGAAGACACCACTAATCCCGATCATATCATCATTGCACCTTGCGAAGAAGGAAGAGAACGAACGAGTGTCAAGCCGGCAGGTTGGAAGTAGTTTGAATACACTTACACAAAGCGAAATCACAAAATGACGAAAATAGCCACTTTTACTCTACTTTCAATCTGTTTGCCATTGTTTGTTCTGACCCAAAAAATAGAACTAAGCATTCAGGTGACTAATAGAATTGATGAAAAAGCGGTGCCTTTTGCTACGGTTTATATTACACCTTGTAGCTGTGGTGGAACGACCAATGAAGAAGGTCTATTAAAAGAGAATTTGACCGCAGATACTTATCAAATCATCACTTCTAGTTTAGGCTATCAAAGCGATACTGCACAACTAGAATTGAAAAAAGCAACAAGGCTCAACATCATACTGAATCCGCAGGGCTATGATTTAGAGCAAATTACCGTAACGGGACAAGATACGCGCTCCAATATTGAGCGTACTCAAATGGGTGTGCAGCAACTCAATGCTTCCCAAATTAAAGTGCTGCCAACCGCGATTGGAGAAGTAGATGTATTGCGCAGTTTGACCATGTTGCCAGGAGTTGGTTCGGCAGGAGAAGCAAGCAATGGATTATCCGTACGAGGTGGTTCTTTAGATCAGAATTTAGTCTTGCTCGATCAGGCACCTATTTTTAATCCAACACATTTGTTTGGTGTTTTTTCTGTTTTCACACCTGATGCGATTGCTGGAGTTGAATTGTACAAGGCGAATATGCCCGCTCGCTTTGGAGGAAGAATTGCCTCGGTGGTAGATTTACAGGTAAAAAATGCGCCGATGGATCGCTTCAGACTATCTGGTGGTTTGGGATTTGTTTCCTCTCGCTTGGCAGTAGAGATGCCAATTATTGAAGATAAACTTTCTGCGCTTGCTTCTATACGAGTTGCGCATAATGATTTCTTGTTCAAATACATAGAACGCTTGAGTAATACAAAAGCAAGTTTTCAAGATGCAACAGTAAAATTAAATTGGAGAGCGAGTGAAAAAGACAATATTCAATGGACTAGCTTCTTTAGCCATGATTTTTATCAATTGGACATCAATTCTAACATCAATAGTATAGCTGCCAGCAGCAATCAATACGATTATAGCACTTTTAATAATACCTTAAGTTGGTTGCACACCTTCAATAGCAGTACTTCTCTTCAAACTTACTTAGTCAACAGTGATTATAAGCCCCAAATTCTATTTCCGCAAGCAGATGTGAATAACACAATCATCTACGAATCAGGCATTCAATATCGTAGTTTACTCACAGAATTGACCAAAAATGATGGAGAGCAATTTTCTTTTTCCTCTGGTATTCAAGGTATTCAGAATGTACTTTCTCCTGGAGCATTACTACCTGGTCAAGTAGAGAGCCTAGAGGAAGCGAGACTAGAAAACGAAAATGGTTTAGAGCTTTCTAGTTTCGCCGATTTTGAATGGAATCCCTCGAAGCGATTTGCTATTTCTGGTGGCTTACGCTATACCCAATTTCTATTGTTAGGTGCAACAGAAGAGGCTCAATACGCAGATGCTTTCTTATCAGAGATTATTGATATTCAAACTTTTAAATCTGGTGAGTTGGTCAAAACTTATGGCGGATTAGAACCACGTTTAGGCATTCGTTGGAAAGCATCAGAGCAAACTTCCATTAAAGCCAGCTATGCTTACACGCGCCAGTATTTGCAAAATATTTACAACAGCACAACACCACTTCCCACTTCTCGTTGGAAAATAGCAGACCGTTA
The DNA here is from genome assembly GCA_039176995.1 of Bacteroidota bacterium. Taxonomy (GTDB): domain Bacteria; phylum Bacteroidota; class Bacteroidia; order Chitinophagales; family Saprospiraceae; genus JAAUTG01. Next base: position 5,477 of record JBCDFY010000078.1, read on the forward strand.
TATTTTGCCTCAAGCTGGGCATACTTACAGTTTAGGTTACTATCAAAACCTACGAGATAATCAAATCACATTTAGCGCAGAAAGCTATTTCAGAAGCGTTGATAATGTCTTGGATTACAAATCTGGTGCAGATTTTTTTTTGCAGCAATTTATCGAACAAGATGTTGTGCAGGGTAGGGGACTTTCCTATGGTGCGGAGCTGAATTTGATGTTTCCCAAAGGCACTTGGAATGGTTGGGTGAATTATACTTGGTCACGCAGTTTACGTAAATTTGAAACCGAAGATATACGCAGTCAAATCAACGAAAACCAATGGTTTGCATCCGATTTTGATCGTCCTCATGTATTCAATGGAACGATCAATTTTCAAGCTAACGATTTCAATATTTTTAGTTTCAATTTTACCTATCAGACAGGTCGCCCCTATACCGCTGCAAATGCTGTATTTGAAGTAGATAATGTACTCGTTCCAGTTTTCTTGGAACGCAATAATGCTCGTTTGCCCGACTATCACCGTTTAGATTTTTCTTGGCGTATTCATAATGCCTCTACGGACAAAGAAAAACGTTGGAAAGGAGATTGGATATTCACCATCTATAATCTTTACGGACGCAAGAATGCTTTCAATTGGTATTATGGAAGCACTCAAAATGGGCGCTTTGGAGCTGTATTTGGTGATAGTCCATTGGGTGCTTATCAGCTCTCTATTTTTAGTACAGCGATGGTTTCTTTGGGTTATAGTTTCAAGTTTGAGTAAAAAAGCGGATATTACAAGTAGAGTTGGATCATAAAAACTAAGCGACATGTCTAAAACTATATTTCTATTCTTTGCATTAATTATTTCCTCTATCTCCTTTGCTCAAACTATTGGTACAAACACTAAGCCCATAGATGAAAAACGCTACGAAGGCATCACTGGAAGCCCTTACTTTTATGAGGATTGGCAAGAAGCAACGGTTTACAATCAAAATGGTGATGCACTAGAAAAAATTGAGGTCAACTATAATGGAAATAGCAATGAGTTTGAGGCAAAAGTAGAAGGTGGCTTTGTGGAGCTGGATGGAAAAAATTATCCGCGAATTGAGATTTTGGAAGATGGTACGCGATTTCAGTATGCGGTACATCCGCGCTTGATGGATCAGTATGTGCGAGTGCTATTTGAAGGCGAAAAAAATAATCTTGTGTTCACTTTCGTAGCGAGTATCTCTACTAGAAAAGTACAAAACGTAGGCAGCACTATCGTGAAGGAAGCCTTTGTTCGGAAAGGAACTTTCTACTTGTTGAAAGGAGGAGAACTACAGCTCATCAAACTTAGGAAGAAAGATATATTGAGTAATTTTCCTCAAAAGGAAGTGGCAAATTTAGTGAAGAAGGAAAAACTCCGACTCAATTCTACAAAGGATTTGGTAAAAGTGCTAGAGCTGGTCGAAACCTTGTAAGATATATTGGTAAGTACCTAACTATAATTAAAGGACTTTAAATCTGAAAGGTTTATATACCGTGTGTGTGCCAAATTGCACAAATACTGAAAGTGCCTGTTGAGAGCGACTTGTTATGGATTTGGATGGACGTCGAGTCCATCCAAATCCATCAAGGTTTCTTAAGGACAAAAAATAGCTTTTCAGCTATTTTTTGTCCTTAAGAAACCTTGATCAAATCATGGCGGTTCGATGCCGCCACGATTTGAAAAAAGCAGAGATCAGAGTTTTTGCTACTTCAAATCTTCTATAAAAGTGCAATTTGGGATACACACTTACATACCTTAGCAAAGCACTATAAAACTAATAATCAGCAGTTTAGTCAAACAAAACCTGTCAGATTTGTTAACAAATTTTTTAGAGCATATTACTTATAAGCACTCTTACCTCATTTCTTCAATCCATTCTCTAATTAAGGCAACTCCTTGATCGTGAATTAATTGTCTTCCTAACTCAGGCATCATTTCTCCTGGATCTTCGGACTCCATTCGATACACTAAGATAGATTGGTCAGGTTTGCCAGGTACGATACCATAAGCACGTCCACCGCCGCCGCGACCTGCGGCAATAGGAGCTTTGTTGATGCCCAAGGCAGTTGGGTCATCAAAATGAGTCGTCAAAAACATACCTGAAGTACTTGCTGGCCCTTTTGGATTGTGACAATGCCCACAATTGCCATCCAAATAAGCCCGAGCACGTTCCGCTACGGTGCCCGTTTCACGATGTTCCCATTGTGCAAGCTGAGGAATTTCATTGGCATCAGGTAAATTGACAACTAAGCCTTTTGCGGCTAATTCAGTCAATTGAGAACCCATATTTAGTTGCCGTGCGGAAGGTCCGATTGGCGTTAGTTGTTTGTCGTAAGAGTGGCAGCCTTTGCACTGCACCATGTTAGGCACTTGATATTCTAGTTGCTGCTTTTTGCCTTTGTCGTTTTTCCATTTTATCATTTCGCTACCACCTGCGACTTCCAAAACAGCATCTGTTTGCTCCTCGTTCCAAATATAAGGAAGCGCAATCCAACCTTCTTTTTTGTGCAATAAGACGCGCGTTTCCATCAAGCGTTTAGGCGAATCCGCTTTCCGTTCATCTTGGTGGTAATAGAAGGTCTTGAGAATAGCGGCACCTACTGGAAAGTCAAAGACGCGCTCATTTTGATAGCTCATGGCAGTGCCTTCAGGCAGATAGATGAATCGGGCTTTGTGGGCATAGTCCGAAAAGAGTGGAGCGTTAATTTCGTAGGAAAAAACGCCGTCGGCAGGGATCAATTCCGACAATTCTCCTTCGAAGAATCCATATTCAGAAAGATTTAATTTGTAATTTTCTTCTTCTCCACTGAATGCAGTAGAGAAGAAAAAAAGGAAACCTCCAACACACAGAAGTAGTAACGCATTTTTCATCCTAGAATTGATTTATTACTTTTTGCCCTTCACTAAACTCTCTTTTGCACCTTCCAATGCCTCTAAACTACAATCAAAAGCACCTGCATCTTTGCTGTGATATTTCAATCCCTTTTTTGCATTTAGATTCAAGAAAACGGCTTCACCATTGTTTTTTACACAAATTTCGTAGCCTAATTTGAATTGCTCATTTTCACCCATCGCACCGTCCTCTGGAATACCATCGTATAAAATATCAGGTACGTCTTTTTTGAATTTCAAGAACAACCATTTACCAATATCGCTATTTAGCTTTGGTCGCTTCGAGTCCTTCTGATACACATTATCGTGTACATAGACGCGCTTTGGATAAGCATCATATTCTTCGTCTTTCAAAGGGATTTGTGTATAAAGATAGCTTGCAATACCCGTTCCTAAGGTTCTATTATTCGTTATTTCATTATCAAAAATTTCTACATCGCTCGTTGCGAGCACCAAAATACCTGTTCCAGGAGGAACAATAGCGACCATGTTTCCTGGTGGCGAGAAGTTTTTCAAATTATTGCCAGTAATTTTATTGTTGAATACTCGAACGTTACCTCCATTTTTCTTCATCAAATCAGGTAAATCAAACACTAAAATCCCTCCAGTATTATCCTCTGCTATATTATTATGCACATCTGCATTGGTAGAATTTTCGATTTCAATGCCCGCCACATTTTGGTAAGCTCGTGAATTGCGCACCACAATTTGATCAGATTGGCCAACATAAATACCTGCATCCGAAGCACCAATTGCTTCGCATTTATCAATCAACACATTTTTACATTGTACAGGATAGAAACCATATGCTCCATTTTTCTTACTTGGTTTGCCTGTCCATTCCACTTTCACATTCACAAAACTAATACCGTCTGTTTCTTGCACTTTGATACAATCACCTTTAGAATCTTGCAGCGTCACATCTTGTATAGTAATGTTCGTTCCATTCGTGATTTTGATGCCTTCTGCTCCAGTTTTCTGTCCCTTCCAAGTCAGGATAGTTTTATCCATACCTTTTCCTTTGATAATAATATCATTTTTGCTGTCCATTGCTAAGCTACCCGACATCTCAAAAGTTCCTGCTTCTAATTCCACTGTTCCACCATCTTCCACCATAATAAATTGCGTTTGAATGGCTTTTTCGACATTTTTCTGTGCATGGAGAGAAAAAGCAAAACAAATTATCGCTAGAAAAGAATAGAGGAACTTCATGATATATATGATTTTGTTTGCAAAAAAACTTCGCACCTTTGCGTATTGGTGTGCTCAGCTTGAGCTAAAGTAGCATTTTTTTTACGAACGTTAGCACAACGTTAAAGTCTTTTGCCAGACGAGTCGTTTTTATACTTTTGTAACGTTTTCAAGCGATATTACGTAAAGAGATCAAATAGCACCTACAAAATAATAAATCGCCTTATCGCTGTAGTTCAACACCAATCTCAAGGAAAGTCGTTTTCCAATTTAAGCAATAGAACTGAAAAGTGTGAACTGCCCGTGCCTTTCGGTGGGTTTATTATTAATTAAAAAACTACTCATTCCATGACGCTATCTCGTAATCTTTTCCTAAAGAGAACGTTTATTCTATTCTTCTTATGCTGGAATGCAGTCCTTCTCCAAGCAAACGACGTCCATCCTTACAATGAGCAAGAAATCATTGCGCGTATCAAGCAAATGAAAGATGGCGCAGTGGAAGCTAGATATACGAGTATCGTTCGAGCTTATTTAAAACGCTATTTATCTTACAGCAGACCTGGCTCAGAAGTCATCTTGGGAAGATCAATTATGTACTTTCCAATGTTTGAGGAGTACTTGGAGGAAAATGAGCTTCCTGATGATTTGAAGTATCTTTCCGTAGTGGAATCTGCTTTGCGTCCTAAAGCCGTTTCACGTGCTGGTGCAGTAGGCTTGTGGCAATTTATGCCGCCGACTGCTCGCGAAGTTGGACTAAAAATAGACAAATACGTAGATGAGCGTAGAGACCCAGAAAAATCGACTAAGGCAGCGATGAAGTACTTAAAAATGCAGTACAATCGCTTCGGAAGTTGGGAATTGGCATTGGCGGCTTACAATGGTGGTTCGGGGACAGTGAGTCGCGCAATCAAAAGAGGACGGAGTAAAGATTTTTGGCGTATTCGTAATTATTTGCCTAAAGAAACGCGCAATTATGTGCCTGCTTATATCGCAGCTTGCTACCTCGGAAAATTTTATGAGGAACACGAGTTGACTCCTAAATATCCAGAGCTAGATCGTCAGATGATTTCTTCCATGACCGTTTATAATTACTTAGCTTTTCCAACCATTGCGAAGATCACAGGACTGACTTTAGAAGAGATCAAATTTTTGAATCCTGCTTACAAAAGAAATTTCCTTCCTAACAATTCCAAAGGAAATACGCTTCGCTTGCCCACTCGTGTTTTTTCTAATATGGAAGCCTATTTTGAAGCAAAACAACCTGATTCAGGTAATAAAGTGAGTGAAGAGACGCTAGTCGCTTCTTTGGCAGCAGATATTCCTACCAAGGAGCTTTATTACAACAAAGTAACTTACTTAGTTAAAGAAGGAGAGACTTTAGACTCTCTGGCTAAAGTCTATCAAATCAAGCATCAATATATCCGTGCTTGGAATAGAATGACTTACAATAGCAAACTTACACCAGGGCAGGAGTTGGTACTTTATGGTGTAGTTTTGCAAGAAGCAGTTGTGCCAGAAGAGCCGGTAGTTGTGGTAGAAAAGGTAGAAGAATTTGAGGAATTACCAACTACTCCAATTGATAAAGTTGACGAAAAAGTTTTACCGCCCAATACTTTTGAGCGAGAGGAGTATTTGTACTACACTGTCCAGCCCAATGAAAATTTGAATCAAATTGCAGAGAAGCTAGAAGAAGTCAGCGTTCGAGACATTATGATTTTGAATAACTTTCGAGGAACGCAAATTCCTAGAGCGGGGAGAGAGATTAAGGTGCGGAAATTATAACATATCTCAAAAACAAAAAAAGGCGCTTCTAAATTCAATTCAGAAGCACCTTTTTTATGTTAGTACATTGTGCAAGAAATTTATTTAAGTCTTATTCCGCCGCTTCGCGGCGATAATTCTTGGGGAGGGAGAGTGTTGATTGGGCATTCCGCCCAATCAACACTCTCCCTCCAAAAAAAATCTGTGCGCCTCAAGGCGCGCCAAGAAAAAACAATTTACTTTTTACACGCTGTACTAATCTAAACGATGAACAGTATTGCTCATCATCTACATTTCTTAGCAATTGCAACAATCATTTTGCTGCAAATTCTGATTTCTATCAATATCGCGACGAGGCAACGGCCAAACATTATCGCAAGCATCGTAACCAATAGGTCCTAATACCTCCTGTGCCTTACCTTTTCTTCGCAAGTCAATTAAGCGGAAAGGTCCTTCAAAAGCAAACTCGGTGAAACGCTCTTTTAAAATTGCATCTACAAAGTTATCTGTAGTTAACTCGATTGCTTCTAATCCTGCTCGAGAACGTACTTGGTTGAAAAAATCACTTGCAATACCAAAGTTGCCTTGCTCTGCTGCTGCTTCTGCGGCAATCAATACCATTTCTGCATGACGCATCACGAAGATTGGATCTGAAGCAGTACCAGAAATACCCGCGCTAAAGCTAGGGTATTTCAATCCATAAGGTACCGCTGCCGTAGCAGTATCTATAGATTCAGCAAAACGTGCATCACCTGGCTCAAAAGCAGCAATAATAGCTGTAGAAGGTCCAATAGAATAGCGACCACCAAAGTCAGAAGGTCCGTAGAAGAAGTTCAAAGTATTTCCATCAGCGGTAGTGTAACCAATAGAATACAATTGGTCGTCCAAAAATGGAACAGCAGTCAAATCAAAACCGTCACCTAAGACTTGAGTGGCTAGGCTCTGTGCTTCTGACCAACGCTCTTGGTATAAAGCTACTCTTGCTAAGAAACCTCTTGCTGCACTGCCGGTCGCTCTGTTTGGTGCACCACTATCATCTAGATTGTTACTTGCTTCGGTAAAATCAGCGATGATTTGTGTGTAGATATCAGCAACGCTTGATCTAGGAACATTCAAAACTTCACCTACATCTAAAGTTGGCGTTAATACTAAGGGTACTTCACCCCAAAGTGTTACTAAATGCAAATACGCATGCGCTCTCAGAAACTTCGCTTCTGCAACGATAGCATTACGCTCCTCTGCTGTAAAAGCATCATCTTTTACGCCAGGAATAGCATCAATGACATTGTTTGCACGATTGATGATGACGTACATTCCCGTAAAGGCACCTGCCATCGTCCCATTTGCTGGAAAAACGTTCAGGTTACCAAACTCTAAACGTGTTGGAAAAGTACCTGTGGCATCTGCTTCATCAGAAAAATATTGCGCTAGAGACAACCAACGATCAAATGGATTTTCATCCACTGCATCGTAAACACCATTCAGAGCAGCTTTTGCAGAAGCTCGCCCAGTTACGGCATCCCCTGATAGTACAGAGGTATTAGGAGATAGCTCATTCAAATCTGCACAACTGCCCAGTAGAGCTAGTACAGCCAGGATGGCTATGTATTTTATGTTTGTAAATTTCATTGTTATTTTATTTTTAGATCAATAATTGATCAGGAGGCGGTCGTTTCAGCCTAAGGCAGATAAATTCCCACGACCTTGTCCATTTTAAGGCTTCATTCTGTACTAGAATCCTAGATTAACTCCGAATACAATGGATTTTGCTTGTGGGAAAGTCAAGAAATCAGTTCCCAAAGCAGTGTTGTTTCCATCAAATGTATTCACTTCCGGATCTAACCAAGAATAGTTAGTGAAAGTCAATAAGTTTTGACCAGCTACATATAATCTCAATCTTCTCACACCAATTCTATCTAGTACATTAGGAGGTAGATTGTAACCGAAAGTGATATTTTTCAATCTCACGTAGTCTGCATCTTCTACAAAGCGATCAGAATCACGACGATTACCGTTTGGATCGTTTCTCACCAATCTAGGAATGTTAGTTTGGTCACCTTCTTGCTGCCAACGGTTTTCCCATGCACGTACAGTTGGCGCGAATACACTATTCAAACCTTCCGCAAATGCTAAGTTGTTATTGTAAATTTCGTGGCCCAAAGCGTATTGGAAGAAGAATTCTAAATCAATACCTTTGAAAGATAAACGATTGGTTAAACCACCTGTAAAGTCAGGGATTGCATTACCGATAAAATCACGGTCGTCGTCATTGATAATTCCATCAGGAGCTAAGTCATCTGCTGTACCTAAAATTCCATCAGGACCTGCTCCACCGCTAATATCCTTGAAACGAATATCGCCAGGTGCCGCATTTGGCTGACTTGCTGCTGCATCAATTTCTGCTTGATTTTGGAAAATACCATCCGTCACATTACCAAAGAAAGCACCAATAGGTTGCCCTTCTGCAATACGGGTAGCGAAACCTTGATCTATTGGCACGCCATCTACTAATTTCAGTACTTCATTCTGGTTGTAGTTGAAAGTAAACGTAGTGTTCCAGTTCAATCCATTAGAAGAGACTACATTTATAGTATTCAATGTGATGTCAATTCCTCGGTTTTGCACCTCACCAATGTTTTGTGGAACAATCGTAAACCCAGAAGTTGTTGGAATTGGTCTATTCAATAATAAGTCCTCTGTATTTTTCAAATATACATCTACACTACCACTGATGCGGCTGTTACCGAATCCAAAATCTAAACCTACATTATAAGTTGTCGTAGTTTCCCATTTCAAGTCAGGATTACCCAACTGAGAAGGTGCAATACCTGGTAAGTCTAAATAGTTATTACCACCTGCGTATAGTTGACGTGCTTGGAAGTTACCAATGGCATTATTACCTGTGATTCCCCAACCTGCGCGTAGTTTTAAATCATTTAAGATACCGCTATTATTCAAAAAGTCTTCTTCAGACAATCTCCAAGCAACCGATAGACCTGGGAAATAGCCGAACTGCTCATTGATAAACCTTGAAGAACCATCTACACGGAATACACCTGTAACAATGTACTTATCGGCAAAGGAATAATTGATGTTTCCATAATAGGAACGTAAATTATCTCCCGTGAAGCTACCGTTAGTAGTGGTAGGTGTTGCACCTGCGGAAAGACCAGAAAATTGAGTAGTAGGGAAGTCATTTGCCACCGCTAGTACTTGGTTGATCTTATCTTCTTGGAAACCAATACCAACTAAAGCAACCAGATTACTTCTATCAAAACCTTTGTTGTAAATCAAGTTGTAATCGTGTGTGAATCTTCTATTCGCCGTTGTTCCAACAGTTACTGTTCCGTTGTTTGAAGATTGCAGGAGAGAAGGCTGAAAGATATCTTCTCTCAAATCCAAAACATCTAAACCAACTGTTGCTTTTACACTCAATTCAGGTGTCAAGAAATAAGATGCATAAACATTACCGATCATACGACCTCTATTCAAAATGTTGCGGTATTCTGTAACCGCTGCTACTGGATTTTCCAAACCAAAAGCAGAACCATAACTACCATCCTCTTCTCTAATATTTACCGTTGGAGGCAAGAGTATAGCCGTAGATAATGCACCAAAGATGTTGTTATCATTTTGGATACGGTTAGTATTTGAGTTGGTATAAGACATATTCATACCAAAAGATACCTTTTCGCTTGCTACGTGATCAAGATTCAAACGACCGCTGAAACGCTCAAAACCAGAATTCTTGATGATTCCTTCATCTTCAAAGTAGCCTATATTTGCGTAGAACTTTGTTTTCTCATCTCCACCTTGGATATTAGCTGAATACTCCTGAATTAAAGATTGTTGGAAGATTTCGCTTTGCCAATCATTATCTGCATCTTTCAGACCTCCTGATAATAGTGGTGCTAAATCGGCATATTCCAATTGAAAGGCACTAAACACTTCTGCTAAGTATTCTTGATATTGAGGGCCAGAGACCACAGGAATTGTCTTGATCGCTTCTTGCGTACCGTAGTTGGCAGAAAAACCAATTTGAGTATTTCCTGCTTTACCTTTTTTAGTGGTAATTAATACAACACCATTTGCACCACGAGAACCATAGATAGCAGCAGAAGCTGCATCTTTCAATACCTCAATAGATTCAATATCGTCTGGATTTAAGTCAGCAAGTGAACTTACCGAACCACCTCCAACGCCTACTTGCGAGAAGCTCTGGTCAATCATCGGCACACCATCTACTACGAAAAGTGGACGGTTGCTCGCCAAAATAGAAGTACTACCACGGACGCGTACATCAATACCACCACCTGGAGTTCCAGATGCTTTAGTTACTGCAACACCAGCCGTTCTACCTTGTAAAGCAGATTCTACATTGACGTTTGGTACATCGACTAGATCAGCACCACTTACAGATGTAACTGCACCTGTGATGTCTTTGCGACGTTGAGGAGTAAAGCCAATTACAACAATTTCTTCTAAACCAGCAATATCTTCTTGTAGCGTAACATCTACAATATTACTTGTCCCAATCTCTACTTTTTGTTGTGAGAAACCAGTGTAGGAAACGATAAGAATAGTCGCACCATCAGGTAGCTGAAGCTCGTAGTTACCATCAATATCGGTAACAGTACCTGTGTTTGTGCCTTCCGCTAGAATAGAGGCACCAATCAAAGAGACACCATCCTGATCGGTAATTGTTCCTTGAATTGTGCGTTGTGCCAGCATTGACCCTATTGCACAGCATAAGGCCACCACTAGCAGTAGTGAGCGTTTTTTCATACGAAATCAATATTTAATTATACAATGATCTTACAAAATGTAAGCTCTTTTGGCATTGGAGTATTGGGCATAAGGGTATACTTATATCTTTAGGATTGGAGTCGATTGATTAATACTAAGTACTTGGAAAACGTGTATGATGATGTAAGCAAAATTTGTAAATGCTTTCTCATAAAAGTGCGTTTTGGATAATTTTTTATGCGTGCTTTATTGTGTAAATAACTGTTAGTCAATTGTTTATGTTGAGGGTAAGTTGCTTTTTAGATTGACCCTATTAATGCACAACAGCTAATACAAAAATGCTAGAGTTTTGTTCGCTGAATGATTAAAATTCCTTAATGGTATGTTAAAAACGAAACTAGAATGCAATGTGCTGCTAATCTTTATCTTTTCAAACAGCTTAGATGTCGGAGAAACTACGTTTATATCAGAAAGTCGATCTTGATTCTGTTTCTGCTAATGCTTACTTTTGCGCTTCTTTGTAATTTAATCGAAATGATTTCATACCACAATTATAAGAATACTTTCCGTCGCCCATTGGGGCGTTTATAATTTTCCACTCTGCGGGTACAGAGGTAATCCTCTCTTTTGTCTCTTCATCTTCATTCTTCATTCCTTTTCGACTTCTCCTAATCATGGAAATTACAGTAATGATCGCCAATGCGACGCATCTACATTGGGCAGAAAAAATTTGTGAACTCTACGCTATTTCGGCTAAAGAACGCGGCACGGGGATCGCCAAACGCCAGCCTGAATACATTCGCAAAAAAATGAAACAAGAAAATGCAGTGATTGCCTTAGAAGGGGATCAACTCGCAGGTTTTTGCTACATCGAAACTTGGTCGCACGAAGAGTATGTCGCTAATTCAGGACTGATCGTCGCTCCTAGCTTCAGAGGAAAGGGCTTGGCAAAGCGCATCAAACAACGCGTTTTTCAATACGCTAGAGAAAAATATCCCGCTGCTCGCGTTTTTGGGATTACCACGAGTTTGGCAGTTATGAAAATTAATCACGATTTGGGCTATCGTCCCGTCACTTTTTCGGAACTGACGCAGGACGAAGCCTTTTGGAAAGGTTGTCAAAGTTGCCCAAACTATGATATTTTGATGCGTAACGAACGAAGAATCTGTCTTTGTACGGGAATGATCGCTCCTTCAAAGGAGGAAATGCCGAAAATTGACTTATCGCATATGATAGTTGGAGATATGAAGACTTGAAAAAAATACTATTAAATGCTCAGGTCTTTGCACAGAAATGAGAGCCTGGATAGAAAACATACAATTCTCTCTGCTCTTGTCTAAACACAAAAATCTGCTCGGTCAAAAAAGTAATTTATTTATGTCCTAGTACTTACTTACTCCTAATTTCCGTTCCTTTACACCCAAAATTCACTTGATGACAAAATTGCTCAATATCGGAATTCTGGGTATGGGACACTTGGGGAAAATCCACGCAAAATGTCTCCAATTACTTCCTGAACAATACAATTTACTTGGCTTTTTTGAGCCTGATGAGGTACGGGCACGAGAAATGACTAGGGAATTTGGCATTCCTCACTTCGCTTCAGAAGCAAAATTGATCGAAGCAGTAGATGTAGTGGACATCGTTGCTCCCACCTCTGTACACTTTCAGTTAGCAAAGCAAGCCATGCTGGCGGGAAAACACCTTTTTATAGAAAAGCCCTTGACCCATAGTTTGGAAGAAGCGGAGGAATTGATTCGAATCAGCGAGCAGCAAAAGGTGAAGGTACAAGTGGGTCATGTAGAGCGATTCAATCCTGCTTTATTGGCATTGGATGATCAATTGCTACAACCCATGTTCGTAGAGGGTCACCGCTTAGCAACTTTCAATCCAAGAGGAATAGATGTTTCGGTTGTTTTGGATTTGATGATTCACGATTTGGATATCTTGCTGCATTTAGTGAAGGCTGGAGTGGAATCTGTGAGTGCTAGCGGCGTCGCAGTAGTGAGTGATAAGATCGACATTGCGAATGCTAGAATCGAATTTGAGAATGGTTGTGTGGCAAACTTGACAGCAAGCAGAATTTCCATCAAACAGATGCGGAAAATGCGCTTATTTCAGCAAGATGCGTATGTGAGTTTGGATTTCTTGGAGAAGAAAGCACAAATCATTCGCCTAGAGGACGAGCAAAATCAGGAGGCTGCACTTGCTATTCCAACTACTCAAGGTGAGCGTTGGATGACAATGGAACAACCTGATATTGAACCAGTTAACGCTATAAAGTTGGAGCTTTCCACTTTTGCTAATAGTATCTTAACGAATAGTTTACCTAGGGTTTCCATAAGGGATGGTTATAAAGCCTTACATTTGGCATACCGAATTCTGAAAGAGATACAAGTTCACCGCAAAAAAGCGTTAGAGTATTTTAATTCGTGACGTCTAAATGAGAGTATGTCTAAGTTTCATCGTTCTCATAGCCAGTGTTTTACAAACCTGCCGTTGAAATAATTTATTGATTTCCCGATAGCTATTGGGATCTAAATTCGTAAATTATTTCTTATGCAACTCAATGGCTATCGGGGAAATCATTGACGATCAGTTAAACAAATTTTTAGACAGGCTTTAAGAAAACAGGTTCTTTGACAAATTTTGCCAAATGCATATTTCCCGATTTTCGCAGCTTCGCTGCTCGGTCGGGAGGAGGTTTAAAAGGGCAGACATAAAGTTCTGTGAAACAGAACTTTATGTCTGCCCTTTTAAAAACCTTTGCCGCGAGCTGCCAGAGGCAGCGATGCGGCTTTCATGCTAAATTGCAAAAATTGTCAAAGAACCAGAAAACATCAATATGGTCGTTCCGACTTTAATCGCTACACAATAAATTTATGCGTCTCTTACTAAGAGCTATTACGATACCATTCATCCTTTCTCTGTTCGTAGCTTGCGAATTAATCAATCCAGAGGAACGTATTCCTGCCTATTTGCAGATAGAATCCATTGAATTTAAAGCAACTAATCCTGCACACGGCAGCGGTAACCAAAAAATTATAGAAGCGTGGGTTACCGTGGATGATATATTCATTGGTGTTTATGATCTACCTGCTACAATTCCTGTTCTGGCATCAGGCGAAGTAGAGGTAAAAGTAGAGGCGGGTATAAAAGATAATGGAATTGGTCGGTTGCCTGAAATTTATCCTTTCTTCGAACCCTACCGAGTGAGTGTCAATCTCCAACCAGCCGAAACGATTTTGTTACGCCCTACCACACAGTATAAAGAGAATCTTAACTTTGCTTTTATAGAAGACTTTGAGAATGGGTCTAATATTTTTACAGATGAATTAGACGGAGACGAAAGCACGAACGTCAGTTTAATAACGGAAGACGCTTTTGAAGGAAGAAATTCAGGTATCATCAAGTTAACAACTGACCACCCAACCGTAGAAGTCGCAACAGATTTCAGCAGAAAGTACAGGGACTTACAAACTAGAGGTGTTCAAGTTTACTTAGAGTTAAACTACAAAAATGATATGGAAATGGCTTTTGGTATAATAGGACACGAAGAGGCGATCTTCGCACCCGCAGAAAAACTATACGAGCAAGTATTATTTCCTAAAAGCAGTTGGAATAAGGTTTATTTGAACTTGTCTCAAGCTATTTTTGAATTGCAAACCCCTGAATATCAGATTTCTTTGATTGCTACTTTACCCCCTAACCTGTCATCAGGTAGCATTAGGTTAGATAATATTAAACTCATTCATTTTTAAATTGGCACATTGATATTTGACATTTGATTTTCGATTTTCTCAAATCCCTAGTGATAGTAAATATTCTCGGAAAAACCCCCACAGCAGGTTATTACACTTTACAAGCAACGATCTTTGAAGTCTAATAGATTAAACAGTTGCTTTCACATACTGATTCTATGCTAGAAACTAAGTACAATTCACCCAAGTTTTCTACTCAGAAGTTACCTCAAAATGGAGCTTTGGCAGCTATTAAAGAAGGTACAACTCATCAGCGAAAACGCGATACCTTACTCTATAAAGTGGCTGATTTCATTAGTGCAATGATTGCTTGGGCGTGTTTTTTTATTTACAGAAAAGCACAAGAAGGGGTAAATTTTGGTACAGAGATATTTGAAGACCAAAATTTTTGGTACGGTATCTTTATTATTCCTGCTGGTTGGACACTACTTTACTCTATCGCTGACCGCTACCACGATATTTATCGCCTCTCTAGAATGGCGGCTTTCACCCGAACTTTTTTTCTCACTTTTCTCGGTGTCTTCTTTCTTTTTTTTACGCTTCTATTAGATGATTTCGTGAGTGGCTACTACACCTATTATCGCTCCTTTGCAATGTTATTTTGTTTACACTTTACTATCACGGTAAGTGTTAGATTATTTATCTTGACTAGGGCCTCTCGGAGAATAAAAACGGGCAAAATAAATTACAATACACTCATCATTGGCGGCAATCAGAACGCTGTGGATCTTTACTCTGAAATCAACAACCGAAAAAAAAGATTAGGCTACAATTTCATTGGCTTCATTGATACGAACGGAAAAAGTACTAACGAATTGGGAGAGCAGCTACCAGTATTGGGGAAAATCAAAAACTTGCGAGAAGCGATTGAACTATACAACATAGAAGAAGTCATCGTTGCCATAGAAACTTCAGAGCACAATCGGCTAAGAGAAATACTAAATATTCTTTTTGATTACGACGAAAGAATCTTAGTAAAGATCATTCCTGATATGTATGACATCTTACTAGGAACTGTCAAAATGAACTACTTATATGGTGCTGTTTTGATCGAAATCCAGCAGGAACTAATGCCTAAATGGCAGCGTCTCGTCAAACGCTTCATTGATGTATGCTTTTCTTTCACAATGCTCGCCTTACTCCTTCCTGCATATGCTTACATTGCGATGCGTGTTAAACTTTCTTCAAGTGGGCCCATTTTTTTTCGGCAAAAGCGCATTGGTCTAAATAGTAAGCCGTTCACTATCTACAAGTTTCGCTCTATGTACGTAAATGCAGAAGAAAATGGTCCGCAACTCTCTTGTTCAGGAGACAATCGGTGCACGCCTTGGGGCTCGGTGATGCGAAAATGGAGAATAGATGAACTGCCACAATTCTGGAATGTGTTGATTGGCGATATGTCCTTGGTCGGTCCCCGCCCCGAGCGCAAATATTACATTGATCTCATCATGGAGCGTGCACCTCACTACCGCCACCTTCTGAAAGTGCGACCAGGCATCACCTCTTGGGGACAAGTCAAATATGGCTACGCTTCTACGGTTACAGAAATGGTACAACGCCTAAAATTTGATATTCTGTATATCGAAAATCGTTCGCTTGCGCTAGATTTCAGGATACTTTTTTATACTATTCTAGTACTACTACAAGGAAAAGGAAAATAGCTAGAACGTAGATTTGTATATCTTCTTTAGATCAAATCAACAATCATCACTACTCGGGTACAGACAATATCGTATTACGAAAGCTCGACCACGGCACTTTCTTATGGTAGTTTTTGCCGTAGTATGCCATGATTTGCTGAAAAAGTGTATGATTTTTGTAGCCACTCACACTTTGTAAGACTTCTAAGTCCTCATCCAAGAAAACTACAGACGGATAACTTAAATTTCCCTTTGTGAGTTCAGCAGCCAGTTCATGATGTCCGCGTTTACCGTTTTTGACATACTTGTAGGTCTGTTCATTGAAAATAATGTCTTCTGCGGATTCTGCATTCAAAGAAATAGCATAGAAATGCTCATTGATGTAGTCTGCTATGAATGATTTGTTGAAGGTTTCTTCATCCATGCGTTTGCACCAAACACAGTCATTTTGATAGATTTTGACCAATATTTTCCTGGGTTCTTGTTTTAACTTTTGTTCTACTTCTTCTATGGATAGCCAATTGATTTTATCTTGTGCGTAAAGCTGTGCGCTAAAGAATACGGATAAGGTAAGGAAAGCAAAAAATATCCCTCGCTTCATAATTTTATGAGTTTTCCCTGTTTCTACTGATATATTAGACCTTATTCACAAATTTTTTGTGAATAACCACTGTTAAGTTCCTTGGCTGATAGAAGAAATACTTAAATCCCTATATTTTGTACAAGAAAACAAAAAAAATCAGGCAATTTAGGTGTTGCAACATCATTTTAAACAATTTTTAACCTGTCACATATGGAAGACTTAACAGTTTCAGGGGTGCAATGATTGGATGCTTACTATTTTGGACTTTCGTTACGATAAATCTTCACTAGGTCTCCATAAAGCTCATACTGCTCCGCCAGTTTTGTAGTTAATGTAGGAGCTGGAATCCCATTTTTTAGCTCTTTTGAACCAATCAATACCCTCGCTTCGTCCCATAAGTTTTGTTGCATAAAATTGTCTAACAATCGTCTTCCGCCTTCTACTAAAAGGCTTCCGATTTTTTGCTGGTGCAAATGAGTAAGTAAGTCTGGCAATAAGTGAGTGTCGAATGGATGTTGGATGTGTTGGATATTCGGATGTTGGAGTTTTTCCTTGCTAACCACAAAGGTAGGAATTTTTCCGTCAAAAATTTGAAGGTTTTTGGATAGCCGATCGTGTTGGTCTAATACTATCCTTTTTGGAGATTTTCCGTAGAACAACCGATTGGTTAGTGCTGGGTTGTCTACAGCTGCTGTATTTGTACCAATTAGAATTGCATCTACCTCTCCACGCCATTTATGTACCAAACGTTTGGAGAAACGATTGCTAATCCAGACTTGCTCATTTTCCTTTCCAAAATAGCCGTCACTACTCTGTGCATATTTCAAAATAACATAAGGCCTTTTTTTTCTCACAAAGATTGCACGTTCTTCAACGACAGCCTCTCCTTCTTTTTTCAAAACTCCTGTCATCACTTCGACACCTGCTGTTCTTAATAGTTCAATACCTTTTCCATTCACTTTAGGCGTGACGTCTAAAGCTGAAATTACGACTCTTGGAATTTGGTGTTGCTTAATCAAATCGGTGCAAGCAGGTGTATTTCCATGAAAGCAGCAAGGCTCTAGGGAAACGTAGATAGTAGATTTTGCAAGCAGATGTTCGTAACCATTGACCTTTGCATCTTTTACTGCATTCACCTCTGCGTGAGCTTCGCCGTATTTCTGATGATATCCCTCGCCTATGATTCGGTCACCGTGAACAATGACCGCACCAACTATCGGATTTGGTGATGCACCTCCTCGCCCTCTTCTCGCCAATTCAAAGCAACGATTGATATAGTATTGATCTTTTGTCATTCTATTATTTGTAATTTTGAATTATTAAATATATTTTGGGGGCTGAAAAGGTTTTGTTTAACTCCTTTATAAGAGTATTTAGCTATCTTGGAGTATATCCACATGATACATTTCTATACTCAATACTTTTGTTTAACACCGTTATTTAAACAGCTTCATATATAGTATTTCTCATATATGATTGATTATCAAAGCAAAATCAAATGTAAGACTTTGATCTTAACGATTATTAGTCTTCCCTTAACTGCTTTGTCTATTTCTGAAACAATTCAAATTCTTTAACTAAAAGTTGCGAATAACAATTCTTTCATTGACCGGATATGAGGTAAAATTGTGAGTTGCAATATTGCAAAGAGCTATATCATCTTCCAGGACAAGTGTTTATCAAAAAAAGTTATCGTAACATTAAACTATCCAATAGGTCGTGTTATACAAGGTTAAATTAAAGAACGCTGATGACTTCGTCTTACTCGATGACGAAGTTTATGAGAACTTATCGAATGATCTTTATCTATCCAGAGTGGAATTTTTAGACAATTTAAGAAAGCATTCTTCGGGCTGTGCTGTTTTTCAAAAAACATGGAAAAAAGCAGATGGAGGTTACAAAACAGAAACGATCTATCTGCACAAATTGGTTGCCGAACGATTCTTAAAGAATGATAAAACCGACGAAAAGAGATTAGTTGGTGCCATTAATGGCAATAAGCTAGATTGTCGTTTGGAAAATTTGGCATATCGCTCACGTTCCGTTGCTAGCAGGAAGCGAAAAACAAGTAGTAAAGTAGGTTACACTGGTGTTTACAAGGAAAACAATCGTTATCGGGCAGTCATCTCCGTCGATCGAAAATCCATTCACATTGGAATGTACGCTACTCCAGAGGAAGCTGCATTAGCTTACAATAAAAAATCTAGAGAAATTTATGGTGAAAATGGTAAAATCAATGTAATCAAGTCAAAGAAAAAGCGAGTGAAAGAATGATTGTTTGGCAATTGGTGATCGGTGCAATACTGATCGCCAATTGCTAAAACCGACTGCTTATCTATTTATCTCTCATCATCCAACGAATCAGCAGTGGAATAAAGAGTAAGTCGCTAAATAAAGCACTGAAAAGTGTGACGCTAATCAACATTCCAATCACAACACTTGGTGGATGGATGGAAAAGAGCATGACCAAGAATCCAAAAAATAAAATAATGGTCGTTAGTGCAATCGCCTTTCCTGTCTCTGTAAAGGTAATCAGTAGTGCTTCTTCGACTGTTTTTCCTTTATTTCGTGCTAATTTGAACTTGCTCAAAAAGTGGATGGTATCATCTACTGCGATACCGAAAATTACTGCAAAAACAATAGCAACTCCAGCTTCTAATTCTATGTTTAAATATCCCAATAATGCACCAGCCAACAGCAAGGGAATTAGATTGGGTAGCAATGAAATCACAAGCATTTTCAAATCGCGAAACAATAAAACCATTAATAAGCTCACAATCATCATCGCACCACCGAGTCCGAGTAATAGACTTCTTCGGACATATTCTGCATTTTTGTCGATAATCAAACCAGTACCTGTGCGCTGAAAAGTTGCGATAGTGCTATCTGTATTCATCGCAACCCACGTATCTATTTCGGTTCCGATACCTTGAATCGTATCTGCACCAATATCTGCGATGCGAGAAGTGATGCGCGCCTTCTTTTTATCTTTACTTTCTAAAATCGCAGTACTTATCTCTGGGATGCGATCCGCTAACTTTTTGTAGGAGGCAAAACGCGCTTTGCTCTCTGGAAATTCATACGCCTCCACTCTGTTTGCATTGTTCATCTGGTTGATGCTCTTGTAGACCAAGGTATTAGAAGCAATCGCTCGAATCGGTTCATATTTCTTCAAATGTTGTTCTACCTGATCAATTTCTCTCAAGACTTCGTAGTCGTTTACTTTGTAATCGCCTTGAGCTTCCACCGCAATCTCCATTGGACGAAAACTGGTTAGGTTGTTTTGAAAATAGTTGAAGTCTTCAGTAATTTTTTCTCCTCTTGGCATGTTACTCGTGATGTTGTAATTAGTTGTCACTTGCGAAATACCTACCAAGCAGAAGACAATTAAGCCAAGTCCTCCAAACGCGATTTGGCGAGGATATTTTTTGGTAAACGCATTGAAATTACTCATCCAATTTGTCCAAAATGCTTCCCCTCTTCCCAGTTTAATGATTTGTTCTTTTTGAAAAAAAGAAAGCACCGCAGTGGTGAAACAAATTACCGTCACATAGGCTACCAATACACCGATAGCAGAGTTAATACCGAAGTCTCGGATTGGTTTGATCTGGCTGGAAAGTAAGGACGCAAAACCAATTGCTGTAGTAGTAGAGGTAAGCAGGGTAGCTAAGCCGATTTCTTTGATCGTAATTTTAATCGCCTCTTTTCTGGATAAGCCTTTTTTTAGCTCATCTATATACTTAGACATGATATGAATTACATCCGAAGTCCCAACGATAATCATCAAAACAGGATAAAGCGCAGACATCGCATTCAGTTCTCTTCCGGTCATTCCCAAAATTCCCATAAAAACAAGCATTCCTAGACCAATGGAAAACAACGCAGTGATGATACCATAAGGTCTTCGGAAAATCCAAAACATGATGATGCTAACCAAGATTCCCGATACACCTGCTGAGACCATAACTTCTCGCTTTTGCATATCCACCAGCTCTTTTTGGAAATAAGGACGACCAAGAAAGTAATGGTTTTCAAAATTGTACCCTAGCATCATTTCATCTAGTGCAGTCATAAATTCCTCAGACTCTTCCAAAGTAATACTTTCTTTGATTTTCATGGCAATAACCATCGTCGTAGCATCTTCCGAAATCAAATTATACAAGAATCGTTCGTCTTGTAAGATTCGTTTTTTATCACTTTCGTACTTAGAAGGATCATCAATGTGGATGGCAGGAATTGCAGTAAGTCCAAAGGGGGTTTTAATCGGATAGGAAATCTGCGTTAAAGACTGGCTTTCAACATAATAAGGTAGCTTTTTCACTTCCAAACTCAATCGCTGAAATTCTTCCAAAAAATTTTGCTCGAAAACGCCTTCTTCCCGCTGCGCTGCAATGAGCATAAAGCTATCATCCGTTTCAAAGTCCTCCGTGAACTCTTTGAAATACTCCAAATCAGGATCGTCCGTTGGAAAAAACTGCTCAAAATCGAAGGAAAATTGTAGGCGAAAGAGATAAAAAACACTGATAATGCCCAATAAAAGAAAAGTGGTAATGGATAGTATCCGAATGTTTCGGCTCATTCCTTTTTAACAGATTGGTGAAGGTAAATAAGAAACTACCACACTAACAGTCTAGTAATTTTAAGGTTTTAAAAAATTGAAAGTGCTGACATTTTTTTGATGCAATTAGTTATCGCAGTGGTCACAATAGTTATGTTTGTACGGATTAGAGGAGCTGTATTCAGTTTTTCGTTACTTCGACAATTGCTCTAACAAAAAAACCATAGAAAATCCAGCAATCATGCAAATAACCGCACCAATAAGATAATTTGAATCATTGGTCAACTGCTCAAAACTACTCGGAGATACATTTTTCTCGACTAGCAATTTTAGCTCTTTTCCTAACGAAAGACTTTCTTTATAAGCCGCATAATCTAAGATGCCTTCAGGGGAGATGTATTGTTCATCCAAAGTTTTGACCAACCATTTTTCAGGTATTCGCCAGGGCCAAATTTTATTCAGCGAACCAATCATAAAACCAGTCAGCAATGCCAAAGTTGTATTTTCGTAATGCTTAAAAGTCCAAGAAAGAATGCGCGAAAAAGTAGCTAATCCAATCAAGCAACCCAATCCAAAGACGACTAATACGATAAGACTTTCTCCGTTAAAGGTTCTGAGTGCATTTTTTACAGTTGGAATGATATAAGTGTACATTCCAAGCAAGAGTAAGATGAAACTTCCCGAAACACCAGGCAACATCAGAGCAGAAATGGCAATCATACCTGATAGGAAAACGAACCACAGTGCTGTATTCCCTTCTGCTGGTACAGCAATCGTAATCCAATAAGCAAAAATTGCCCCAACGATAATCGCTACGATACTACTCAAATTCCATTTTGATACTTGTCTTCCTACATAAATCGCAGAGGCAATAATCAATCCAAAAAAAAACGCCCAAAGCAGTATAGGATAGTTGTCCAACAAATGAGTAATTCCAAATACGCCAACTACAATTCCGACGAGCATTCCAACCATTAGAGCCACTAAAAAATTACCATTCACTGTTTCCCAAGCAGATTTGATTCCCCCTTCTCTGAAAGACTGAAATAGTTCAAGACCAAAGGATTTGATGGTATTTAGTAGTTTTTCATAAATGCCAGTGATGAACGCAATCGTTCCACCCGAAACACCAGGGATGACTTCTGCCATGCCCATTGCCATACCTTTGAGCGTTGTGGAAAGGCTGTTTTTCATTGTTTGTCTTAATTTGACAGCAAAGAAATGAAAATCAAGAAGAAAGTGGAAATAGATACTATTGAATATCAAGAAATATATGGAGTATTTCTGCGCATTTTCTCTGCAATAGCAGCTTGGGAAACAGCAAATTAAAGAGGATAGAAAACTTTAACAGTTACTTTCAATCATAATATATTAAAAATATTATATTGCAAAACAAAAAAAAAGAGCATCATTTAGATGCTCCAATTGCTCAAATTCATGAGACTATAATTGCCA
>JBCDFY010000079.1:0-28018 GCA_039176995.1 Bacteroidota bacterium
AAAAGCGCGGAAATCCTAGATTTTCGCGCTTTCCTTTTTTTGGGCTATTCGTCTACTCTATATTCTTTGTCTAACTTATCCATCAAATAACAAAAATCAAAGATTTCAAAAGAAATTACTGATTGCTATAAGTGTTTGATTATCAGTTTTTTACTACTGATAACGAAGTTGGATATCATTCAACAGGTCAGATTCTTTGCGTCTTTGCCCCTTTGCTTGCTATCTTTGGCATAAAATACACAATAATGAAACGAAGAACATTTTTAAAAAATAGTGCTCAAGTAGGTGCAGGTATCGCTCTAAGTTCAAGTATGCTCGCTTGTATGGAAGAACACCAAAATTATGTTAGCACAATTGGCTTACAGTTGTGGACAGTGCGCAATCAGTTGGAGGAAAATCCACTTGAGACGCTAAAAGCGATCAAAAAGCACGGTTATCATCAAGTAGAGTTGATGGACACCGAACAGATCAAAACTTTGATGCCATTGATCAAAGATGTAGGCTTGGCAGTGAATAGTTCTTTTATGAACTTCACTTTGCTGACAGGTCGTTGGGATTTGAAAGGAGAATCCATTCCAGCTTATACTTTCAGTCAATTAGTGGAAGATGCACAGAAAGCAGGTTTAACGGAGATTGTGTTTGGTTATATGCTGCCAGGAGAGCGCGCTACCTTAGATCAATACAAAAAGATTAGCGATAGACTCAACGAAGCAGGAGAGGAGTGCAAGTCGGCAGGCATTCAATTGTGTTATCATAATCATTCTTTTGAGTTTTTGCCAATGGAAGGCTCAACAGGCTATGATGTTTTAATGGAAAGACTAGATCCAGAATTAGCGAAATTTGAATTGGATGTTTTTTGGTCAAGTCTTGGAGGTGTGGAGCCAGTCGAATTGATGAAGAAATTAGGAAATCGCGTTCATTTGCTACATTTGAAAGATAAAATGACAGATGCACCTGTGATTTATGATGAAGGAAAAGTACCAGAAGAAACCTTCTTGCCGTTGGGTAAAGGAAGCGTTAATATGCAAGGTGTACTAAAACAAGCACAGGCGAGTGGCGTTAAATATTGCCTAGTGGAGCAAGACCAATCTCCTGACCCAATTCAGGATATTGGCGTGAGTATGAGTTATTTGGAGAACACATAGTTTAGTATTATTCAAACGACTAAAGCATTAAGAAAAAATAAGTAAGTAAGGTAATCATAAAAAGAAGTGGTCATGAAAAATGACTTCTTCTCAATAAAAACCTTGCGTCTTCGCGTGAGATATAATCTAGACTAAAACTTAGCGAGCATGAATGCCGAGAACTTTTCTCAGTACATTGAGAATCCATCTTTGCTGTATCAAATGAACTATGAGGAATTGAGGCAATTGATTTTGCAATATCCTTACAATTCAAACTTGCGGTACTTACTGGCAAAAAAAAGTCAGCAAGAAGATCATCGCGATTTTAATCGTAACTTGAAAGCAGCGGCGATCAATAGTCCTGATCGTAAGCAGTTGTACAAAATACTACATGGCGAACAGTTACTTGCGGAAGAAGAACT
This sequence comes from Bacteroidota bacterium, assembly GCA_039176995.1. Classification (GTDB taxonomy): domain Bacteria; phylum Bacteroidota; class Bacteroidia; order Chitinophagales; family Saprospiraceae; genus JAAUTG01. The sequence goes on from JBCDFY010000079.1 coordinate 1,547, forward strand.
GGAAGAACGCTTGGAGTTGAAGAGCTTGCAGGAATTAGAATTGGAAGTAGAAGAAACAGTGGCATTCAAAACAGAAACGCCTTCACTAGATGCAGAAATGCAGTTCGACTTATCCAACGAAACTTTACACACTAAGGATATCAGTGTAGGTTCTCTGGATGACACACTAACTTTTTTAGGTGTGGAAGAAACCGAAGAAGTTGAAGATTACGATGCTACCACCATTCCCGATCAAATAGTTGATAGTCAAGAGAATGAACAATTGGCTTCCGTTGCAGATATTGATTTTCAAATTGAAATAGCAGAAGAAAATCCAATAGAAGTGATGGTAGAAAGTGATGAATCGGATGAAGAAAAAACAGAGGAAATTTTTACATCAGCCTTAGCTCCACTTTCTCGTCGTGAATTCCAAAGTAGAATAACGCGCTACCAAAAACCGAACTTGTATATGGAAACAACACCTTCTAGCAGTGCCGCCCAAATTGCTGACCAAAGTATGGAAGATGCGGATGATTTAGTAACCGAAACATTGGCGGATGTTTTGACGCATCAGCAACAATTCGAAAAGGCAATTGAAGTATATGAACGTTTATCATTGCTATTTCCAGAAAAAAGTGATTTCTTTGCATCCCGAATTGCGGATATTCGGGCACAGATGAGTTAGTTTTGATGAATTTGATAAATTGCTCATCATAAGAATCGAATAGAATAAATAGTTTTAAATTTTTGATAGCTAATGTATTATGAGTCTAATTTCTGACTTTTAAGCAATGGCTTCTAAAAAAATACATCAAAAATGTTAGCAGGATTGACGGTATTGATCGCATTAGTATGCGTATTGTTGATGGCAGTTGTATTGATTCAAAACCCAAAAGGTGGTGGAATTGACTCTACTTTCGGCGGTGGTGCAACTCAAATGTTCGGAGCTGCCAAACAAGCAGACTTCATCGAAAAATTGACTTGGTATTTAGGCATCGCTTTATTCGTGCTTTGTATTATTACAGCAGTTTATGTAGCTTCAAGTTCAGGTACTGCAGTGGATGGAGGAAGTTTAGCTCCGATTACGCCACCAGAATAGTAGAAATAAAAGAGGAAGTAACTTTTTCTGATTAAGAAAAGTAAAAATAGCATATTCTATTACAAGCATATTGCTATTTTTATCTACAAAGTCTTTATAAAAAGAGGTGTATCTCACGGTTGAGATATGCCTCTTTTTGTTTTACTTTTGTTTCATTAAATCGCTATGCAGTTTTTCGATGTGCTAGAAGCTATATGCGCCCTGTGAAATCACTATTGTACCTATGTAGTCACCTTCTCTCAACACTAACTTTTGAAAAAGACAAAACAAAAAATTCTGGATGCTGCCTTGAAGCTCTTCAACGAAGATGGAATGGTGAATGTACGCTTGCAACACATTGCAGATGAGGCGTTTGTAAGCGTTGGGAACTTGGCGTATCATTATGCGAGCAAAGAGAAGATATTATTAGCACTCTACGAAACCCTCACCAAAAAGCAAGAAGAACTCCTTGCCGAATATCGAGTAGTGCCCCTCTTCGATAATATTGATCTCTTGCTGTCAAGAACTTTTAGTTTACAACAAGAATACGTCTTTTTCTATTTGGATACCTTAGAAGTGGTGAGAGCTTATCCTTCTGTCAAAGAAGCGCATCAACAACATATTTCTTTTCAAACGGAGCAACTGAAAAGTATTTTGGCGTTCAATGCTGCCAGAGGTGCGTTAATGAACGAATTGTACGAAAATGGGTTTGAAGAGTTAGCCATTCAGATTTGGATGACGATGAATTTCTGGTTAACTCAACACGCAATAAGGCAAAGTAGCCAAGCTAGGGAAAACCAGTACAAATCTGCCATTTGGTTGTTGCTTCAACCTTATTTTACGCCAATGGGTAAATTAGAATATCGACAAATGCTGGAAAAGCCTTATGATTTTTATTTTTGAGATTTACCACAGTAAATACCATGTAAAAGAGCTATAAGTCTATATGGTAAAAACAAGATACAATGGATAACTTCTTTTTAGACAGTGATGCTTATAACGAATTACTCAATTTGCTGAATAATCAGCACTTTGTGGACACGAGGGGGGCGCACCAAGACATGGAATTCCTTTCAGATGATTGGTGGTTGCGGGATACAGCAGTGAATGAAAATATCGTAAAAAGAGAAGGTATGTGGGAAATTCATTTGGTGTTTGCACACTACAAAGAGCCACATAAATTGATAAAACGAGTGATTGGTAGGTATGCTTCTAAAGACAAAGCAGAATTGAGTGCTTGGTATATGCGTCGCTTAGCAGCCAAAGATCAGAGAGGGACATTGAAGGTGAATTTGAAGGATTTTGGTTTGTGCTCCAGTTAGATTGTTGAAAGTTATTGAATGAAATTTTAAACAAGAAATGAAGACCGAATTATTTTGAGTAATGTATTGATTATCAAATTTTTAAATTTGGAATATCATCAATATGCTTTCCCAAATTCTTGCAAATGTGCACGAATATTCCTAAACTTGGACTCATTATTGTCTAATAATTGTCAGATTCTTTTAAAAAAGAATTAAAATTGTGCCTGAGTTTGTGGTAAAAAATGATAAGACCTTAGTTCACAAAATCATAGGAAGACTTGAACACCAAACAAAAAATATTGAACGCTTCCATTCGACTGTTCAATGAAAATGGGATGGCAAATGTGCGCTTGCAACAAATTGCCAAAGATATTGGTATCAGTGTCGGAAATTTAGCTTATCACTACGAGAACAAAAAAGCGATTGTCAAGGCGATTAATGAGGATTTGCATGGAGAAATTTCGGAAATCCTTTCCACTTATCGCATCTTTCCAAATTTGATGGATTTAGATGTACAACTCACCAAATACTTCAATTTTGCTCAGAAGTATCCATTCTATTTCTTGGACTTGCTAGAAATAGAACGTCAATATTCAGATATACACGCCAAACGGCAGCAGTATATTTCCAAGATGGTGAGCCAAATCCGAAAACGTTTTGATTTCAACGAGCAAAGAGGCATTATTCAAAAAGAAGAAAGACGCGGTGTTTATGATAGCGTCGCCAATTCCATTTGGGTACTCATTACCTTTTGGATGCCACAAGAACAAGTAAAAGGCGCAAACGGCAATATTCAGATCAACCAATTCAAAGAAGCGGTTTGGAATCAAATCTATCCTTACTTTACCGACGCAGGCATAAAAGAATATGAACAATTAATTGTGCCTATCTTGCAGCAGTCCTCTTCCGATAATTAATTTTGAGTGATCGTACGCTTTTCTAAAATCTCCTATCTCACATCCATTTTTTGTACATTTACCTCCAAACTTGATCATCTGTATCCAACTGTCACATTGCTGGTAGATTATTTTCGTATAAGTTGTGTTGAATTTTTCAAAAATAAAAAACCACAAAACGATTGTGATCTATGTGAAAGCACTGATGTGACTATATGATAAACAAACATCATCTAATAACGAATGACGAACCTAATATGGTTAAAAGGCGGAGCGTGCAGCGGCAATACAATGTCGTTTTTGAATGCAGAGCAACCCTCTGTAATTGAGCTGGTTACGGATTTTGGAATTCGCATTTTATATCATCCTTCCATTGGTTTAGAGATTGGAGAGCAAGTAAAAGAAGTACTCAATGAGTCGCTTTCGGGTGAAGTACCTTTGGACATTTTCGTTTTTGAAGGTTCGGTCATACAAGGCTCGAATGGAACGGGCAGCATGAACTATTTCGCGGATCGCCCAATGAAAAATTGGGTAGAAGATTTATCTAAAGTAGCAAAATATGTAGTTGCCATTGGTGATTGCGCGACTTGGGGCGGCATTATGGCCGTTCCTCCCAATCCTACCGAATCTACGGGAATGCAATTTCAGAAAAAGGCGAAAGGAGGTTTCCTAGGCGATGATTTCATTTCCAAAGGTGGCTTACCCGTCATCAATATTCCAGGTTGTCCTGCGCATCCTGATTGGATGACTCAAATTTTAGTCGCTATTGCCACAGATCGAATAGACGAAGTTTTGCTAGACGATTACCACCGCCCAAAGACATTCTTCACCGATTTTGTGCAAACAGGCTGTCCCAATGTCACTTCCTTCTACCAAAAAATTGATGGAGCATTCGGAAGGCGCGGTGGCTGTCTGTTCTATGAAGTAGGTTGCCGTGGCCCCATGACGCACGCCAGTTGCAATCGCATTCTTTGGAATCGGACTTCTAGCAAAACTAGAGCTAACCATCCTTGCCTAGGCTGTACCGAGCCTGGCTTTCCGCACCATGATCTAAAAAAGGGAAGTATTTTCAAGACGATGAAGTACTTGGGTGGCTTACCCAAGGAAGTACCAACTGGACAGCGTAGATTGGCATATTATTTTAAGACTTCTTTGAATCGAATACTTTCTGGCGGGAAGGCAGAGGCTCCTAAGTGAAGGTACTATTTTATAAAGTCATGATAACTGCTCTGTACGCTCTGCCATCTCTGCGTGCCACCTTTCTTTAAACGCATATTCTCCTAGATTTTCCACCTTTCCTATTTAGACAAATTCTTAATTAGATAGTATTTTCTACAAATTAGAATATTTTTTCTAAAATAATTTTCATAACCCAATGGTGTTATTATATTTGCTAATATTAATAGTTTTTCAGAATAAGATTTTGCTTTTTTTGTTAAACTAAAACAATATTACAAACAAAAAACATCTATCAATATGGCAAATATTTTATGGTTGCAGGGAGGAGCATGCAGTGGTAACACAATGTCCTTTCTCAATGCCGAAGAACCCACCGTCGTAGAACTCATCGTAGATTTTGGAATCAACATTTTATGGCATCCAACCATTGGCTTGGAAATTGGTCATCAAGTAAGCGATTTACTCAATGATTGTATTTCTGGGCAGACGCAATTGGATATTTTCGTTTTTGAAGGTTCAGTAGTTCAAGGACCAGATGGAACTGGAAAAATGAATTACTTCGCCGATCGTCCAATGCAAGATTGGGTGCGCGAATTATCAGATGCTGCTCAATTCGTTGTCGCCGTTGGTGATTGCGCGACTTGGGGAGGAATCCCCGCAGTTGAACCTAATCCTAGTGAATCTACGGGTTTTCAGTTCCATCGAAAGCAAAAAGGAGGCTTTCTAGGCTCGGATTTTGTTTCAAAAGGCGGTTTGCCTGTCATCAACATTCCAGGTTGTCCAGCTCACCCAGATTGGATAACGCAAATCTTAGTAGCAATCGCGACAGGAAGAATTGGCGATGTACTAATTGATGAATATCATCGTCCAAAAACGTTCTTCACTGATTTTGTGCAAACGGGCTGCCCAAATGCTATGAGTTTCAGTGAAAAAATTGATGGTCACTTCGGAAAACGTGGTGGTTGCCTGTTCTATGAAGTGGGTTGTCGTGGACCAATGACGCGCGCTAGTTGTAATCGCATCTTGTGGAATCGCCAGTCCAGCAAAACGAGAGCCAACCATCCTTGCTTAGGTTGTACTGAACCAGGTTTCCCACATAATGATTTGAAAAAAGGGAGCGTCTTCAAGACCATGAAGTATTTAGGTTTCTTACCAAAAGAAGTGCCTACGGGAGAGAGTAAATTAGGCTATTACTTCAAGGCAGGAGTTCACAAAGTACTACCTTCTCCGAAGGTATTGAAGGAAACTTCTAAGTAGCATTGCTGATTTGCCTGTCTAACCATTACGCACAATAGTGATAATACAAGACAGGTAGATTTATTTGTTGACCTGCTTATAATTATTATGTCACATAGTGATTAGGCAAGGTCTGTTGATTTGGACATTGATAGCCAGTGAGTTATAAAATTAATGTTTTAAATCAAGCATCTATCAATCTCACATTTAAAAGAAATAAAATGTCTTTAAAAGAATTAAATATATCACCAGTCGGGCGAGTGGAAGGTGACTTAGATGTAAAAGTCTATATGGAAAATGGAGTCGTGACGCGCGCCCACACGCAAGCCGCTATGTTTAGGGGCTTCGAGAAAATTTTGCAAGGCAAAGACCCGCAATCTGGACTCATCGTAACGCCGAGAGCCTGCGGAATTTGTGGAGGGTCGCATTTATATTGTGCTTCTTCTGCACTAGATGTTGCTTGGCAAACGACCTTGCCACCAAATGCACTTTTATTAAGAGCAATTGGACAAGCAACCGAAACCATTCAAAGTATTCCAAGATGGTTCTATGCCATTTTTGCGACGGATTTAGCGAATAAGAAATTCGCGAATAAGCCATTATATCAGGAAGTGGTGAAACGTTGGGCTGCTTACGTTGGGACATCATTCCAGACAGGAGTGACTGCTTCTGGTCGTCCAGTGGAGGTGTATGCACTTTTTGGAGGACAGTGGCCACATTCTAGTTACATGGTGCCAGGAGGCGTAATGTGTGCGCCTACTTTGAAGGACATTACACGCGCTCATGCCATTATGAATCAATTCAGAAATGATTGGTTAGAGCCAGTTTGGTTAGGTTGTTCTATTGAAAGATATATGCAAATCCAATCATGGGATGACATGATGGAGTGGTTGAACGAGAATGAATCGCATTATAATAGTGATTTAGGCTTATTGCTTCGTGCAGGTATCGAATTTGGTTTGGATAAATTTGGAGAAGGGGTAGGGAAATTCCTAGCATGGGGAACCTACTTGCACAAAGATTTATACAACAAGCCAAGCATTGAGGCTCGAAATAGTGCGGTTATTACGCCCTCAGGATTTTGGGATGGTAGCAAATATTACGACGCTGATCATATGCAAGTAGCGGAACATGTCAAGCATGCTTGGTATTTGAATCAAGCAGATGCGCTGCATCCATTTGATGAGCCTGCACCAATGGCATCTATGGATTCAAGAACCTTGGAGCACTCTGATTTTAATGATAAATACAGTTGGTCAAAAGCACCTCGATTCATGGGACACGCCGCGGAAGCTGGACCATTATCACGTGTAATTATGAATGCCAATCCAAACAATGCTGATCATCAAATCAAAGATCCTTTGTTTGGTGATATTATGGCAAAAATGGGACCTTCGGTGTTCACTAGAGTACTAGCGAGGGTGCATGAAGCACCAAGATTATACACCATGATTAATGATTGGCTGACGCAAGTTCGTTTGGATGATGAATTTTATATCAAGCCAACGGAAAGAGATGGTATTGGTTGGGGTGCGACGGAAGCGGCGAGAGGTGCATTGGCGCATTGGATTAAAATAAAAGATGGCGTCATTGAGAACTATCAAATCATTGCACCAACGACCTGGAATGTTGGTCCAAATGACAGCGAAGGCAAGGCTGGTCCAATTGAGTCTGCTCTGGAAGGAACAGAAATTGAGGATCCGCACGATCCAGTAGAAGTAGGAATGGTCGCTCGCTCTTTTGATTCTTGTTTGGTTTGTACGGTGCATGCACATGACAATAAAACAGGAGAAGAATTAGCGAAATTCAAACTATAAGAATTTGATCTATTGGTATAGAAATAGACCCGTCAATGGTTGTTGGCGGGTTTCTTTTGTTGTATATTTATCACATAGTCATCTAGTTTTTTGTATTGAACACATAGTTTTGATCTGTCCCCCACTTTCCCCCATTTTTTCGCGCCGTCAGGCGCGGAAAATTGCCATGAAAATTTTTTATGGAAAACCCTTCTTATTGTAGTAAGCTGTAAAGAGCTTGAATTATAAAGAGACAAGAAATACAAAGGCAAAAAGTTAATCTTTTGCGTTTTTGTTTTTTGTAATTAGAATACTTTTTAGTGTTGATGGAAAGAATAAAAAATCCCGTAGGGATGAGCTGTAGGTAGAAAAATAATTCTGCCTAAATTTAAGTGCCGTAGGTACGAACTATAGTACGCACCTACGGCGCTTAAAAAACTTCTAAGCATCTTTTCTACCCATGTCTCGCCCTGCTGGGGCTATAAAAGTCAAACTATATGAACTCCATGAATCCACTACTGTGATTATGTGGTAAAAAACAGAACAATGAAAAAAACAGCAGTTTTAGGCTTTGGAAATCCAGTGCGCGCAGACGATGGCGTTGGGATTTATGTGATTGATGAATTGAAGAAAAAGGTGGCAGAAAGTGAACAGTTAAGTATATTTGATATGGGAACTTCTGCATTCGAGGTGCTTTTCAAATTGAAAGGGCACGAGAAAATCATTCTAGTGGATGCCGTAGTGAATACTGGAGAAGCAGTTGGAACGACCTATAAGTTACCGGCTTCGGCAGTGGAAGCAGAAATCGAAGATGATCCAATGGTTTTCTTGCATAGTTTAAAATGGAGTCAAGCGCTTTCGTACGCCAAAAAAATGCTACAAGACGAATATCCAGAAGACATTGATGTTTATTTAGTTGCGATTGACAGTACTAAATTCAATGTTGGAATGACGGAAGAGGCAAGACAAGGAGGAGATAAAATTGTGGATATTTTGACTCGTGAATTGGGAGTAAACTAATAATGTATGACGTAGAGTTCTCAGAGCACGCGGACTCTGCGCGCAAAAAATAAAAACGTATGTTCATACCACCGCGCCAACTGCAAGACGACCTACGAGCAAGCACAAAAGAAGCTAGCAAGGTCAGCTTAAAGTCTTCACATTTGCTGATTGATCGAACCGTGGCAACCGAGATATTTGGCGATGATTTGAATGTACATCTGGTCTATTATCCTGATCGTCGAGCCTTAATGCTTGCACCGAAAAGTGATAAACTCTTTAAGCAATTGCACAAAGCTAAGCAGCATATGCTCAAAGATCGGAATGCACAAGGTGACAAAACGGTTGCATTACACGAGCTACTAATTGATAACGAAATAAACAGCACAGACCGAGAGTTAGAATATGAGTGCCAGAAAGCGTTGAAAATTCTCAACATAAAGTTGTAATTTGGTGAGAGAAAAAATCTCTGCGAACTCCGCATCCTCTGCATGCAAAGAAAACTGCGTGCCATCAATTACAAACTATGTACATTGCACCAAACCTTCCTTTCTATCGCCCCACTGACTTTCTAGGAGCTACCACTGATTTTGGACTCCTAAAAGAAGATCGTTGGCTGATGGATACGGAAGTGCAATATCAATTGCTAGAACGAAACGGCTTATGGCATTTAACGATGATTTACATTGCTGTAGACAACCCCATGAAATTTATTTGTAGAAAAATAGATATCTACAACTCCGAAAAAAGAGCAAAAACTTTCGCGAGCATATTGCAACGAGGAATCCGAAAAGACGCGAGAGGAACACTAAAAACAAACAAAAATGCTTTCTATATTTGCGACAACTGAACATCATGCAACGCTTTCCGCATACATCCAAAAAGAAGATCGTCTGGAGGAACTGGTAGAGATCGTTGATGTACTAGAAAAACGCCCAACTCCAAGTGCGCATACCATTTTGATTAAAAACGGAGAAATTGCGTTTTCAGTCGATTGGTTCAATTTGCAACCTCCTTTTTTACTGCCAGAAGAAATCGCATTGAATGAGACCAACTTGCTGGGTATCGTTTTCGCAAAACTTAACAATTACGAAAAAGCCTACGAATATCTTCATGCTGCGAATCCTTCCTTATTCCAAGAACTCGATTTCATCAATCGCTTACAGCAAGGAATCGGAATCTCTCCAAGTGAATTGATTTCCCAATATTCGCCCTTCGAAGAATATCGTTTGATGCACAACAATGCCATTCTTCGACACTACGCGCCAACTTTTGAGGGCTTTGATGCAGAAAAAACAGCTTATTTTTATGAAGAAGCACTAAAAAGCGCGCCAAGCGAAGAGCACCAAGCATTCACAGCAAGACAATACGCGCTTTTACTGATTGATTTACAGCAAGTTAATGAAGCAGCTAAAGTTTTAGAAAATATAGATACAACTCGTATTTCCAAAGTAGCAAAAATCGAAATTCAATATGTCCTTTGCCAAATTTGGTTGGAGAAACTAACAAAGCCTTACGACCAAGAGTTGCTAGAAAAGCTCAAAAATACACTCTGGGAAGTACTCCAAGCATACGAGAAAAGTGAACGTCAGGTAGAAGTTGGACTCCTGCTGCTCGATGCTGCACACATCGCTAACATTTCTGAAAGTTTCAGCGAATCTTTGGGTTACTCTACCAAAGCAATCAATATTTTTAGAACGGAGGGATTAAAAGAGCTAGAAGGTAATGCTCACTACCGAAAAGGAACGCTGCTTTACACTTGGGCACAAAATGGGAATCCTCAATTTTTCAAACCAGCTATCGAAAGCTACCAAGAAGCGCTCAAAGTGTTCACCAAAGAAGCTGCACCAAATGTATTTGCAGATATCCACCACAATCTAGGTGTACTCTACACGGATATGCCAAGTGACAATAAACGAAAAAGTATTTGGGCAGGTATATCGGTTTCTTCTTTCCAAGAAGCCCTTGAGTTCTACACCAAAGAAAGCTATCCATACCAATACGGTATGATTTGCAATAATTACGGCAACGCTTTCTCCAAATTTCCACAAGCTGTGCTGACCGATAATTTTGAGAAGTCACTCTTTTATTATCAAGAAGCCTTAGATGTTCGCACGCCCGATTATCCATACGAACGCGCCATTACGCTGCTCAATTTCCTAGAAGCAAGTTGGAATGTCAGCAACGATTCTGAAAACTTCAATGAAGCACGCTACGAAGATATGCTATTGAAAGCCAAAGAGATACCAACTTTGGTAGAGGATGTAGAAATGATTGAAGAAGCTAATAAACACTTGCAGATGTTGGAGCAATTGAGGGAGTTAGTCTGAGTGTTAATCAAAAAAAACTCTACGCGCTCTGCGTGTAATTCCAAAAAATCTCTGCTAACTCTGCGCTCTCTGCGTGCCAAAAACAAAAAAATGCACGAAATATCCTTAGTCAGAAACACCTTCAAAACCTTGGAAGCCGAATTTTCCAAAGAAGAGTTAGACCGTTTGGAAGCCATTGATATGAGGATCGGTTTGCTCTCTAACGTAGAACCGATTTTAATGCAAAATGCCTTCGAAGCGGTCACCACCGCAGAAGAAAAGTACCAAACCGTAAAGCTCAATATCGAACTGATTCCTATTGAAATTTACTGTACTGCTTGTGATAGCAACTCAACTATCGAAAACTATAAATTCGCTTGTTCAACTTGTGGAAAACCAAACAATAACGTAACAAAGGGGACGGAACTCTTGATTCATCGAGTACATTTCAAAGAGGAAGCCATGCTAAAGAAATAATATGCTCTCTAAAATACTCTTGCCTGTTGTGCGCCAGATATTTGACAAGTTAAATGAGATTTGGCACGCACATCGCACACATACCAATATCAGCCGACTACTTGTTTTCGTTTTCCTCTTAGGTTTGGCAATCTCTGAATTAGCCGCACGGAACTTACTGCCTTTTGAACATCATATCAATAATCATTTTTTTGCAGTCGAATTGGCATTTACGCTTTTGCTACTAACAGAACTTTTAGCACTAATTTTCATCATGCCCAATTCCGTAGGCGTATCCGTCGGTAAGCAACTAGAAATTCTTTCGCTCATCCTAATTCGTTCCGCTTTCAAGGAGTTCAGTGAATTTGAAGAACCCGTTATTTGGAATAATTTGGATGGTCCAGTGCTGAAAATGGTAGCAGATGCTTTCGGAAGTTTAGCTATTTTCTTGATTATTGCGATCTACTACAAAACACAAAAACGAATTAGACTAACAGAGAGCGAAGAAGAACATTTGCAGTTTAGAGACTTCAAAAAATTGGTATCGCTCTTGTTACTTGTTGCCTTCTTGAGCATTGGGATTTGGGATATTTGGACTTTTGTAGATACAGGGAAGTACATTATATCTCTCAACGCGTTTTACACCGTCTTGATTTTTAGTGATATTTTAATCGTCTTAATTGCCCTTCGCTACACACTCGAGTATCCTAAAATTTTTCGCTATTCTGCTTTCGTACTGACTACCGTATTGATTAGAATTTCCTTAACCGCGCCACCTTACGTCAACGCAGCTCTAGGAATTGTCGCTTCTTTATTTTTACTAGCGATGACTTTTGCATTCAATTATTTTCTAAAAGAAGATTCTATCCCAACAAAACTCACACTTAAAAATTAGAAAAAATTTTCTAAACCCTCAAAATCCTTTTCTATGTCAAATTCTCTTTCTACCTTGTGTGTAGTGACCATATAGTTATATAGTGTTTTCACATAGCACACATAGATACATATCAAGAGAATTTGCATGTAATACGTAGTTTATTCAAGGAATAAAAACATACGAGAGTCGCCTCTTTTGTTCCTTTGTGGTTCAAAAACTAGGTGAACTCTATGAACAAGCTATGTAACTATGTGGTAAAAAAACAAAAAACATGGATCAAATACAGAAGTCAACCAAGACCGCCAGAGGAACCGTCACTTGCGACAATACAACCATGCATTTATTGAAAGCCAACGATTTTGTGGCAGAAAGCATTCGTAAGAAAATGGCGGAGCGAAACATCTTGATGATAAATATTACGTCTTCGGCTGGCAGCGGAAAAACAACTTTGCTGCAAGAAACGGCGCGGCGGATTGGAGATCGAGTGAAAATGAAGGTATTAGTTGGAGATTTAGAAACGGAACGCGATGCAGATCGTATACGTGCAGCGGGTGCAGATGCTTTACAGATCGTAACGGGCGGCATTTGTCATTTGGAAGCGCAGATGGTTTGGCAAGCGATGGAAGGTCTTGACTTAGAAGGTGTTGAGTTATTAATCGTAGAAAATGTAGGAAATTTAGTTTGCCCTGCTTCTTTCGATTTAGGCGAAGATTATCGCGTCACTTTGATTGCTACGACCGAAGGCGATGACAAGCCCAAAAAGTATCCAAGAATGTTTTTGACCAGTGAAATGATGCTGGTCTCAAAAGTAGATTTACTAGAACATTTACCCTTTTCTGTGGATGCAGTTGTTACAGATGCAAAAGATGTGAATCCGAATATCAAGGTTTTAGAAGTATCAAGTACCAAAGATATTGGTATTGATGAATGGTGCAATTGGCTACTGGAGAAAGTAAGAGAAAAGCAGTCAGCTAATGAGGCAGTGGCGGTTTAGTGAAGACTTGGTATATTCATATTCAAGGACAAGTTCAAGGCGTTGGTTTTCGACCTTTTGTGTACGTTTTAGCTCAAGAATTTGAACTGAAAGGTTGGGTGAACAATACCACTGATGGAGTGCATATTCAATTCAATGGTACTTCCGATCTAGCACAACGAGTAAAGGAAAATATCAACTCCAAAGCACCTAAATTAGCTAGAATTACTTCCATTAAACTGGAAGAAAGCGAGCAAACGTTCTTTGAAAATTTTCAGATTATTCATAGCGATTCAGACGGAAAACGCAATTTGCTATTGACGCCAGACTTTGGAATGTGCGACGATTGCAAGCAAGAATTGAAAACGAGTGCAGATCGAAGATATGTTTATCCATTCATCACTTGCACCAATTGTGGACCGCGTTATTCTATTATTCATGCTTTGCCTTATGATCGGGTTCATACTAAAATGGATGTGTTTCCAATGTGTGAAAGCTGTCAAAGTGAGTACGAAAATCCATTAGATCGACGCTACTATTCGCAGACCAATTCTTGTCCAAGCTGTGCGGTTCAATTGTCCTTATTTAATGCTGAAAAGCAAGAATTGAAAGGTGATTTGTTGGGTAAAGTTGTAGGGGCTTGGCAAGCAGGAAAGATCGTTGCGATCAAAGGAATTGGTGGCTATTTGTTGACTTGTGATGCAAATAGTTCATCGGCGATTCAAGAGTTACGAAAGCGAAAACATCGTCCTTCTAAGCCTTTTGCTTTGATGTGTCCGAGACTTGAGAAGTTGGAGTTAAGTAAAGTAGAAAAAGATGCTTTAGAAAGTGAAGTTTCGCCTATCGTTTTGCTGAATAATGTAAGAGAAAATGTTAATGCAGAAGGAATTGCACCAAATCTAAGTAAAGTAGGAGCAATGTTGCCTTACACGCCGTTGTACGAACTACTATTAGATAAATTTGGAAAGCCAATCATCGCAACAAGTGGCAACATAAGTAATTCGCCTATTGTGTTTGAAGACGAAAAGGCACTATCAGAATTAACGCAAATTGCAGATTTAGTACTAGTCAATAATCGTGAAATTGTTGTGCCACAAGATGATAGTGTTATTCAATTTTCGCCTTTTTATCAGCATAAAATTACTCTGCGACGCTCTAGAGGTTTAGCCCCAACTTACATCAATCCAGAGCTGAAATTATCTTCTAAAAGTATCCTAGCAATGGGTGCCATGCTAAAAAGTACATTCAGCCTTCTACATAGCGACAATATTTACATCAGTCAATATTTAGGAGATTTAGCCCATTTTGATACGCAGCAGAATTACCAAAAAGTAATTGAGCATTTTTTGAGTCTTTTTGATACCAAACCAGAAACCATTTTGCTCGACCAACATCCCGAATATCCTTCAACACAGCGAGGAGCGCAATTAGCAGAACAGTGGAATCTTCCAACGTATAGTATCCAGCACCATATCGCTCATTTCGGAGCAATCCTAGGAGAACATAATTTGATACATTCCGAAGAACCCATTTTAGGCGTCGTTTGGGATGGAACAGGACTCGGCGAAGATGGACAAATTTGGGGTGGCGAGTTTTTCAAATACGAAAACTACGACTTCCTCCGCTGTTATCATTTTGATTATTTCGACTTCATTTTAGGTGATAAAATGCCCAAAGAACCTAGAGTATCTGCCCTTTCTGCTTGCTGGAATGTGCTCGGAGTAGAAGATATTTTGAAAGAAAAATTTAACGAAACGGAAAGGAAAATTTATACCCGAATGTTGTCCAAAGAAAATCCTCTCCAAACCTCTAGCGTCGGACGCATTTTCGATGCGGTTGCCTCTTTGTTGGGCATTTTGGATAAGCAAACTTACGAAGGGGAAGCTGCCATGCAATTGGAAGCTCTAGCAACGACTTATTTCCAAAAAAACGGCTTAGATTTTGGGTCGAGTTATTTCCAAGATGGCGCGCATTATTATCGCATTCCGACTCAATCCTTAATGACCAATATTCTAATGGATTTGAGAAAAGGAAAACCAAAAGATTGGATCGCTGCGAAGTTCCATTTTTCACTAGCTCATCTAATCAAGATCGTTGCGAATCATCTGAAAATTAAAAAAATAACTTTTAGCGGAGGCGTTTTTCAAAATGCCCTTTTAGTTGACCTTATTTATCATCATTTAAGCCCAAAATTTAACCTCTACTTCCATCAAGAACTGTCCCCCAATGACGAAAATATATCTTTTGGACAATTGGTTGTTCATAGAATTCAAGAAGTCAGAAGTAAGATCGTCCATTAGGACTGTCAGAAGTCAGGTTAATGCACGTCTGACTTCTGACAGTCAATAGAATTGATGATCTGATCTCTGTCTTCTTAAAATATTTAGATTATGTGTTTAGCAATTCCAGGTAAAATAAAGTCCATCGAATCCAAATTTGATGGTTTAGTCAGAATGGCAAAGGTATCTTTCGGTGGCATCATCAAGGAAGCTAGCCTAGAGATGGTACCTCAAGCCAAAGTTGAAGATTATGTCCTTGTCCACGTCGGCGTTGCCATCAGCATTGTAGATGAAGTGGAAGCCAAACGAACGTTTCAATATTTGGAGGAGATGGGAGAAGTAGAAGATGAACTGAATATCTCGGAGTTTTTACCGGAGAGGGAGGAGTACATTACCACATAGGCACATAGTACTTTCACAAAGATCACATAGCTATTCATTGCACTTAAAACTATGTTCGCTATGTGAAAAGGCTATTCTTCTCAATTTCCATGTCCGAAATCTTTTCCATGAAGGTCAAAAGACTTTTGTAAACGAGTATTTTGCTGAATTGCCAGATGAGTGATTAACCACATAGTCACAATAGTGGGTTCACATAGTACACATAGTGATGAGTAACACAAACTATGTGCACTCTATGAAAAAACTATGTGTCTATGTGGTAAAAAACAAAAAATAAAAAACATGAAGTACCTAACAGAATATCGCGATCCCCAAGTAGCCCAACGCTACCTAGAAGAAATCAAAAAGACGGTAACGCGCTCGTGGACGATCATGGAAGTATGTGGTGGGCAGACGCATAGTTTGGTCAAGAATGGGATACTGAATATGTTGCCCAAAGAGATCAATATGGTGCATGGTCCAGGATGTCCAGTTTGTGTGACGCCCTTGAATTTAATTGATAAAGCAGTCTATTTGGCAGAAGAAAAAGGCGTGATTTTATGTTCCTTTGGGGATATGTTGCGTGTGCCAGGTTCGGAGAAGAGTCTGCTAGAAGCGAAAGCAAATGGAGCAGATATTCGCATTTTATACTCGCCATTAGAAGCCGTAAAAATAGCGGAACAAAACCCTGATCGTCAGGTGGTCTTCTTTGCGGTAGGTTTTGAGACAACTGCACCTGCAAATGCACTTTCAGTGGTTCACGCGAATAGAATGGGATTAAAAAACTACTCCATTTTAGCGTCTCATGTGCTTGTTCCACCTGCTATTGAAGCTCTGGTGAGCGATGAAGAATGTGTGGTAGATGGATTTTTGGCAGCAGGTCATGTATGTACGATCATGGGAATGGAGGAGTACTATCCATTGGTCGAAAAATTTGAAGTGCCGATTGTGGTAACGGGTTTTGAACCAATTGATATCTTACAAGGTATTTTGATGACGGTCAAACAGTTAGAAGCGGGCGAAGCGAAGCTAGAGAACCAGTACGCACGCATGGTACGCGAGAAGGGAAATCCAAGAGCGATGAAAACCATTTACGAAGTTTTTGATGTTTCAGATAGAATGTGGCGGGGTATGGACGTCATTCCAAAAAGTGGCTATCAAGTAAAAGATAATTATGCGATCTTCGATGCCAGAAAGAAATTCTCAGTCAATATCCCAGAAGCTCCCGAGAACAGAGAATGCATTGCAGGTGACATTATGAAAGGACTAAAAAAACCATTCGAATGTCCCAACTTTGGTACAAAATGCAAACCCGAAAACCCGCTAGGTGCACCCATGGTCAGCTCCGAAGGAGCATGTGCAGCCTACTATCATTTCTCAGATATGCTGAATCAAGTAGAATTGGTTTAACCGTAACCACATAGTCACAATAGCCGATTCACATAGTTAATATAGTTCAAAACTAACTATGTGTACTCTATGAAAAAACTATGTGCCTATGTGGTAAAAAAAAGATATGGTAAAAACAGACAAAAAGATAAAAATGCAACTCAACTGCCCAATGCCGAAGTTAGACTTTGAGGTCATCACTTTGGGGCATGGCAGTGGTGGATTACTGACGAATCGTTTGCTGGATAGTGGTGTATTCGATTTACTAAAAAATGATTTGCTCGACAAGCGACACGATGGCGCTATGCTAGAATTATCAGGTAAAACTGCCTTCACGACGGACAGCTTTGTCATTTCACCCGTCTTTTTTCCAGGTGGAAATATCGGAGAATTGGCAGTGAACGGAACAGTGAACGACTTGGCAATGTGCGGCGCGATTCCACAATATTTATCCTTGAGTTTCATCATCGAAGAAGGCTTGATGATGAAGGAGTTTTGGGATATTTTGGTAGCGATTAAATTTGCAAGCGAGCAGGCAGGCGTACAGATCGTGACGGGTGATACGAAAGTAGTAGAGCGAGGAAAAGGCGATAAGATTTTTATTAATACGACGGGCATTGGGCAGTTGCATTCCAAAGCTGATATTGACATCAGCAATGTAAAAGTTGGTGATAAAGTCATCGTGAGTGATAACTTAGCGACGCACGGCATTGCAATTATGTCCGTTCGTGAGGGATTAGAATTTGAGACAACGATTGAAAGTGATACGCGTAATCTGAATCATATCGTCAAAACACTACTAGACGATTTTGGTGAGCAAATTCACTTGCTACGCGATCCAACTAGGGGAGGAGTGGCTACGGTGTTAACTGAAATTGCTAGAGATATACAACTTGGTATTAATATTGCACAAAAAGACATTCCAGTGGATGAACAAGTGTATGGTGCGTGTGAAATCTTAGGATTAGACCCACTATACGTCGCAAACGAAGGAATTTTCATCACCATTGTAGATGCCAATATCGCGGATGCCGTAGTTGAAAAAATGCAGTCTCTAGAAAACTGTAAAAACGCTTCCATTATCGGAGAAATCGTAGAAGAACACCCAAGACAAGTCGTCCTAACTAGCGGAATCGGAGGAAAACGAGTCGTCAATATGCTAGTCGGAGAACAACTACCTAGAATTTGTTAGTAGAAAGTAAAACAAAAAGTCTCTGCGAACTCTGCGCCCTCTGCGTGCAATAAAACAACATGAAAACAGACATCCAAAATCGAGCAGACCTTCAAAAGCTAGTCAGCAACTTCTATGAGAAACTACTACAACAAGAAGAATTCAAACACATCTTTCTAGAAGTAGCCAAAATAGATATACTCGACCATATGGATATTTTGATTGATTTCTGGGAAAGTGTCCTTTTTCAGACCCAAAAGTACAAAAACAACACTATGGAAATCCACGTTGATCTCCATCAAAAATACCGACTTCAAGAAAGCCATTTCAATGAGTGGCTCGCCACTTTTAATGAAACTGTAGATGAATTTTTTGAAGGTGAAATAGCGGACAAAGCAAAAGTACGAGCCTTATCCATCGCCACAATTATCCGAATGAAAATCAGTAACTTGGATCGAATGCGGATGGAGTTGAACAATTGAGATTGACCACATAGTCACAGAGTTGATTCACACAGAGAACATAGTATTAATATGATTCATAAAGCTATGTGTACTCTATGAAAACGCTATGTGCGTATATGGTAAAAAAAACAACATGGAACGAGCAATACAACTCAAAAAAATAATTTCTGAAACACAAATATTCAGTGGTGCAGAAGACAATCCTTTATTAGCACCAAGAGGAGTATATTTAGTTGACAATAAACTGTTTGTAGCAGATACTGCGCAAAATAGATTATTCATTTGGAATCAACTACCTGACAGTGAATTTCAGCCTGCAGATGTTGTCTTGGGACAATCTGCTAAAGCAGAAACAGGACGAAATGCCAGCGGGAAAGTGAGCGCGTCGAGCTTGTTTTACCCTTCTGGAATTTGGTCAGATGGAGAAAAATTAATGGTCGCAGACGCTTGGAATCATCGCGTTTTGATTTGGTTAACGATGCCAATTGAGGACGGCCAGCCCGCAGATGTAGTAGTTGGTCAGAAAGATTTTGAGAGCAACCAACCGAATATAGAAGGTATTAGTCATGCGCCTTCCGCTCAATCTCTAAACTGGCCTTACGGTGTATTTTCTGATGGGCAACAGCTCTGGATAGCGGATACAGGCAACCGTCGAGTACTATATTTTGAAAACATCCCAACAAAGAACTACACCAGTGCAGACAAAGTTATTGGAAAAGCCAATTTTTCGGAACGTGATTACGACCATAATGATCCAATTTGGCCCTACTCTGTAAAAATTAGTCCTGAGGGTGCGATGACGATTACCGATACCCAATACTATCGAGTTTTGCTTTGGAAAGATTGGAAAACAGCTTTAAGCCAAAAAGCAGACGTCATCATCGGTCAAGCTGCTTTTGATGCCAATGGACAAAATCAATTTGGTTGGTTTCCCAAAGAAAATACGCTCAATTGGTGTTACGATACTTGTTTCTATAAAAACGGACTCTGGGTAGCCGATACAGGTAATAGTCGAATTCTGTGGTTTGATGAATTACCAAATGAAAACAATACCGCTGCCAAGAACGTGCTAGGACAAGACAACTTCACAACGGGTAGCGAAAACAAGAATACCATTTGGAGCACAGAAGGCAGCCTTTACTGGCCCTTCCAAGTGTGCATAGAAGGAAAAACGATGGTCGCTGCCGATACAGGTAATCATCGGATTGTTATTAATCATTTAAATTTTTAGTTTTCTTTACTACATAGATACATAGCATTTTTACATAGAACAGATGGAATTATTAATGCATAGAAAAGCTATGCAACTATGTAAATCAACTATTATGACTATATGGTAAAAAACAACCATGGAGACGACTTTTCCATTATTATTCGCTGCCTTTGTTGGCTTTGGTCATGCTTTTGAAGCAGATCATTTGGTCGCCGTCGGCAACATCGTGACCAAACGTAAAAACTTAGCAGCAGCAGCTAAAGATGGCATCTATTGGGGTCTAGGACACACCTCAACTATCTGTTTAATTGGTTTGATAATAATTGTTGGAAAAGCAACTTTCCTGGATGATTATTTTGGTTACTTTGAAGCAATTGTTGGTTTAATGTTGATCTTACTAGGCGTTTATCGGCTCTATCAATATTATAACAAACGACAGAAAGTTAAGCATTTAGGAGAGCATAAACATCAACACAAACTGGCATATGGTGTAGGCTTAATTCATGGTTTAGCAGGCAGTGGAGCGATGGTTTTACTTGTGATGACAGAGCTGCAAAGTACTTGGAAAAGTATGTTGTATCTCGCTACCTTTGGCATCGGTTCAGCTCTTGGAATGTTGGTAGCCGCAGGGATATTTAGTCTACCTTTTTCTAAGAAATTAGCACAAAGACAAGGACTACAATTTTCACTAATTTTACTGTCGTCTCTACTTTGCATAGGATATGGCGTATATGTTATGATAGAGAATTTGTCATAAATTATGTGTACGCTATAAAAAATCTGTGTGACTACGTGTTAAAAACAGAAAATGGAAAATTACGATCCAAAAGCATTTCTACTCTTCGCGCTCAATCATTTTGAAATAGAAGTGATAAAGCAAGACGGGAAAATGATTCATCTCCGTCAAGAGTATGTTATCGAAATAGAAGGACAACAACTTTTTAAATTGCTGCAGGCCAATCAGGTGATTGCTCCTTTCAGTGATGTAGAAGAATTATGTCAATTCATCAAAATGGATATGCAGGATTGACCACATAGTCATAAAGTAGTGTCACATAGATACATAGCAATTAAGTTGAAATTTTCAAGTTAATGTCAAACAAGCCGTTGTAGCACCCTTACTGAATCTACTTTCTAGCGGATTTTTTTAAAAAAACTCTGCGCGTTTTGCGAACTCTGCGTGACGAAAAATACTGTTATGTGGTAAAAAACAAAAAATGAAGAAAATCGAACTCAATATTATCGCACTAGCAAACGCAGAATCTAGCCCAGGCAATTACGCACTCATCCTAGAAGAACAAAAAGGCTTCCGTCGCTTGCCGATCATCATTGGTGCATTTGAGGCACAGGCGATAGCTGTTTCCCTAGAGCGAATGCAACCCAATCGTCCACTCACGCATGATCTTTTCAAGAAAACGCTAGACCAATCAGGTGTCCAAATTAATAGTGTACTGATCTCTGCACTAACCGAAGGTACTTTTTATGCACTTTTAATTGGTCAAAAAGCGGACGGAACATCGCTTGAGGTGGACGCTCGCACTTCAGATGCCATTGCACTTGCCGTCCGCTATGGCTGTCCGATTTTCACTACTGAAGAAATTCTGCAAGAAGCGGGAACGGTACTCGATAGTCCAAGCAAAGCCTTCACCAACAAACGCGGCAGCCTTTCCGAATATTCCTTAGAAGAATTAGAGCAATTATTAGTACAAGTTTTAGCGAAGGAAGATTATGAAAGTGCCTCCAGAATTCGAGATGCGATTGATCAAAAAAAGTAAACGAAGATTCTAATACCTCCAACTCTTCAAATCTGCACCTTTCGGTGCCAATTTTTTCACACTTTCCGCCCATTTCGGAATAAACATTCGATGATAACGTAAGCGAGAAATGGCATTTGGTTCGTTGGGATCACCATTCCAGCAATGTTCTGCTCGGTCGCCATATGTCACTTCTCCGCCGTAGCCCGGATTCTTTGTATTCTGTAAAATATCCTCAATCAGATAGACCGCATTATTGAGGTAATAATTATCCATATCACCGCAATAGACATTGATTTTGCCTGCCCAATCCTTTCCATGCTTCTCCCAATCGCGTTGGATAATATACGCTAAGTCATAATTTTCTTTCCAATGCTTTGCTACTTCGTGATCAATTTCTCCAGTTCGTTTATCCCAAATTCTTTTTGGATAACCCTCTTCTCCAACAGGTGAGTATACCGCTTCCCAAATATCCCATTGCTGTCCAGAACGACTTTTTGTTCCTAGAGCTAACTCCCTCAAATTCATATCGCGCAAAGTAGCATCTACATTTCCGAGATAATCCCTATGCCCAGGACGAAGTGTTGTCTTGAATTGACTATCCAAATAATAGGCGTTTTTATCTTTATACAAATCCACTAAGCAATACGCCCGAAAATCCACTGGATCGGGACAAGCGGCGTAGCAACTTCCGTATTCTTTTGGGTACATCACTTGAACGGCTAGTGCTTCCCAACCACCTGTTGAACCACCATAAACAAAGCGTGCCCAACCTTCGCCGATTCCTCTGAATTGCTTCTCAATGTAAGGAATTAGTTCATAAGTAATTGCATCGCCATAAGGTCCTAAATTTTCTGAATTGACGGCGTAAGAATCATCATAAAATGGATTGGCGTGCTGTATTTTGATCGCAATCACTCTTGGAAAATCAGGACCAGTCCATGTTTTGTAGAAATCGTAGGCTTCTTGCTGAACGATTTTGTTGTAGCCTTCTAATTTGAAGCGTTCGCTGTAATCAGGTTTCAAATTAGGATCGGGTGGAGTCGTACGGAAACCGCCAAAATCTCTAGGAAAATGTCCGTGCATAATTGCTAATGGATACTTAACATTGGGATGTTCCTCAAAGCCTTCTGGCAATAAAATATGCGCTCCTAAATACATATCTCTTCCCCAAAAATCACTCAACAACTCACTTTTGATCTTAATGTGCTTGATGTATTTGGTATCTTCAGGTTCTTCTATTGTCGGAATCGTTTGGTCAAGCTCAATATTGATTATCTGCTTGCTTCCTGTAATCGTAATTTTTTTCGGCAAGGTATAAATATTACCTGGCGCGCGATTCCATTGTTGTCCTTCGCCTCTGTCCATTGGCATCTTTACCGTGTGTCCATCTGCACGCTTGAAAGTTTCATATTTATGCAGCAAAACTTGCACAAAATATTCTCCTGAAGGCACGGCATTCAGACTTTCAATTGGATAGCCATAAGCTGCTCCATCCACCAAACGTTTTTCTCCCGCTTTCCAATTTTCTACATCTAAACCAAAGACCAACTGTGTATTTGGTCCATCTTTGATCTGAAAACGCGGCTCGGCACTTCCATTCGTAGAAAGCATCAAGAGCAGACGACCATCCAAAGTCTTATTTTCGGTATGACTAACATGAAAAGTAACTTGATTTTGGGCTAGGGAAAAATATGTTCCCGCTAAAAAAAGCAGTAAAAAAGCTAAACGATATTGCATATTGGCTAGTTTTGTTTCAAAGTTTTGCTAATGAAAAGAGATTCAAATTTAAGAATTAGCATTGAAACTGAGATAAATGGATTCTTGACTTATTTAAAAATGGGGATTCGTCTACAAATACATATCTTAGCAACAAAATTAATTAATGGAATTTAGCTTTGATATTAGAGGATATTTAAAACCTTATGGCAAAAATAAGATCACTATTGAGCAATTGGAGACAGAGTTTGTAGCTCCATTTGATGAACCTTCTACAAGGCATCAACTCTATACAGGCTACATACATTACAATAAGAATTTGAAAGAACTTTTAAAAAATCAGAAATATACTCAGTGGATTGATGGTAGTTTCATTAGTAACAAAATTAATCCAAAAGATATTGATTTAGTGAATTTGATTGATTCTGATCTAGTAGATCAGCATGAGAAAGAACTCAAACAATTTTTGAATCATCAGGGTAAGGAGAACTATGGGGTTGATGGATATGTTGTGAGAATATATCCCGAAGAACATGCCAAGTATATTAGAACACAATCTGATCTCTTATATTGGGAACATTGGTTTAGTAAAAGCCGCAAAAACAGAAGAAAACAGAGATTTCCTAAAGGGTTTGTTGAATTAGAATTTTAGTCTTATGGAAGCAGCAATAATCAGTCAAAACGCAGCAGATGCTTTGGACTTACTAGAACAAATTGAAGCAGTTAATGAAATGATCGAACTTCACATAGATGATGAGTTTATGAGAGAGCAGTACGAGTATCGAAAACGCTCTTTTGTCAAGGATTTAGTAGAACTACTAGCTGCTTTTAAAATTGATCGTACAGACTTAGCAGTCAATTAATTAATTGTACACTTTTTAAGATAAATACACCTTCATCAGGAACACAAAATAGGTCTGTCCTGATTTCAAAAACATTTCTATTGATCTATTAGCTATTCCTATTTCTTCTATCAGAAAAACTTAAATTGTTTAGATGAACGCGCTAGTCCTAACAGAAGAAAAACAATTGCCCCAATACATCGAAATGCAAAAGCCCACGCCCAAAAAAGGCGAGGCGCTCGTCAATATTGAGGCAGCAGCTTTGAACCATCGCGATGTTTGGATTACTAAAGGTTTATATCCTAACATTCATACACCAACTATCCTAGGTTCGGATGGTGCAGGTAGAGTAGGAGAGCGGAAAGTGATTATCAATCCAAATATAGATTGGGGCGATGATGAAGCCGTACAAACGCTTTACTATCAGATACTGGGAATGCCTGAGAATGGCACTTTTGCGGAATATATTGTGGTAGAAGAAGATCGTTTGCATGATATGCCCGAGCACTTGAGTATGGAAGAAGCAGCGGCTCTGCCTTTGGGTGGTCTGACTGCTTTTCGTGCAACTTTCACCAAATGTCAGATCAAAAAAGGCGATAAAGTTTTGATTTCTGGAGTAGGCGGTGGCGTTGCGCTCTTTGCTTGCCAATTTGCAATTGCAACAGGTGCAGAAGTGTATGTAACTTCTAGCTCGGAAGCGAAAATTCAACGAGCAATAGAGCTAGGTGCAAAAGGTGGATTTTTATATACGGATGAAAATTGGACGAAGCAGTTGCGAAAGGAAATTGGCGGTGTAGATGCGATTATTGACAGTGCCGCCGGCGACGGCTTTGCAAACTTCGTGAAAATTTGTAATCCAGCAGCACGCATTTGCTTCTATGGCGGAACACGAGGAAAAATCAATAATCTGAATCCACAATTGATGTTTTGGAAGCAAATCAGCATTTTTGGTTCAACGATGGGTTCGGATAAAGAATTTGGAGAGATGGTGGAGTTCGTGCGTGAGCATAAAATCAAACCTGTGATAGATCAAATTTATGATCTGAAAGATGGCGTAGAAGCATTCAAACGAATGGATGCTGGACAACAGTTTGGGAAATTGGTCTTAAAAATCTAAGGATTAGACAAGGAGAAGAGGCTGCTTGGTCTATATTGCAATACTCGGCTACAATTTTTGCTAAAAAACTCCTATTTTACGGACGTTTACATAGAGAATATTTCTTTCTGACAAATTAAAAAAGGAGAAAATGGGAGTTTTTAATGACCTAAAGAAAGTACTATTTGGTGCGAGTTCTGTTGCTAAGCATAACGCAGAAAAAGCAGCGAATGCTGGGAAAGAAGCTACTGAAAAATTAGCAGATAATTTGGAAGAAGTAGGGGAAAAGGTCGCACAAAAAACAGGAGAGCATCTGGAAAAGGCGCAACAATTTACAGAAGAAGTGGGCGGAGAAGTTCTGAAAAAAGCCGAAAGTTTTTGGGAGAAAACGAAAGAAGTGGCAGAGGATGTAGGTGCAGAACTAATTGAGAAAGGCAAAATCGCAAAAGAAAAAGCCCAAGAATTTGCTAGCGAGGCAGAGGCAAGAATTAAAGAGCAAACCTCTTCATTTGAGAAGAAAACTACTACGCCACCACCTACCGAAGACATGGCAGATGATATTCTGAATGATGTTTTTGGAGAGAAAAATACGAGCGCGACTGAAGCCACTGCTGCAAGTGAAAATATGGCAAGTCAAGCCAAAGAACAAGTAGAGGATACAGACTCTATTTTCGAGCAATTGATGGATAAAGCGGAGAATTTATCTGATAAACTGAAAGAGAATTTAGGAGACTACGATGCGCCAAGAGAAACCAAAATTGGTTACGATAATGCTAAAGGTAGCCTACTAGATGGACAAGACGATTTCTTCGAGCGCGCCAAGCGTTTTGCAGATGGCGATTATCACAATACAGGCTCAAAGGATGGTGCGCCAATCAAAAAAGAAGGCGATATAGAAATTCGACAAAATCCTGATTATCAGAAGCCTGTAAATGAAGGTAAGGTAAAAGGTTTTGAAGATTTGGACGGCGATGGCGATGAAATCATTGATGATGCGATCATTTTAGATGATTAGTTAGAGCTATGAATTAAACCCCAAAAATCTCTAATTCTTCTTGTAGCGCAATTCGCTCTCGATAGGT
>JBCDFY010000080.1:0-27771 GCA_039176995.1 Bacteroidota bacterium
GGTGAAAATACCACCACTAACAATAGTCTGTGCTTGTGTCAACTGATAGAAAAACATCAGAAGGAAAAAAAGTTGAAGATTTCAGTTAAACCTACTCAGACAACCTTTTCGGTCAGGATTGCATATAACTTAATGATACTAAGAGGAAATATCCAGAATTTTTCCCACTTGGAGATTAAGTAATCTTTATAACAATACGATCATGAACAGAAATCTTCAACTTTTTTTCCTTCTGATGTTTTTCTATCAGTTGACACAAGCACAGACTATTGTTAGTGGTGGTATTTTCACCCCCACAACTTGGACACCTGAAGCTAGTCCTTATCTTGTCACAGGCGACATTGTTGTTTTTCCAGATGCCAGTTTGACCATAGAAGCAGGTACAGAGATTCGACTGGACAGCGATACCAAACTAGAACTACGAGCAGGTGATCTCTTTGTCAACGGAACAGCAGATGCACCCATCATTTTTACGTTGAATAATGCCAACCCTACCAATGCTATTAAGTGGAAAGGAATTGAGCATACCGAAATAGCAGGAGATTCTAATAGCATTATGCTGAAGCATGCGATTTTTGAATATGCTAAAACTGCTATCAATTACGGTAGTGGATTTTACAATCGTACCATTGACAACTGCATTTTCCGATTCAATGACCGAGGTGCATTTGATGGAGCACAAGGTTATAATTGGGTGACTATCATCGATTCAGAATTCGTTGGAAACAGTGTGGGTATGGAAGGGCGCATGTCCGCCATCAATTGTACGTTCACTAGCAATGAAACAGGCTTCGGGAATCCGATGACTTTTGCTAGCCTTGCAGAAGGTGGCGGCAGAGTAACCAACTGTACTTTTACGAGTAATGATCTAGCAGTAGGTTCCATTGGTCAGATTATTACAATCGCAGTTATTGAAAATAGTCTTTTTGATGGCAATCGACAGGGACACTTCGGTTACTGGGCGAATATTGACAATTCTACTTTTATCAATCACACCGAAACGGGAGTTGTAGTCACTAAGGGAAACATCCAAAACTCCACTTTTGCTCAAAATAGCACGGGATTAGAAACCTCTTTCTCAACTTGGGAATTGAATATCCATAACAATGTATTTACAGGCGACACTATTGCCATAAAAGTGGGAGACAATCAAGCTAAAATTGTAGAAAATTCTTTTTGTGATGCCATTGAATTTGCTGCAGTATCATTGACTAACCAAGCTGTGGATTTAAACCAAAACTGCTGGTGCAGCAATGATTTGGAAGTTATTGCGGAACAAGTATTTGACGCTTTTGATGATGTAAGCTTGGGAATTATTAGTTATACCGACTTCATTCAAGATTGTGTTCCAAATCTGGTCTTTCCAGGTGATGCGAATAATGATGGAATGGTCAATGCTTGGGATGTGCTAAGCATTGGTCTGGCTTATGAAGAAAGCGGAACTGCTCGTCCTGACGCCACTACGAATTGGGTAGGACAGGAAGCACCTGATTGGAGTGCGACCCTAGCCAACAATGTGAATGCCAAACATGCAGATACCAATGGTGATGGATTGGTAGATGATAAGGATATGGCAATCGTATTGATGAATTATAATCAGCAACACTTTAACCGAACTACCTACCAACCTTCTATGGTGGAGAGCGAAACGGTAGAGTTGATATTAGAGCTATCTAGTGCTGTAGTCGCAGGAGAAGAAGTGGAACTTAACCTCTTACTGCCCGATGCTACAGAGATTGATGATCTTTACGGAATCGCTTTCGCACTGGAGTCAGATGTACCATTTTTTAAGTCAGGAACAATGAGATTCAAACAATCAAATTCTTGTCTGAGCGAGGAAGACAATACCATGATGATGACACAACCGATGCAGACGAATGACAAAATAGAGATAGGATTGGTGAAGCGAGATCAAACGGCTAGTATTTGCACGGAAACGCTTGCTACAATTACGTTTATTGCAGCTGAAAATCTTCCTGACAATGTGACTTTTCGACTGACTAATGTAGAAGCGATTACGAGTCAAGGACTCAATTTAGCGATGACCAATGAAGAATTTTCCACTGTTGTTTCTAGCACAAACGAACTAATTGCATCCAATGGAATAAACATTAGTCCTAGTCCTTTCTACTCCAACTTTTCTATTGAGAGCGAAAGCCAAATCTCTTCCATTTGCATCTATAATGCTATTGGTCAGAAAGTGGAGGAATTATCCGTTCAGGCAAATGAAGCAATAGAAATTGAAGCAGTTGAATGGGCAAATGGACTTTACTTTATAGAGCTATTTTTTGACGATGAAAGCAGAAGTGTACGCCAAGTTTTGAAGCAATGAGTATTGATTTTCTATTATCAGGAGGCGGTCAGTTACTCCATACGTGACCTTTCAGAGCTTATCTAAAATGATCGTCAATAGGTTGTGGTTCATGCCTGAGGCGGATACATCTGCCTAAGAAAGAATTTATGAGTTTAGCTCCCGATAGCTATCGGGAAATGAATAAATTCTTTCTTAGGCAGGTTCATAAAATATTGGCTATCAGAACGATAAAACTTAGACAAGCTCTTAATAGACATACGATAAAAAAGGCAGCCTCTCACTTTCGGAAGACCACCTTTCTAAATTATCGGGTGAAGCAAACTTTGGTTCTAAGCATGAGCCAACTCCAATTCAGGAGCAACTGGAAAATCAATTTCAAAACCAGCTAAATTATGAATATAGTTGCTGATGATTTTATCTCCAATGACGACCACCACATCAATCATATTTGCTTCTGTATAGCCTGCTGCGAAGAAGTTATCTTTTGCGGTTTGGCTTGCACGACCGTTGTTTTCCATAGTGGAAAGCGTAAATTGAGCTAAGGCATTCAACTTGCTATCAAAAGACGCGTTTCCTTCTCTAATTTCCAGAATTTGGTCTTCCGAAAAGCCATTCATTTTACCTAAAACGGTGTGCGCAGATTGGCAATAGCGGCAACCATTGTGCTGACTCACGACTAAATTAACAATTTCGCGCTCCTTTGCTTTAAGCGTAGATTTTCGATTTTGGAAAGCTAAGTAATCAGGCAATGCTGTTTCATTCTTCGCGAAGTAAGCGTATAAATTAGGAACAAAGCCCAATGACTTTTTCAAATTGTCAAAAATCGCTTGGTTAGTCTCAGTTACTTCTGCTCTAGTGGGGACTTTTAAATTTTGCATCTGTATTAATTTTTGTAGAATATGTTTTTTAATTAATTACGATGCAAAGATAGGGGCAGCTAGGAGGGCAAACCTTAGCTAGATTTCCCTCCGTCTTGTCCATATTTCCCGCGATTGGGATTTATCAAACTTAGCTTGGGGTGTGGCACGGAGAATGGTCGTTCCACAGCTCGTTGATGAAACAATTTGACGAATTGATTCTATTTCATCGGATCATATCCCCAATTCTTCAAGGAATACCGCCAATCGGAATCCTTCACGTCTCCATCAGGCTTCTGCGCGGAATGGCGAGCAATATAAGAATTCACTTTTTTCATATGCTCATAATTAGCATCAATCAATTCATCCTTTTTCTTGCGCTTGATCTTGATGATTTTCTTTCCACTCTTATGCCCAATGGACTCTCCGTCATCGCTATCTTGTCCAACTGATTTTGATTTATCCGTTTCCAACCAATCTTCCAATTCCGAAGGCGTCATATTGACTTGATCGTAGAATTTGTCGTAGATTTCTTGCTTCTCTTCTTTTGTCATAATTTTGAATTTTTGGGTTAGAACTCTGACAAGTAATCTAGGTTCGCTTTTTGATGTTGCTGATTCATTTTTAAATTATGAGGGAGGGTTTGTGAAGATACGAGAAAGTAGCGATTAGTTTTTGTGAAAAGGTTACTTTTGACGAGTATTGAACACTAAGTACTAATGAATATAACCGTTGACTGGACACCAAGCTTTTTCATCAATGGATTCATTGGCGGATTTGGAGCAGGTTATGGTGCAGTAGCAGTGCGTTATGCTTTGAACTAAATTATAGTATTTTGACGGTTTCATTTCCTATGAAGCCGTCCATTTTATCTAAAAAAAAGAGCAGCTCACTCGAAGTAAGCTACTCTTTTTGCTATTCTGATTGGTCAATGGCTAAAAGCCAACCCCAATTGCCATTACGGCTTTGCATTTTTCTTCTTCTCCGCGCCTGCGAAATCACCCGCCTTAATTAAGATCATTTTATCTAAATCAACGTGCTTTTTCATCGCTTTATTCACTTCTTCCACAGTCATATTCGCTACTTTCTCTTCCATCTTTTTGTCCCACATCATGGTGCGATCTAAGAAAAGGTTATTGCTCAATTTATTGACCAAAGAGCGATCCCTAGAGCGATTTACGTTTTGCGATTCTAACCATCCTTTCTTAGCCGCATCAAATTCTTCTTGTGTGAAACCATCTGTGATAACTTTAGTTACTTCCTCTTTAAATGCTTTCTCTAGTGCATCTCTATTATCAGGTGAATAGATCGCATAAGCTCCAATGGTAGCGGTTTCATCCATTGGACGTGCATTAAAGAATGAACCTACACCATAACTCAAACCCTCTTTCTGACGAATACGATCTGCTAGACGAGAGGAAAGTCCACCGCCACCTAACATATAATTACCTAGCAAAAGTGCTGGATAATCAGGATGTTCGTCGCTGATGTTTATTTTCTGTCCAGCAAAGAACATAGAGTTAGATTTATCAGGAGTTTCGATATTCTCTCCACCTGTTTCGTTAGCAATGAAAGGCTCTTCAACGCGCTTATATTTTGTTTGACTTTTCCAGCCTGCAAATTCTTTGTTCATCAATGCTCTGACTTCTGCTTCATCGAAATCTCCAACCACAGAAGCAGTCGTTCCATCCGTAATACCATAAAACTGCTTGTGGAAGTTTTTCACATCTTCCACTGTTGTAGCTTTAATGGCCTCGATTTGCTCCTCAAAAGTCATTGTATAACGAATATTATCTTTGCCATAAGGATTTAGTTTTCGACTAAACATATTACTTGCTAAAGCCTGTGGTTCAGATAAATTCTGCTCAATACCCGCTAGCTGTTGATCTTTTAATTTCTCAAATTCACTTTCATCAAAAGCAGGGTTTTTCAACATATCTGAAACAATTTTTATGGTCTCTCCCAAGTTCTCTCGCTCCGTTTCAATTCGAACAGTTACAGAACGAGCACTACCAAATACTCGAACCTGTGCATTTAAGGCATCAAATTTATCCTGTATTTCTTGACGGGAAAGATTGGTCGTTCCTTTGTCCAGCATACTAGCGGTTAGGCTACCTGCTGTGGATTTGCCCATTAAGTCTTTCTCATTACCAATTCTTAGATTTAAAGTAGCAACAACTGCATCACCGCGAGTCTCCTTTGCTAGTAACGCAAATTCTGCACCTGCGCCTTCATACTTGTTGGTGCGGGTTTCAATATTTTCTGGAGATGGATCGAAAGCCTCTCCTTCTGCAACTACCTCTCTTCCTTTGTATCCTGCTACTAAAGTTGCTACATCTGGTGCATCTGGAATCTCTGCTCGATCTGGATCGGAGGTAGGAATGAACGTGCCTACTGTTCTATTAGAAGGTTTGAAGTATCTCTTTGCTACTTGTACGACATCCTCCACAGCTACTTTCTCGATATTATCACGGAACAAGAAGAACAAACGCCAGTCGCCTTGTGCAATGGATTCACTTAGACTTACTCCAATTTGTCCAGAATCATTATATGCCAAATCCCAGTTTTTCAACAGGCGTTTTTTCGCACGTTCTACTTCTTCGGGCGTTGGAGGATTGATGGTCAGACTATCCAAAGCTGCCATCATCAAGGTTTTTGCTTCTTCTAGGTCATCTTCCTTTCTTACGCCTGCACCTGTTAATAAATAGCCACCTTCTTTCAAAGCTGGAGCGAATCCACCCTGGAAAGATGCTTTTTTAGTTTCTACCAAAGCAGTATATAATCTACCAGAAGGCTCGCTTGTCAGTAACTCACTAATTACTGCAACTGCAGGATAATCAGGATGTGTTCCTGGAGGGGTATGATACAGCGAAATGACAACTTGTAAGTCACCAGCACGTCTCAATTCTACAAAACGCTCTCCATCTTGAGTAGGTTCTTTAGTGTAAGTAGGAATCAACTTACGTTCTGGACGAGGAATTTTACCGAAATGCTCGGCGATCATTTCCAAAGTTTTTGCCTCATCGATTTTACCTGCCACAGTCAGCACTGAATTGTCTGGTTGGTAGTATTTCTTGTAGAAGGCTTGTAGGCGATCAATCGGCACGTTTTCTATGTCTGCCCTGGCCCCGATAGTAGATTGACCATAATTGTGCCACATGTAAGCAGTAGACATTACTCTTTTCATCAACACTCCAAAAGGACTATTTTCACCTGCTTCAAATTCATTACGTACTACCGTCATTTCACTATCTAAATCTTCTTTAGCAATAAAAGAATTGACCATACGATCTGACTCTAAACCCAATGCCCACTTCAAATTATCTTCAGAGGCTGGGAATGTCTCAAAGTAATTCGTTCTATCGTACCAAGTTGTACCATTGAAAGAAGCACCACGATCTTTGATTTCCTTAGGAATGTCTGGATGGTCGGGTGTACCTTTAAACACTAAATGCTCCAATAAATGTGCCATTCCTGTTTCTCCATAACCTTCGTGGCGAGAGCCTACTAAGTAGGTGATGTTCACCGTCATTGTTGCTTTGGATTGATCTGGAAAAAGCAAGACTTTCAATCCATTCTCTAGTTCATATTGCGTAATGCCTTCTACGCTGGTTATCTTCTTGACACCTTCAGGCATTTTTTGTGCAAAGGAAACCGCACTGATACTCAAGCAAAATAGTAAGAATAGTGCGCTAATCAAGCGAATTCTTTTCATTTTAATGATTTTATTTAATAGACTATTGTATATCATCAGAGTCAAGAGCCAATTTGTGAGAACTGGGCAGACTCCTCGAATTAAACTTGGTTTTATGGATTATAATTCTTCATTATAAAGATAATTTGAAGCTAAGATTGTTTTGCTAGAACGTTTCTTTTGGTAAGAATCGCACCCTAAAGTGGGTTATTTTACTGCCATTTGATGAATCTTCGAATTTCAGTACATGAAATATGTTCAGCAAGTACCAACAAATCGATTTTTTACAATGCAAAACTAAATAGGTCTAAGCGAGTGATTGTAATTATTCGACTATTATTATTTGAATGCGGATAGAAGCTAACTTTTGGTAGAAAAGTCCGTATTTTAGCACAATAATTATGGACAAGATGTTAGGAGCATTAGTGGAAGTTCTGAAGAGTAAGCTCTTCGCTATAACTCCTCAAAAATAACATTACTTCACTCATTACAATTAATAGAACTAAAAATCGAGAGTAGATTTATGAAGTTTTCAACCTTTTTTATTGCTACATTTTGCCTCTGCATGGGAATGACTTCCTGTGTGAGCAAGAAACAATTTATGTCCTTACAAACCGAACTGGATGCCGCCAACAAAGACTTAGGTGCTTGTGGAGAAAGTCTAAATGACTACATGGCAAGATTAAACGCTTGTAACCAAGACCGAGCAAGATTGCAAAGCGAATTGGACAATCGTGGAAACACGCTTCGCTTAAGAGAAGAGCAAATTAATGACTTGAAAGAACAAATTACAGATTTTAGAACACAAAGAGATAAGCAACTCAATCAAGTAGAAGACTTAACTTCTTTGTCTCAATCCGCCAACGAAAATATTAACAAAACGCTTGGACAATTGCAGCGCAAAGACAAGTATATTCAACTCTTACAAATGGCGAAAACTAGAGCAGATTCTATTAATTTGGCACTCGCAGTTAATCTGAAAGGGGTACTAAAGGATGGCATCGAAGATGATGATGTAGAAGTGAAAGTGGATAAAACCGTTGTCTTTGTGAATCTTTCAGATAAAATGTTGTTCACTAGTGGAAGTTCTAATATTACTTCTCGTGCAGACGAAGTGCTAGGAAAAATTGCCGAAATTATTCAGTCTCGTCCAGACTTTGAAGTGATGGTAGAGGGCTACACAGACAATGTGCCAATTAAGAGTTCTTGTATAAGTGACAACTGGGATTTGAGTGTAAAAAGAGCAAC
Source organism: Bacteroidota bacterium (assembly GCA_039176995.1). GTDB lineage: Bacteria > Bacteroidota > Bacteroidia > Chitinophagales > Saprospiraceae > JAAUTG01. The sequence continues at coordinate 8,114 of JBCDFY010000080.1, forward strand.
TTCTGTGGTACGTTCATTACAAAACAAGCATGGCGTTGATCCAAATCGCCTAATTGCTGCTGGACGTGGAGAATACAATGCCTTGGCAAGCAATTCTACTGCCGAGGGCCGCTCTACAAACCGTCGCACCCGCATTATTATTCTACCAAAGCTAGATCAATTCTACGATCTGTTGAACCCGAATAACGTACCAGAATAGGTTTAAAAAATCTGTCTCCGTCCACAAATTCCCTTGAAAACAAAAGAAAAATTTATTTTTCTTTTGTTTTTAAAGAATTAATGGAAGGGCTATCTTATCTCATAAAAATTAAAAAGCAGTTTTGATGAACCATTATCAAAGCTGCTTTTTTCGTTTATTTGCATTCCAAAAGAAAGAAGAATTGAGATCGTCGTGGTTTGTAACCGCGATGCCATATGCTCATCAAGTTAGCTCAAACCATTTTCAAACAATATCAAACGGCGAAGCCATCAAACGGCAAAGCCATCAAACCACAACGCTTTGCAAGACTTCAACATCAACAACCGTATTGGCATCCTCGGCGGTGGACAACTAGGAAAAATGCTCACTTTAGCAGCTGCAAATTGGCACTTGCCGATGTACATCTTAGAAAGATCCAATCAATTTTCTGCTGGGCGACTGGCAACGCGATTTATGCAGGGCGATTTCAAAGATTTTGAAGATGTGTACTTCTTTGGTAGAAACACAGATATTCTGACCATTGAAATTGAGCACGTCAATACCGATGCTTTACATCGCTTGGTAGAAGAAGGCGTCATTGTACATCCTGCACCCGATAAATTAGACATTATCAAGGATAAAGGGTTGCAAAAGCAGTTTTACGATAAGTACCAACTGCCCACTTCTGAATTTGAGTTGTTTGAAAATGCAGCAGCGGTGAATAATGCTATTCAAGCAGGTAAATGGAGCTATCCATTTGTGCAAAAAAGCCGAACTGCAGGTTATGATGGAAAGGGCGTGGCAGTGATTCGTTCAGCAACAGATGCTTTGATGGATGTGCCTTGTGTGCTAGAGCCTTTGGTGGATATTGATAAAGAAATTGCGGTCATTGTCGCGCGCAATCTAGGTGGACAAATCGAAGCCTTTCCGCCCGTAGAAATGGCGTTCCATCCAACTGCCAATTTGGTAGAGTTCTTAGCTTGTCCTGCTAGAATTGATGAATCGCAAGCACAAGCAGCAATTGATTTAGCCAAAAAAACCATAGAAACCTACGACATTTGTGGTTTACTCGCCGTAGAAATGTTCCTTACCAATTCAGGTGAACTCCTCATCAATGAAGTCGCACCACGCCCTCACAATAGTGGACATCACACCATTGATAGTTGTTATACTTCTCAGTTCGAGCAACATATTCGTGCCATCACTAATTTGCCACTTGGAAGCACCAAACTGACTTCTCCAGCGGTTATGCTCAATCTCCTTGGTGAGCCTGAGCATACTGGAAAGACGCATTATTTGGGTTTGGAAGAATGCTTAGCCATAGAAGGCGTTTATGTTCATCTTTATGGAAAGGCAGAGACGAAGCCTTTTAGAAAAATGGGTCATGTGACGGTGGTGAATGAGGATTTGGAGGAGGCGATAAGGATTGGGAGAATGGTGCAGGGGAAGTTGAAAGTAGTTGCAAAATAAAATAGGAACGCCAATATGGCAGATTTGACTGATCTCATATTCTCTCATCTGAACATTCTCTAATTCCCGCATTGTACCTATCTTTACCAAATGAAGCTACCCATTGGCATACAAACATTTGAAGAAATTATCAACGAGGATTATGTTTACGTAGATAAAACAGAACATATTCATCGGGTAGTGACTTCAGGAAAGTATTTTTTCCTATCGCGCCCGCGTCGATTTGGAAAATCATTGTTGCTTTCTACGATGAAGGCGATGTATTTGGGACAAAAAGAGTTGTTCAAAGGGCTTTGGATTGCAGATCATTGGGATTGGGAGCAACGCTATCCTGTTTTGCATTTCCGATTTAGTAGTATTGGTTTTCATACACTTGGATTGGCAAAGGCGATTAGTTCAATGCTCAAAGAAGCAGCTGCTGAATTGGGAATAGAACTAACAAAAGAAGTTTACGATCAGCAGTTTCGCGAGTTGATTGAAAAAGCAAGTCAATTTGGAAAAGTTGTCATATTGATAGATGAGTACGACAAGCCAATCATAGATTTTTTAGAAGATTTGGAGCAAGCCAAAGAAAATCGGAAGGTGCTCAAAAATTTCTATTCTGTTCTAAAAGATAGTGATCCTTACATTAAGTTGTTGTTCATCACAGGCGTTAGTCGTTTCGCAAAGACGAGTATTTTTTCGGATTTGAATAATGTGACGAATTTGATGTTGCACCCACTCGCCAGTACACTCTTAGGCATAACTCAACAGGAATTAGATCAATTGTTTTCATCACTTATCACTAAACTGGCCGTTGAGCAGAAAATAGAAAGAGGGGATTTGATTAGCCGAATCAAAGAATGGTATAATGGCTATTCTTGGGATGGGAAACAGCGTGTTTATAATCCATTTTCTCTTCTAAGTTTTTTCTTATCTGGTAAATTTAGTAATTTTTGGTTTGGAACGGGAACGCCTACTTTCTTAGTCAAGTTGATGCGCAAAAACAAACAATATCGCATTGAGAATTTGACAGTTCCTAATTCAGCATTAGATAGTTACGATTTAGAGCATCTAAATCCTACTGCTATTCTCTTCCAAACAGGTTACCTCACTATCAAAGAAGAATTATCATTCGATATTTATAAGCTAGATTATCCTAATTATGAAGTCAAAGTTTCTTTGGAAGAACACTTATTGAATGCTTTCACTTATGACACTTACCAAACAGGAAAAATAAAAGCACTTCAAATTGCAGAAGCATTCAAAGCAGGCGATATTGATGGAGTTATTCAAATCATCAATGCTACTTTTGCCACCATTCCAAATCAACTTTGGCAAAAAGAAAACGAAGCGTTCTACCATGCTTTGATTCATCTAACTTTTTCCTTAGTAGGCGTCTTCATACAATCAGAAATCAATAGTGCCACAGGCAGATTGGATGCCAAAGTAGAGACGGGAACAGCGATTTATGTGCTAGAATTTAAACTTGACCAATCTGCAGATGCTGCATTGCAACAAATTCGAGATCGGAATTATTTTCAGGCATACATTGATAGTTCAAAAGAGAAGGTAGGAATTGGTATTAATTTCTCTACGGACTTGAAGACTGTGGAGGATTATAAAGTGCAAGGCTTTTAATTATGTAGTTCTTTATAGTAACTGTTTACCACAGTAGTCACAATAGTTAGTTTCACATAGATCATAGTAGTTATATCCCGTTTCTGAAGCAAAATTTGGGTGTTCAAATAGCTTTGATGATAGCAGCAGACTGTCCTGGTATAACTTGAACAATTTCAAAAACTATGTGGACTATATGAAAATGCTATATGAGCTATGTGGTAAACAGATATCCTTTATAAATTATAAGAAAAAAGATGCCACCGCTACCCAGCAGTGACACCTTACCATCTACTACGCCGAAGCGCCCTGTTCAGATTGTTCTAATTCTAGTTCAGCGGGGTTTTCTTCCAGTAAAATAGAAGGTAGAGTAGCGGCAATATTTGTGCTTGCGACTACTGCTGGTTCAGGTGCTACTACTCGCACCTTCGGCTTTGTTTCTTCTACTAAAGCCGCCAATGCTTCGTAATCATTTTTGAGTTGCTGGACGGCTTCTTCCAATTTCATTTTCTCTTTTGCTAATGTTTGATTAGCTTGAAATTCTTGCTCATTGCGCTGCTCGGATTGTTGAACATTATGGTTGATGAGCTCAAAATCGTCGAGCAGTTTCTGGTTGCGCTTTTGGAGTTTACCTTTGCCTTGTAGAAGTTGCTGCACTTCTTCACTTAGAGTAGTATGTTGTCGCTCTAGTTGTTCATTAGTCGTTTTGAGCTGCGTGATGTGTTGCTCAAAATGACTGAGGTCAGATTCGTAATTTTGTTGCGTTTTTTGGTATTGTTGATCAGCAGTTTGTTGTTGTTGCTGCAAACTTTTTACGCTGACACTCAACGCCTTTTCCAATTTTTCGAGCTTGTTTAGGTTGACAACAATGGAACGCTCAGTGTCTTTGTATTGACTGCTCAATTGCTGTTGCTTTTGCGTCAATTTATCTACCGTTTTCATCAGTTCCTCTTTCTCTTTCCGCCAATTTTCTACTGCCACACTTTCCTCTTCCACACTTTGCAACAATTTCTGATAATGCCGTTCCAACCGCTCCAAACTTGTTTCATAACTCACTCCAATCGAAGCCGTACGCATGGTTTTGTTGCCGCGCACAAAGTTCAGGATAGCAGTACTATCTGAAGCATAAACCGTCGAAAATGGCTGGAAAGTTTTGCTGTTCAGACACTGATGAATAAAGTTAACTCGATCTCGAAAATCGTTTTTGCCTTTTAGGTGCACAAACAAATTTTCATTGCTAATTTGCTTGATCTTGCTAGGCATGGCGCGCAAGCTATGCTCCACGCCCCACAAGCGTTTGGAAGGACGCAGTTTGATGCGCTCGAAAGTAGTCATGAAACGTCCGTCAGGCGCAATATACTCGCGTAAAGTTGCCATCAACTCGCTCAAAATCAATAAAATAGTCTCCGCAGGTGCAACTTGATTCTTCAGCACAATCGTACTCCCAAAAAACGTTCCCGTTCGCTGCGATTCCATTTCCTTCGCGTATTCGTATTGGCTAATGAAGTAAAAAACATCTTTTTCCACCAGCACTTTCCGAATGGCAAATAACTCCGTTTGTGGATCAACTTGAATGATGTTTCCATCCAAATCTATATGTCTTCTGATGTCCGCACCTTCGACGATACCACCATTTTTTGTTTGTAAACCTTTGGGCGTTCCAATGAACGCATATCCTATATTGCTCATAATCTTAAATATTGAGGGAAGTTTAAGGAGTGAAACATTGATGGAGTAGATCGTCGAAGTCTCCTGACTTCGATACTATATTTCGTGGACTAAGTCCGCAGTATATCGCATCCAAGTCACAGACTTGGACGATCTCACTCAAATCAACGAATTAACAGTTCAACAAATCAACAAGAAAAAAAGAGCGACGACAAGCATTTTGAAAACACCCAGTTCACTTGTCATCCACTCCTGTTCAGATCGATTAGTATAATCCTCGGTGCTTATTCTTGTATTCTTAGATTGTCGAAATCTCCCGACTCCGATACTGTATTTTGCGGACTTAGTCCGCGGTATATTGCATCCAAGTCACAGACCTGGACGATCTTACTCAGATCAACAACTAAACAGTTCAACGATTCAACAATTTCTACACCCACTTCGTCAATTTATTCCAAAAAGACGACTGCTCATCCTTGATTTTCTGTCCCGTTGCCGCTTGATACATCCAGCGTTTCACGATGTTTGGACGCTCCATGTTGAGGTCAAGAATTTGATTGTTATCATCCGAAACCTCACCAATAGAATAGCGCGCCAAAGTCGCTTTTTTCGCCTTCAATCGAGAATAAGTGCGTGGCATTTGTTCTTTTACAAACAAGTCCACTTCGTCTTTGCGCGCACCTTCGTAGCGATCCCATTTAGAAACGAGTAGCAGCAGTTTAGAATAATCAAAATCGGGTTTGCGCTCTTTCAAATAGTCCAAGAAGTCAATGACGAGATAATCATGTTCTTCGGCATCTTCGTAAGGCACGACGACCATGAAGATCAAGTTCAAGTTGGGACACTTTAAATATACCTCAATGTCACTCGGTAGGTCTCCAGCGGAAGATTCGCTTAGTTCGACCTTCGTCAAGTCTTCACCTGACATTTCCAAGAAAGTAAAGTTCATGGGGACTTCTGGCTTGTTTGGAGTATAAGTCAAATCCAATTCGTAGAGCGAACCGACAGAAGTACGATTCATAAATTGTCCTTTGCGCACCGATTCTGAGAGCTGCTTCAAATAAGCGGCACCTTTCAAATTGTCTACTCGACGGCGCGTTTCCAGTAAGCCATGTTCATCCGTTCCCATATGATAGGCCAAAGAAGATAAAATCACGGTTTTACCCGCTTGCTGACGACCAAACATGAAGACGAAAGTCGAATTTCGGTCCTGCAATTGACGGAATTGCTGCAACATGGTCGCTTGTGCCGCTGCCGTGTTTGGGACATTACCTGGTCTTGGAATAGATTGATTCAGCTCATTGTCTACCTTAAAATCTAGTGGTGAAAAATGCTCTCGAACGGGTGCGATTGGTGCTTCCGCACGAGCGTCTTCCTCCACGGTTGGCGTTTCCGCTGCTTCCACTATTCTTGCTGCTGGCGGATTGGCGAAAACATTACTTAAAGCATCATCCAATTCGTCCGTTTCTGCTATTGGTTCATTGGTGGATTCTACATCTGTTGTCTCAATAGTTGTTTTAGCTTCGTCCATTTCCACTGGTTCAACTGACTCCAGACCTAGAGCAATCAATCGCTTACGATAGGCTTCATCTATATCTTCTGTATCGAAATTGTCAGGATCATCTAGAAATTCTAAAGAAGAATCTTCTTCTTCTGATTCATTGAAAAGAATGGCTTCTAATTCTTCATTTTCGGCTATTTCTTCTTCGCTTGCTTCTGAAATGGGAATATTGGCAATAGGTGCGATTGGCTCTTCAACTGTTTTATCTGCAATGACTGCTGCTGCTTGCTCTGGAAGGGGCGCAAACTCTGTTTTCGTTTCTTGGACAGGTGTAGGAATTTCTGGTAGTTCATCCGACAACTCCTTTGCCAAATGCACTGCTGTTTCTTCCTCGCTTGGCAAAAATTCTTCTTGTGTGGTTTTTACATTGCTGGCAAACAAACGCATCTCCGGTTCTTCCTCTTCTTCGATCACTTTTACAGGTTCATTTGTTGTTTTAGGAGACTCGAAATCTGCTAGAAAATCTGCTGCTGTTGCCAAAGATTCTACTTCCTCCTTGCTCGCAGGCGATTCTGCTACGACTTCTTCTTGCACAGTGAACTTGGGAGGAGTAGGAGCAGGTTGGCTTTTTTTCGCCACAGGTTCTTCTACCAAAATTTCTGTATCCGAACCTGAGGGTGATGTTTTATCTGTATTGTTAGCTGCCGTAGCAGAGAGTAAATGAAATAGGGTCACTTTATCTGAATTATTATTGTTCATTGTTTTTTCTTTTTTTGATGGTGGATGGTTTACGGCCGACGGTAGACGGCTATGAGTGTACATCTGATTTTAGATTTGAATGGTCTTCTCAGATTGTCGCTCATGCAATATGCTAATCATTCAAATTACCTGCACTTCTTTCTCTCTACTCTTCTTCGATGCCACAAAAACAGGGGCTTCTTTTTCTTCCTCTCTTCTTGCTACGGTTAGCAGCAAATAAATTGGCACTAGAAAGTCAACGGCAAGACTGGCGAGTGACGCAATTAGCGTTGCTTGTGGGTTTTCCATTTTTCCAAAACCCGATTGGAAAGAGTGGCTAATTTTTCCAACTTGCAATTGCTCTGATTTAATTGGCTCGAAAGCGAAACTTGGCTCGAAGCCTTTGGTCATTTCCCCAATTGTGTTGTAAGTATTATCGGCAATATCTAGCGCGTTCCGTCCTTGCAAGCCAATGTTTTCAGGCAATAATGCCATACGAATCACTGGCATCACTTCATCTACTTTGGCATTAATCTTTTTAATAACGACTTCACTATCTTTAGTCAAGACGGCCAATTTCGCATTCAAAACTTGATCAATTTGAATGTTCATCTTGGTGGCGATGGACTTTGGTTCGCCTTCGTATTGCGTCAGTTTCGTTCCTAGTGTAGATTCAATCTCTTGCAGAATAGATTGTGCACGTTCTCCAAAGCCAGAATTAGCTGGATCAAGAATTTGAGACTCTAGCGAAAATTTTAATTGATTCACTTTCATCTCTACTTCTTTCGCGTTGTTCGTTCCACGCGCGACTTGAATGGCGCGTTGTTGGATAGCTGGAATTTGCGTTTCGTAGTTTCTCAGTTCTTTCTCGAACAACTCATCCTTCATAAATTGGCTATAAAAGGCATTAAAATTACCTGCAAAACTGAAAAAGGCGATAATGAAATAGAAGGCTAAGATTCCCATGAAGGCAGCTCCTTTTTGTAAGGCATCTTTCAGTCGCAAATTGGTCAAGAGCATGAAAGCTGAAATAATGAGGGAAAAGAGCCAAGTAAAAACAGGACCAGCGAGCAATTCGTATCCCAAAGCAGTTTGAATGAAACTGATGGAAACACAAATGACTGCGATGACGGCAAGCACGATTCCTGTACCTGCGTTCGATTGCTTATGCTTAGATGGATTCATTAGAATGACTAGTGTTGTTAGTAGATGAGATTTAGTGGAATTTGATGAATGGTCGTTGGTGCGTTTGTTGGGATAAATGTAGAAGAAGCTCTGATACCATGCGAGTAGGAGTGAGCAGATACCCGATTTCAGTCAGAAAATGGGCAAGCAGAGGTAGTAAGTTGTTAATTTTAGTTAAATCTTGGCTTGAGTGAATGGCAGGAAAAGGAAGGTGAACGGCAGAAAAGTTTTTTATTTTAGTTGACTTTGGCAACTAATTGTTATTTTTGAACCATAAAGAAATCAAAAGGACACAAAGAAAGATTATCTTCTCTTTACCCTTTTGTGTTCTTTGTCCCTTTTATGGTTTATTATCAATTTGTTATGAATCCAGTCACACAAGTCCGAAGTTTCAATCGCTCTTACACCAAAATTCTAGGTCTGCTTAATGATCGTATCCTAGAAAGTCCACTGTCCCTGACTGAATCCAGAATCATTTACGAACTCGCTGAACAGGGCGTAACTTCTGCTAAAGTGCTTTCTACTAACTTAGCGATTGACAAAGGTTATTTGAGTAGAACGCTCAAGCGACTAGAAAAGCAAGGCTATCTACTCACTCAAACTTCCGAGCAAGACAAACGCTCCAAGACTTTAGTACTTTCCAAAAAAGGTAAGCTGCTTTTTGAGACTGTTAATCAAGCCTCCGAGCAACAAATCCGTGATTTGTTGTCGCAACTCTCCATCTATGAACGCGAGCGATTCATTCGGGCGTTGGGGCAAGCGCAGCAATTAATTGAAAAAGAGAAGATGAGCTTGGCGGAGATTGAAATTAGGAATCATTTACTGCCAGGTGACGTCGGATTTTTACTGCAAGCGCATAGTGAGTTGTATCATTTAGAACACGACTTTGGTGTCATTTTTGATAAATACGTTGCAGAAGGTGTAGTTGAGTTTTTGAATCAGTCGTCGCCCAATCGAAACCGAGTTTGGATGTGCGAGCATAATCACAATCGTATTGGTTTCATTATGCTAATGGACAGGGGAGAAGTTGCTCAATTGCGCTACTTCTTTTTATATCCTGAATATAGAGGTATTGGTTTGGGTGGTCATTTGATGAATTGCTTTATGGAAGAGCTAAAAACACAACAGTTCAAAGGCGCGTATCTCTGGACTGCGAATGGCTTGCCCGCTGCGGCTCATTTGTATCGAAAACACGGTTTTGAATTAGTGGAGGAAGTGCCTTCTACTGCTTTTGGGAAGGAGTTGTTGGAGTTGAAGTACGAGTTGAAAATATGAGTTGCTATATCTCAATTACCCTTATTCCATTCCTCCCAATTCGGCGATTCTTTACGCCACAAGGGATATGGTTCTGCTACCGATTGCTGATCCGGGTACAAGACATACCAAGTAGTAGCGGAATACCTGTCAGTGCCTCCACTAACTAAGGTGTCTTGAAAATAGTCCGTCATAAGGCTAGTAGAGTAACCGTTCGTTCCCGCAATTTTAGTCCAATGATTTTGAGGTCTGAACCTAATTTTCACAGAATCCCCATCAATCCGTGGGGCTTGTCCAACTATGGTGCTAATTTGAGCAAAGACCTCGCCTTCAAAAATGGTTAGGAAGTCTGCATTGGCTACGTGTTCCACTCTATTTCCTCCCCAAGCAATTCTAACAGGATAACCTAACCTCACTGCATCAATCAACCCAGATTTATTGCCAAAGGTCGTTGCCCCATTCTCGTCATTTTTGAAAACCATCTGCCATCCTTGAGTAGCATTTTCGGATGATTGGCAGGCGCATAATAGCATCAGGGATAAGATCAATAGTCGCATCATTGTATTAATTTTAGGTGTCAAAATTAAATTTATTACATCCTTATTGATGCTGACTGTTAGTGTAAATGGTGTAAACATACATGACTTTCATTCAGGAATGGTTTCAATAAAAAAGGTAAAAACCAATCTTCCTTTGGAATGGAACAATTGGATATTACGAGACTTGCACAGATTAGGAGATTTATTGAAAGGAATGAATTATTCTGTTCATTTCTAATTAAAAAATCAATAATCCTTTGGCTATCTTTCCTTTCTACTGTTAACAAATCCCAAATAATAAATACTTATTACAACTGCTTTCATAAGAAGCACTACATTTGATCATTCTCATTCGCTGACAAATTAAAAGAATGTCCATCCTAATCGTCAGTTCACTATGAAACAATTCTCAATCATTGCGGGGCTTGCTTTCCTAATCATGATAAGTTGCAATTCGTCAGAAGCTCCTGAATTTTCTGAAACACTTTGGCTAAATGGCTACTACGACGAAAGTTTCCTTTTTTCCTATCCTGAACTTCGAGATTATGAAGGTCGTGATAGCTTTCTCGTTCATGATTTGAGAGCAGATACACAAATAATTAGTATCCCTTATTCATTCACCGATTCAACTTTCATTCGAGATACCACAAGTTTTCAACTACTGGAAAATGGGCGAAATAGAAGAGTAGTAAAATATGAGGAAGAAGAAGGAAAAAACCGAGTAAGTTGTGCGGTTCAGAAAGTAAATTTGAATTACCCTGATGCGGAAGCAGTCAAAGACTTCTTGATGCGGCAATCTTTGGAAAAGAACTACCAATTGGAAAACGAGTCTTTCAGCTTTAATGAAGTTTGGACTTTTGAAACAGATAAGATAGTAAAGACAACTTCGTACCTTTTGGATAGACAACTACTTTACGCTGAAAAAGAATATTACTGCTGGAAAGTAACTCAATATGATAAATACTTCTTTCTAACTTGGTACGGTCATAAAGATGACTGCGATTCTCCTCTAGGCGTATCGGAACAAATTCTACAACTTGACAATAAGCAATTGAGCTTATCCAATTGCTTAGGAGCAAAATGGTCAAAAGAAATTTTTTCCGCTACTACTCAACCTGACTTTCCAAGCAAAGATTATAAGGTTTGCCATCATCACATCAACGAATACTATTACCGTGCCACAGACAATGGAAGGCGCGTGTATTACGATGGTGGACTTCGGGCTATTCTTGCAGAAGCGAAGTCAAAATATGTAGTACCAAAAAATGCAGCAGGTCAAACAGGTTGGATTCGGATTCGTTTTGTCATCAATTGCGAAGGGCAGTTAGGTAGGTTTCGCATACAAGAGATTGATAGCGAAGCTCAACTTACACAGTTCAATCCTGAAATCACTACTCAGCTCTTCAAAATTGTGCAAGAATTAGAAGGCTATCATCCTCGATTAGAGGAAGAGAATAGAACTCTTGATGACTACAAACACATCACATTTAAGCTCAAAGACGGCGAAATAATTGAGATTTTACCATGAAACAACTCTTCATTTTTAGCATTGCACTCTGGCTATTTTCTTGCTCTGCTCCGCAAAAAGATACTGACCCTTTTGTTGATTTGACCATGGAGGAGCGAGAGGCTTTAGCAAAGGACTATTTTCAGCGAATATATGGTCCTTCACAAGTTTCTGCCTATCAAAATCGGATGTTAGATACTGCGGTTCTGCTTGATCCAACTCATGCAGAGGCTTGGTTTGAGCTAGCCGCTGCAGCTATCAAACAAGGCGACTACGTTAATGCTTTTTACTATTATGATAAAGCCGCAGAACACGACCCAAAGCAATTCCAAGGTTGGCGCGCCAACATTCGACTCTACTATTTGAAGGATTATGAAAAGGCAATTGAAGACTATGTCGATTATCTAAAATTATTTCCCGAGCATCAACTCATGGCGGCGCGTGGTGATGATGTACACTTTAGTATGGGCAAGGCATTTTGGGGAATGGGCAACTACCAATCCGCTGTGGATAGCATCAGTCATTACATTGATATTACGACCGCAGAACAAGGCGAAGATTGGGTAGAAGTCTATGCGTTTATCTATCGCGGTAGAAGTTACCAAGCCCTAGGAGACTACTCCAACGCGCTTATAGATTATGAAAAAGCCATTCAATATTTTTCTAACTGTGTTGAAGCATACTACCACAGAGCAGAAATTCTAGCAGAACAAGTCAAAAAAGAAGACGCCTGCAAAGCTGCACAACAAGCACTCGAATCTGCTAGGAAAGGCTACATTAAATCGGATGGCTATCGAGAAGTTTTCGGACAATTGTATATGGAGGATGTAGAAGATTTAGTAAGTAGACTCTGTTCTGGGCAAACCCAATAAATATATTGGATGGGCTAAGAAAGTAACTCTTTCTACTATTTTCGTCTTCCTCCCCAAATCCATTTATCCACCAATTCAATTGTCATCGGTTCTTCCACAGTGATTTGGCATGACAATCTAGAGTAACCAAATCGTTTCGCAGCTTTGTCATGCCAGTGCGTTGGCGTAGGCTCATTTTCAATGCTCCAAACTCCACAAGTCGCACAAATTCCTCTTCCACCGCAGTTGAGATTTTGAGTGATGGAAGTATATGGAGAAATACCATTCTCCAGAAGAATAGCTCTGAGATTACTCCCTTTTTCAGCAGTTATGTTTTGAATTTTGTCTTTTCTTCTTATAGTAAGAGAAATCTTTTCTTCTGTCATATTTTTAGATGTAATGCGAATAGATCAGGCTATCCCTAAGCCTCGTCGATCAATATAGTTTGCTAGAAATTATGATAATTGGCTCATTTTGATAAGCAGAATATCCAAAGCGGACAAAGCAACCTCTCCTTTCTTTTAATGTCTATCCTACTGAACTGTTCAAACTAATTTCATATGCAAAGGGGAATATTATTTATCGGACTGATTCTACTACTCACCTCAAACATAATCGCTCAAATGACCAAAGAGCCGTTCCAATTTGAATACGAAGGAAAAAAACTCCACGGCATTTTGAATCAACCTAGTCAAGTTGAACCAGCAGGTCTAGTCCTCATCATTCACGGTTCTGGGCAAACCAATGCTGTCGCTCGAGAATGGCACTATGATATGCGGGCAACCTTAGTGCAGGCAGGATTTACGGTCTACATGTGGGACAAAATGGGCTGTGGAAAAAGTGAGGGAGTATTTGACTATCACCAATCCATACAAAGTAGTGCGTCGGAAGCCATTGCAGCAATTGAGGAATTGAAAAGGCAAAAAATAGCGGGTGCAGATAAAATTGGATTGTGGGGAATTAGTAGAGCAGGTTGGATTAATCCTTTGATTATCAATCAATACAAGGACATCAAATTCTGGATTTCGGTGAGTGGCGTAGATGAAAAAGAAAACTTTAAGTATTTGCTAGAAGAGAATCTTAGAATTGATGGACTTCCTGAAGATTCCATCCAACTCTTGGTGGAAGAGTGGAAAATGGGACAAATCATTGCATACGAAGGCGGAAGTTTTGAAGAATGCAAAAAGGCAACTTCCAATTTGAATCAAAATGCCTTTTTGAAACGCTTCAATGGTTCAGAATTCACGAAGGAAGACTATCTAGCTTGGCAGAAAGACTTTATGCAGCAGCCCTTCGATAAGGAAACAGGTTTGGTCTCCAGTGTAGAAAATTTCGATTCTATCTTATTGAATGTTCAATGTCCTGTCCTAGCATTATTCGGCGAAAAAGATAAAAATGTGGATTGGCAAAAGACGAAAACCTTGTATGAACAAACGCTTGGTAAAAACACTCATCTTACTATTCAATCTTTCCCCAATTGCAATCACAATTTATTCGAGTGCAAAACAGGTGGCTTTTATGAAATGCAGGATGATGGTTTGCCTTGGAATCGGTGTCATGGCTCTTTGGAGGTGATGGCGGAGTGGTTGGTGGAGAAGGGATTTGTGAGGAAGTAAATTTTGAACGTTGACTATTGAATAAGAAATATCTAGTTTCCCGTTTTTTCAAAAAATAATCCTTTAACTCTATAGAGATCCATTGTAAAGCCTTTAATGTTTTGTCTTTCATCTCTCGTGAAAGTAATTTTTCGACCTATTCGATCAACGAAATAGTCGGCTTTGATAGGACCAAGTTCATATCGCCTTTTGGTATTCGTAATCAGATATAAAGTCTTATTCATAAATTTGACTTCAAAAGAAAAATCTATTGCCTCACTAGAAAAGATGCCTTCAAATTCTGTAAGGTATTTCTTAGAAGAACTAGCTTGTTCAAAAGCATAAGAAAAAGACTCCGATCCCTCTCCTGTTCGAAAATATAATTCATTTTTTCCATTCTCTTTTAAAACAAATCTTACCGTAGATGCAGTTTGTTCATTCCTAGCATTCAGCATCCTAAAAGTATGATTGCCAATTGGAACTAAAGGGCTTTCATATCGATTAGGTCGATTGTACCGAATGGTATCATCTCTGAAATAGACGTATCTAGGTTCATCTATTTTTGTGTTCCAATAGGAACCACAATATTTCTTCAATGTTGCCTTAGAAAGATAGACAATGGGCAATGGCTCTGTCTTTGCTTTCGGTGTTTCTTCTATCTGTTTCTCTAACACAATATCTACAATCTTATACATCATAGTGCGTACATTGAAAAAAGGAGAATTAGATAAAATAATAACGGACTTTTCATGGTCTGGGAACCTGATAATATCTGAACCAAAACCTAAATTACCTCCTCCATGTGTCACGTATCTGATCCCTGAATATTTCCCAACCTCTAATCCAAAAGCATAGTTAATTGTATCGCCACTTTCTAAAATACCTGGTGTTTGGAGCATTTTATTTAACATTTCTCCACCTACCTTATGATGATAAAAATTTTGATCCCAAAGCAAAAGATCATTGAGATTAGTTTGGATCAATTCATTACTTACGCCTCCGAGTTGTTCTACGATTGGTTCAACATTACCTTCATTAGTTTTCCGATATCCAATAGTATTTCTTGATGAAATTCGCTCAAAGTCAGCATTATAGAACGTATTATTCATTTTTAAGGGGTTAAAAATATGTTCCTTGGCAAATTCTTGAAGGGATTGGTCGCTTACTCTCCTAATAATTTCTTGTAATATTAAAAACCCAGAATTGGAATATAAATGCTGTGTATTGGGTGAGAAGTTTAGCGTATTTAATCTTTGTAACAGAGGTAAGGTTTCTTGATAAGTAGTAAATCTTCTGTAAGTTTTTCTTCTTATACTAGATAAAGTCGAATAGTCCCAAATACCACTGGTATGGTGCAATAAATGCCTTACAGTGATGCCTTGGTTGTAATTAGATAATTCTGGAAGGTAGGTACGAATATCTTCATCCAGCTTCATCTTTCCTTTTTGAACTAGTAAACCTATACAGGTTGCAGTGAATTGTTTAGTGACTGAACCAACACAAAATTCAGTTTCTGGCGAAAAAGGTATTCCTTTTTCAATATTTGCCATGCCAAATCCTTTAGCGTAAACAAACTCCCCCTCCTCAATTACGCCTACTACACATCCTGGAGAGTTCGGATTGTCATATTTTGAAAACAATTGATCGATTCGTTCTACTTGATCTAAAGAGATTTGACTTTGCAATGGAGAGGAATAAATACAGAAAAGGATAATGCTAAAGGAAAAGTAGAGAAGTGTTTTCATTGCTAAATAATTTTTATCGAAGGAGTAGTCACCTATATATTTAACCTTATAAGCTAAAAGATATTGCTCCATTTGAAAAGCGATCTTGTCCTATTTTCTAACCCTGATGAGTTAACTTATTCGTTTTAAAAACGATGTTGAATTTAGAGCTTTGTCTACAAGACTAAGGAAAATTATCTTGTGTAGGGATTAAATCCTGTTAACTGCTCTATGTACTTCTCTACTGCTCTGAATAGCTTTTACAGGTCTTTGTTTTTGTGATCTGGAGGTTATCCCTGAACTGCCCTTATCTTTCCTATCCAAAGATAAATCAATATGGAAAGAATACAATGAACTAAATTCATAAAGCTGTAAAGTTATAAAGTCGCCAAGTTGGTTAGATTTCCTATACTAGCTTGGCGAATCCTCCCACCCTCTCCAAAAATAAGTCTTATAAATCGCAACTCCAAAAAGATAAGTCACACTGATGTATCCAACTATCTCTACCCAAAACGGCTTTTCAGGATAAAGAAAGAGCGCGTACAAAGAAGCAATTCCAGTGATGCCAAAAATGAGAAAAGTAGGCAGGCGCAATTCCTTGGTGCGACTTGGATAAGGATATTTCCAAGGTACGAAATGAAGAACTCCTATGATGAGAATTGAGATAAAATTGGTCATTGGCGCAAAATCAAAGATGAAAAAAAGGTAGAACGCCACGAAATTCCAGAGCACGGGAAAGCCCTCAAAATGTAAATCATGAGTCACATAAGTTGACTTGCCGTAGTAGTAACAAGAAGTGAGCAACACGACACAAATGCCAAAGAAAGCGAGGTTTTCAGGTAGCAAATTGGATTCGTACAAAAAGTACGCAGGAATGATCGCGTAAGTGGTGAAATCAATGACATGATCTATGGAATCGCCGCTGAAATTGGGAAGTACTTCTTGTACTTTGGCTGCTCTCGCGAAGGTGCCATCTATACCATCAATGAAAAAAGTAATGGCAAGATAGACGAAAACTTGAACGTATTCTTGTGCTTGCACCGCCAATATAGCCAAGAAAGCAAAGATGATGCCTGAGGCAGTGAAGGCGTGGACGCTCCAGGCTAGGACCTTTTGTGATGTTGAAGGTTTTTCCATGTTTTAGATTGTTAGACTTGAAAACCGAGATCATAAATATTCATCATCAATAATAAGGCTTTTCCAACAAAAATCCCTTCTTTGTGTCTTGGCGTGTATATCCCAAATTGCACATTTATTGAAAAATAAATAAGATCGTACACTTATCTCATTGATTTGATCAGGGTTTACAAGGGTGAAAAAATGGCTGAATAGCCATTTTTTCACCCTTGTAAACCCTGATGGATTTGGATGGACTCGACTACGTCCGCCTCAGGCTGATGTCCATCCAAATCCACATTACGCACTTTTAGATAAAGCGCCATTCTGACAAATTTAAGATTCGTGCAATGTGGCACACACCGTCTTGGCGGCTTTGTATGCACCTCAAACTGTAACACAACATCCATGAAAAAAATCCTTCCAACTGCGGCTTTGCTCGGTATTCTAATCATCTTCGGACTCTACCTACACTTCTTCACCGAAGCCGAAGTCTTTTGGTCGGGTTACTTGGCGATGATGGTTTTCTATGTCTTGGTGTTCTTTTTTGGCACCTATTTGGCAGCAAAGAAAAAAGGCGACCAAGACTTGATGACCGCAGGGCGAGGATTACCTTTGGGTATTGCCATTTTTACGATGAGTGCCACTTGGGTCGGTGGCGGCTACATCAATGGAACAGCGCAATTTGCCTTTAGCGATGGCTTGGTTTGGGTGCAAGCGCCTTGGGGCTATGCCTTGAGTTTGGTGATTGGTGGTATATTTTTTGCTCGAAAAATGCGCCGCTATGAGTTCAAAACCATGCTTGACCCTTTAGCACAACGCTTTGGGAAACGAATGGGTGCGGTACTATTTCTCCCAGCTCTGACAGGTGAAATCTTCTGGACGGCTGCCATTTTGGTCGCTCTGGGAACAACTTTTTCTACCGTCTTGGGCATAGATACGCAAACTTCCATCATCTTATCTGCTGTCATTGCAATTGCCTACACTGCCATTGGTGGACTTTGGGCAGTGGCAATGACGGATATTATTCAAATGACCTTGTTGCTGTTGGGCTTGGCAATTGTCGTACCATTTGCTTTGTCAGAAGTAGGTGGTTGGGAAGTGGCTTGGCAAAACTATGAAGTACAAAAAGGTGTGGCAGCTTCTTTGTTGCCGAGTCGAGAAGCACTAGGTAATTATTATTGGTATTGGTGGGATTATGCGCTGCTGCTGATGTTTGGCGGCATTCCTTGGCAGGTGTATTTTCAGCGAGTTTTAGCATCCAAAGATGCGCAAACGGCAATGCGATTGTCTCTATTGGCAGGTGGCGTTTGCATTATCGCGGCTGTTCCTGCGGTTATGATTGGCATCATCGGCGCGAACGTAACGGATTGGACAGCATATGGCGCACTAGAACTGGAAAATAGCTCCTTGGTTTTACCTTACGTCATTCGATATTTAACGCCAACGGCGATTGCCACTATTGGATTGGGTGCAGTAGCCGCCGCCGTAATGTCTTCAGTAGATTCTTCTATTTTGTCCGCTTCTTCCCTTGCTAGTTGGAATGTTTACCGCCCCATTTTCAAACCAAAAATTACGAATGAACAACTCAATAAAGTCTTAAAAAAGTGCATTTGGATTGTTGGTATTGCGGCGACTTTGATTGCGCTAAATGTGACGAGTGTTTATGCGCTTTGGGTGTTGTGTAGTGATTTTGTGTATTGTCTATTGTTTCCACAGTTGGTGACCGCATTGTTTGACAAAAAGGCGAATACCATTGGTTCAGTTGCAGGATTATTGATTGGTGTAATTTTGCGCTTTGGAGGTGGCGAAGCAGCTTTAGGTTTACCGATTTTGATTGATTATCCGATGATTGAAGAGGGCGTAGTGCTATTTCCATTTCGGACGTTGGCGATGGTGAGTAGTTTGTTGGGGATTGTGGTCGTTTCTAGGTTGACGCAAAGATGGGATAAGGCTAAAGTCTTGATTAAAAATGATCTTTTGGATTAAATTTTAATAACTGAATTGTCAACTGAATTATTTGCAATGAACTAACTCCTTGTGCATATTGTATTTCAAGTAAACAATTCATAAACTAAGTAAGATGAAAGGATTAAGTTACGTCGTTGGGCAAAATGGTGAAAATATTGCTTTACAAATTGACTTAAAAAATCACGATCAGCAATTATCTGAATATATCGAAGACTTATTGGATTTATTAGAAATAGAAGCGCGAAAAGGAGAAGGAACAATCAGTTGGGAACAGGCAAAACAAGAATTGGATGAAAAAGGATTAAAGTAATATGAAGTTTCAAATTGTCATCAAGCGAAAGGCACTCAAAGAAATAGAGCGGCTACCTAAGCAATATATTTCTAAAGTGCGTGAAACAATAGATCAATTAGAGGAAAATCCTTATCCAAATGGCCATAGAAAATTAGTAGGTAGTCTAAATGATTACCGTATTCGAGTGGGCGATTATAGAATTATTTATAGTGTTTTTGAAAAAGAATTATTAGTCGAAGTAATTCGAGTTCGGCATAGGAAAGATGTTTACAAATAAATGATAACCATTACAGAAGACTACAATCTCATCTGAGTATCAATACAATTTTTGTAACTACTCAGCAAAAGCTGAGATTCAATAAAATGTTTATTTTGTGTGATGTTTCCAAAAGAGATACAAGACTTGTTCACCACATTGCCTCCAGAGAGTCGTCTGGTAGTAGAGGGAGTAGCTATGCTATATGAGTCAA